>NZ_CP072934.1:1800000-2100000 GCF_024453815.1 Corynebacterium pseudogenitalium | reverse complement strand
TCCGCGTGTTCAATAACTCGCGCTATACCCATATTGATCCGCGTGAGGAGATGCCGAATCTGACCACGCTGGTTGAGGTCCCCGAGGGCGAGGGGTTTGTGCTGCACCCGGGCGAGTTTGTGTTGGCGTCGACGTTGGAGAAGTTTACGTTGCCGGCGGATTTGGCTGGGCGTCTGGAGGGCAAGAGCTCCCTGGGCAGGCTTGGCCTGTTGACGCACTCGACGGCCGGGTTTATCGATCCGGGGTTTTCGGGCTACATCACGCTTGAGTTATCGAATGTGGCGAATTTGCCGATTGTGTTGTGGCCGGAGATGAAGGTCGGCCAGTTGGCGTTGTTCGCGATGACGTCGCCTGCGGAGGTGCCGTACGGCAGTGGCGCGTTGGGTTCGAAGTATCAGGGGCAGCGGGGTCCGACGCCGTCGAAGGCGTATTTGAACTTCCGGTAGGGGCCTCGCGTATGCGGTTGTCGGTGGTCGGCGTGGGGTATTTGGGGGCGACGCACGCCGCGTGCATGGCTGAGCTCGGCCACGAGGTGCTGGCGGTGGACACGGATGCGCGCAAGGTTGCGGCCCTGCAGTCGGGGAGGGCGCCGTTGTTCGAGCCCGGCCTCGACACATTGCTGCAGCGCCACACGGCGTCGGGTCGCCTGCGCTTCACGACGGATCTGCGCGAGGTGGCGGGGTTCGCGCGGGTGCATTTTTTGGCCGTCGGCACGCCGCAGGTTGCTGGAGGGCTTGCCGCGGACACTTCATTTCTTGACGACGCCACCTCCCACCTCTCCGCAATCCTTGAGGGGGAGCACCTGGTGGTGGGGAAGTCGACGGTGCCGGTGGGCACGGCGCGCTGCCTGCAGGAGCGCTTCCCGGATTCGGTGGAGGTGGCGTGGAACCCGGAGTTTCTGCGTGAGGGCCACGCGGTGAAGGACACGTTGGCACCGGACCGGATCGTGGTGGGGCAGCGCCCGGGTGGGCGCGCGGAGCAGGTGCTGCGGGAGGTGTACGCCACTCCTATTGAGCAGGGCTCACCAATGTTGGTGACGGATCTTCCCACCGCTGAGCTGGTCAAGGTGGCGGCGAATGCGTTTCTGGCCACGAAGATTTCTTTCATCAACGCGGTCGCCGAGGTCTGCGACGCCGCAGGCGCGGACGTCACCCAGCTTGCGGACGCGATCGGGATGGACGCGCGCATCGGGCGCCAGTTCCTGAACGCCGGGCTCGGCTTCGGCGGCGGTTGCCTACCGAAGGACGTCCGTGCGTTCATCGCGCGCGCCGAAGAACTCGGCGCCGGGGATTCGGTGCGCTTCCTCCGGGAGGTCGACGCCATCAACCAGGGTCGCCGCGCCCGCATCGTTGACCTGGTGCGACGGGAGCTCGGCACGTTGGAGGGGCGCACCATCGCTGTGCTGGGTGCGGCGTTCAAACCGAACTCGGACGACATCCGGGATTCGCCCGCCCTCGACGTGGCGCAGCGCCTCCATGACGCCGGCGCTCGCGTGCGCGTCCACGACCCGAAAGCCCTCGACAACGCCCGCGCCGCCTACCCCGACCTTGAGTTTCCCGGCACGCTCGCGCAGACGACCGCGGGCGCGGACCTCTGCATCCTGGCCACCGAGTGGGATGCGTTCCTGCAGCCGCTGGTGGGCGTCGACAAGCGAGTAATTATCGACGCCCGCAACGCCCTCGACATCCCCATCTGGCAGCAGGCGGGCTGGCGAGTCATCCGCTAGTGCTGGTGGTAGTCAGCCAGGAAGTTGCCGAGGCGCTCGATGGCGTTTTCCAGCTGTGACGCCCACGGCAGCGTGACCACGCGGAAGTGGTCCGGGGTGGGGTAGTTGAAGCCGGTGCCCTGCACCATGAGGATCTTCTCGCTCTTGAGCAGATCCAGCATGAAGCGCTCGTCGTCGTGGATGTGGTACATCTCCGTGTCGATCTTCGGGAAGGCGTACAGGGCGCCCTTCGGCTCCACGACGGAAATGCCCGGGATCTCGCGCAGCTTGCGCACGGCGACGTTGCGCTGCTTATGCAGGCGGCCGCCGTCCGCGGTGAGCTCATAAATCGATTGACGCCCACCCAAGGCGACCTGGATCGCGTGCTGGCCGGGCACGTTCGCACACAGGCGCGTGCCGGACAGCAGGTCCAGCCCCTCGATAAGGCCCTTCGCCCGGCGACGCGGCCCCGTAAGGACCATCCAGCCGGCGCGGTAGCCGCACACCCGGTACGCCTTCGACAAGCCGTTGAACGTCAGGGTGATCACGTCCGGGGCAACCTCCGCCATGGAGATGTGCTGGGCACCGTCGTAAAGGATGCGGTCGTAGATCTCGTCGGCGAAGATCATCAGCTCGTGCTCGCGGGCAATGTCCGCGATGCCCTCGAGCGTCTCCCGCGAGTACACCGCACCCGTCGGGTTGTTCGGGTTAATCACCACGATCGCCTTGGTCTTGCTGGTCACCTTGGAGCGGATGTCCTCCAGCGAGGGGTTCCAGTCGTCCTCCTCGTCGCACTTGTAGTGCACCACCTTGCCGCCCGCAAGTGTCGACGCCGCCGTCCACAGCGGGTAATCCGGCGTCGGAATGAGGATCTCATCACCCTCGTTGAGGGAAGCCTGCGTGACCATGCTGATCAGCTCAGACACGCCGTTACCCAGGTAGACATCATCGATGTCGAACGCCGGGAAATCCGGAATCATCTCGTAGCGCGTCACAATCGCACGCCGCGCCGAAATAATGCCTTTCGACGTGGTGTAGCCCTGGGACGTCGGCAAATTGGCAATCATGTCGCGCATGATCACATCCGGCGCCTCAAACCCAAACACGGCCGGATTACCCGTGTTCAGCTTCAAGATGGTGTGGCCGTCACGCTCCATCTCCTCCGCGGTCGCGCTCACCGGGCCGCGAATGTCATAAAACACGTTCTTCAGCTTCTCGGCCTGGTCAAAGTGCCGGTGCCGCTTAAAAGGCGTGTGCTGCGGGGTTGTTTGTTCTGGTGCTTCTGATTGCTTCTTGTTGGCCATGTGCCAATACTAGCGCCCGAACCTAACCACGTTTGTTGAACCGCTGCATCGTCTGCTGCGCGATATTCAACGCATCGTTCTTCAGCTGGTCCATCTGCTGGCGCTGCTGCTGCTTCCGCATCGCGATCTCCGCCGCCTGATGCGACTGCAACTCCAACTGCTGCATCTTGACCGCCTGGCGCTGCGCCCGCTGAATCTGCCGCACCGAGGGCGCGTACCAGCTGTCCGGCCCGACCTTCATCACGTACAGCAGGATGAACACGGTCGGGATGATGAGCAGTGACAGTACGGCCAGGAAGTTTTCGCCCATCTCGGAAAAGACGACGATGAAAGCGAGGCTGGCGATCGTCGACAAGCCCATCAGACCACCGCGCACATTGCGACCCCTCCTGCGGGCCAGCTCAATGTCCTCACTCGTGTACACCGGGGAGTTCTGGACCTGCTGCGCCGGCACCTGACACTGGCCCGGCTTCTGCGGCAAATCCTGGAACAACGCCATCAAGTCCGGCGAGTACTCCGCTTTCGCGACAGCCGCACACCGCCTATCGAACTCGTCCATGGTCAGGCGCCCCTCACCGAACGCCACCGACAACGCCGTCACCGCGTCATTGCGGTCGGTGTCGCCGATGCGGTAATTGAACTGAAAATTCGGATTCGGTTGAGGCATGGTCATAGCTCCTAAGCATACTTGGCTGGTGTGGCCCGTCCTAGACCTGCAAAGTGTAGTAACAGGAATGTAGTAATCCTCGAAAGGGGCCCCCAAAATCCGGATTACTACATTCCTGTTACTACAGTTTGGGTTTTGTCGGGCCCTAGGACACCAAGTTGGTGATGAAGATCGCCAGCAGTGGCAGCGCGAAGAACACGCTGCCGACCCAGATAAAGATGTACACCTTGTTTTTATCGGCGAGTCCGGCGAGCCACTCGGCACCCTTCGGGGGAAGTGCGCGCAGGAACGGCACCGACATGATGATGATCGCTGCGAAGGTGTTGAAGAGGGTGTGTACCAGGGCGGTCTGCATGGCCACCTCGGCAACCTCGGGCGGCGCGGAAAACGCCGCGATCAACCCGGTGACCGTGGTACCGATGTTGGCGCCGACCACGAACGGGAACAGGTCGCGCATGTGGAACTTGCCCGACGCCGCCAGCGGCACCGTCAGCGACGTGGTGGTGGAGGAGGACTGTACCGCCGTGGTGATGACGGCGCCGGAAAGCACACCGGAGAGGGTGCCCTTGCCGAGTGCCGCGTGCAGGAACTCCTGCGCCCGGCCGACCAGCAGGGTGCCGAGCATGTTGCCGATGAACCCGATGACCACCATGATCAGGGCGATGCCGCCAATCGAGAGGATGATGCCGCCCCACACGTGGCTCAGCGGGCTGACGGCGGTTTCGGCGAGGGAGACGAGTGGTTCGGTGATGGCGTCGACAAAGTCGCCGATGCCGCTGAAGATTGTGTTGAGGATGCCGCCGGAACCACCGCTGGTGTAGTGCGCGATCGCGCCCGAGGTCTTTTGCAGGAAGCCGGTGGCGAGCTCGAGCGGCATGAAGATGGCCAGGGCGATCAGGTTGAAGAAGTCGTGCACAGTGGCCATCGCGAAGGCGCGGCGGAACTGCTCCTTGTTACCGGAAAGGCCGAGCGCGACGAGGGTGGCGGTGACGGTGGTGCCCAGGTTGGCGCCGAAGAGCATCGGGATGGCGATCTCGATGGGCAGGCCACCCGCAACCATGCCGACGGTAATCGATGTGGTGGTGGAGGAGGACTGCATGATCGCCGTGGCGAGGATACCGATGCCCAAGCCCACGAACGGGTTCTGCGCAAACGAGAAGAGTTCCTCGGCGCGGTCACCGGCGGCCATCTGGAAGCCGGCGCCGATCATGCTCACCGCGTTGAGCAGCAGCCACACCGCGACGACGACGGACATCCAGTCCACGAAGGTCTTGAAGGGGCCACCGAACGGCAGGAAACCCAGTGGGTCTTTCTTACCTGCGTCTGCTCCGTCGGGGTGGTGCGTGAACGTCGTTGTCGCGGTGTCCATGCTCATATGATGAAGCGCTTCCTGTCGTTGAAAAAACTCTCGCCAAAAAGGGCCCAAGGTGTGGGCCAACGTATCACCATAATGTGCGCACGTGCACGGTCGGTAACACCAAAGTAAACTTTAGGCGAACTTATCGCAGCTGCCGCGCGTACCAGCCCGGGATCGAGTTTGACGACGTCGTGGGCTGGTCAAGGTCCATAGAAACAGGAGACAGCAGTTCGGGTCCGAAGTACAGCTCCGGGTAGGAGCCGGTCATCCAGTACTTCTTGTCTTTCCATACCCCGCCCGAGGTGACGGCGACGAAGCCACGGCCCGGGATCCAGATGGGGCCGCCGGAGTCACCGTGGCGAGGCCCGGCGATGGAGGTTGCCACCATGTTGCCGCGCACCCCAGTGACGTGCCCGCAGAACTCGCGGCGCGTGGTGGCGCCGTAGGAGCAGACGCGTTCGCCCGGGCGCACCGCGTTGGGGTGGACTTTCGCGTTGCCGGAGAACCGGTTGGCGCCGGCGGTAGCGCCGGAGAGGGTGACGTAGGCGAAGTCGTTGGGGCCGTCGGCGGAAACGAGCCAGCCGGGGAAGGAGATCACCGTGCCGATGCGCCGGCCGCTGCCGTCAAGCACCTGCTGGAACGGGAACTTCACGCAGTGACGCGCGATGGCGATCTGGTTGCGCGCATGGTCCACGTAGCCGACGGTGCAGATACCGTAGGCGAGCCCCATGTCGAGGCGGACGCGGTCGCCCTGGTTCACCACCGGCCGCGCGTCGGCAGCGGGGGCGAGCAGGGAAGCGGCGGTGGCGACGCCCACGCATGCAACGGCGATCTTCTTCAAAAACTGGCGCATAGCCAGCAGCTTACTGCTTGTGGTGGGCGTAGGAGACCATTTCGTCCCACTCGACGATCTTCTTGCGCTCGCGGCTGTGGGTGGCGCACTCCTCGCCGAGTTTGCGCTCTGCTTCATCCAGGCGGTACCAGCCGTCCCAGGTGGTGTAGTCGATGCTGCGCTCGTCGAGCAGGCCGAGGATCGCGTCCGGGTCCTCGTGGACCGGGGCGGTGAGCTTGCCGGCGTCGGCGTCGGCGATGAGCATGTCGGTCGTTTCCTTCGCGTCCGACTTCGTGTTGCCGATCAGGCCGACCGGGCCGCGCTTGATCCAGCCGGTGACGTAGAGGGAGTCCTCGAAGCCGTCCTCGCCGAGGACGTGGCCGCCGTCGTTCGGGATGACGTGGCGCTCAAGGTCGAACGGGACGCCCTCGACAGGCTCGGAGCGGTAGCCGATTGCGTGGTAGACCTGCTGGACTGGCCAGTCGGTGAACTTGCCGGTGCCTCGCAGTCCGCCCTCGCCGTCGAACTCGGTGCGCTCGGTGCGGATGCCGACGATGTCGTCGCCCTCGGTGAGCACCTCGACTGGGGACTCGAAGAAGTGAATGCGGATCTTGTGCGGGGCATCATCCGGCTCGCGCATCGCGTACTGCTCCAGGACCTGGCAGTTCAGGTCGATGGACTTGTCGGCGCGGCGCAGCTCCTCGGAGGGGCCGTCGTAATCAATGTCCTCTGGGTCGACGAGCACCTGGATGGTGTCGGATTCGTCGAGCTCGCGCAACTCCTTCGGCGTGAACTTCGCCTGCGCCGGGCCGCGACGGCCGAACATGTGGATGACCTCGGCCTTGTTGTTCTTCAGGGACTCGTAGACGTTGTCTGGGATCTCGGTGACCAGCAGCTCGTCGCCGGTCTTTGCAAGGATGCGGGAGATATCCAGCGCCACATTGCCGACGCCCACCACTGCGACCTCGCGTGCCTCCAGGTTCCAGGAGCGCTCGAAGCGCGGGTTGCCGTCGTAGAAGCCGACGAACTCGCCGGCGCCGATGGACTTGTCGCCGCCAGGGACGAGGAACTCGCGGTCGCGGACAGCGCCCGCGGAGATGATGATGGCGTCGTAGTACTCGCGCAGCTCATCAATGGTGATGTCGCGGCCGACGGTGATGTTGCCCAGGAAACGCAGGTTCGGCTTATCCATCACGTTGTGCAGCGACTTCACGATGCCCTTAATACGCGGGTGGTCCGGGGCGACACCGTAGCGGATGAGGCCGAACGGCGCAGGCATCTGCTCAAACAGGTCAACGTGAATCTCGTGCTCCTGATTGCGGATGAGCAGATCGGATGCGTAAATACCGGCTGGTCCGGCACCTACGACAGCGACGCGCAGACTCATAGAAATATGTCCTTTCGGTTTTTGAAGCTAGTTATCTTAACAATATAGCGCTACATGCTTAGTTCTTGGAGCGCCTGCCCATTTGCGCCATGTGTTCGCGCACGGCGTTGAAGGCCTCCTTGGAGTCCAACGTCTGGCTCTGTTGGGTGGCCATTTGGACCTCGTCGGGGGTGACTTCGCCAGTTCGGAGCGAGACCATCTCTGCCCAGTAGCGGAACCAGACAGCGAGGACCGCGGCGACCGGCACCGCGAGGAACGCGCCGACGATGCCGAACAGCGTGCCGCCGAGCGCCACGGAGAGCAGCACGATCGCTGCGTGCAGGCCCATTGCCTGGGACTGCAGAATCGGCTGGAGGATGTTGCTCTCCAGCTGCTGCACCACGATGATGAGCACGAGCACCAGGATGGCGTTGGTCAGGCCGTTGGAGACCAGCGCGATGATCACCGCCAACGCGCCCGCCGTGACCGCACCGATGATGGGGACGAAGCCCGCGAAGAACGTGATCACTGCCAGGACCGGCCACAGTGGCACGCCGAGTAGGAGCAGGCCGAGGCCGATGAAGATGGCGTCGACAGCCGAGACGACCGCCTGCGTGCGGATGAAGCCGGACAGCGTGTTCCAGGAACGCATGCAGACCTCGGTGAGGTGCCAACCGGCGCGCACGCCGACGTAACCCTTGAGCCACGGCAGGAACTTTGAGCCGTCCTTCAGGAAGAAGAAGGTGAGGATCAGGGTCAGCGCCAAGGTGGTGCCGACGGACGCGATCGCCCCGAGGCCTGAGAACACACCAGACGCGATGTTGGAGGCCTGGCCTCGCAGGACGTTCGTGACCTGGTCGATGACCTCTTGAACCTTGGTTGGATCGATGAGCTCGTTATCGACGTTGTCGCGCAGCCAGTGCGTGATCTGGTCAATACCCTGCTGCGCCTGGTCGACGAGCTGGGTGCCCTGCGTGCGCACGGTCGGGGCCATGGCGGCGAAGATGCCACCGATGATGGCGAAGGCCCCCACGAGGACTCCAGCCGACGCGAGCGCCGGCGGCGCTTTCTTCTTGCGCAGCCAGTCCACTGGCGGCCACAGCACCGTGCACACGATGAGCGCCAGGAAGATCGGCAGCAGGCCCATCCAGACGTACTTCAGCAGGTACAGCAGGATGGCGGTAGCGGCGACGATGATGATGAACCTCGCCGCCCAAGCTGCCGCGGTGCGCCCGTCGGAGGCGATGACCGTGCTGCGGTCAACATTTTCTGAGGAAAGCTCCTGCGCGGCGTCGGCCGCGGTGGCCTGTGTTTCCTCCTGCGGTTCAACTTTGTTGCTCATACCAAGACATTGTGCCAGACCTGTCAGGCATAACTTATTTAGGCCATTTGAACTGGGAAAATAGACAAAGTTGAGTCTAGTGGGAATAACTTTCTGGATAGCATGTTGTAAGAATTGAGCGCGACAGGCTCAAGATTGGCGGAACTTCTGCTACAGTGGTTCCCGTCAAGTTGAGCCGAGGCGATTCAACTTCGGATTAACTTCAGAAAATACTTCGATAAACACAGGAGGAAATGTAGAAATGGGACGCGCAGTAGGTATTGACCTTGGTACGACGAACTCGGTTGTCTCTGTCCTTGAAGGTGGAGAGCCGGTAGTTATCGCAAACGCTGAGGGTTCGCGCACCACCCCGTCCGTCGTCGCATTTGCGAAGAACGGCGAGGTGCTGGTTGGCCAGTCCGCAAAGAACCAGGCGGTGACCAACGTTGACCGCACGATCCGCTCCGTCAAGCGCCACATGGGCGAGGACTGGACCGTCGAGATTGATGACAAGAAGTACACCCCGCAGGAGATTTCCGCACGTACGCTGCAGAAGCTGAAGAGGGACGCAGAGGCATACCTCGGCGACGAGGTTACCGACGCCGTCATTACCGTCCCGGCCTACTTCGAGGACGCACAGCGTCAGGCTACGAAGGAAGCCGGCCAGATCGCGGGCCTGAACGTCCTGCGTATCGTCAACGAGCCGACGGCAGCTGCACTGGCATACGGTCTTGAGAAGGCTGACAAGGAGCAGACCATCCTGGTCTTCGACCTTGGTGGCGGTACCTTCGACGTCTCCCTCCTGGAGATCGGCGACGGCGTCGTAGAGGTCCTGGCAACCGCGGGCGATAACGAGCTCGGTGGCGACGACTGGGACAACCGCATTGTTGAGTGGCTCGTCGATAAGTTTAAGTCCGCACAGGGCGTCGACCTGTCCAAGGACAAGATGGCGATGCAGCGTCTGCGTGAGGCCGCTGAGAAGGCAAAGATCGAGCTGTCTTCCTCCCAGCAGGCATCCATCAACCTGCCGTACATCACCGTCGACTCCGAGAAGAACCCACTGTTCCTCGACGAGACGCTGACGCGCACCGAGTTCCAGAAGATCACCTCTGACCTGCTGGACCGCACCAAGGCGCCGTTCAACCAGGTCATCAAGGATGCTAGCCTCTCCGTCGGCGAGATTGACCACGTTGTGTTGGTCGGTGGTTCCACCCGTATGCCGGCCGTGACCGACATGGTCAAGGAGCTCACCGGCGGTAAGGAGCCAAACAAGTCCGTGAACCCGGACGAGGTCGTGGCTCTGGGCGCTGCGCTGCAGGCAGGTGTCCTGCGCGGCGACGTCAAGGACGTCCTGCTTCTCGACGTCACCCCGCTCTCCCTCGGCATCGAGACCAAGGGCGGCGTGATGACCAAGCTCATCGAGCGCAACACCACCATCCCGACGAAGCGTTCCGAGACCTTCACCACGGCTGAAGACAACCAGCCAAGCGTGCAGATCCAGGTCTTCCAGGGCGAGCGCGAGATGGCTTCCGCGAACAAGCTGCTCGGCTCCTTCGAGCTGGCAGGTATCGCTCCGGCACCGCGCGGTGTTCCGCAGATTGAGGTCACCTTCGACATCGACGCCAACGGCATCGTGTCCGTCTCCGCGAAGGACAAGGCGACCGGCAAGGAGAACACGATCAAGATCCAGGACGGCTCCGGCCTGTCCCAGGAGGAGATCGACCGCATGATCAAGGACGCCGAGGCACACGCCGACGAGGACAAGAAGCGCCGCGAGGAGCAGGAAACCCGCAACGGTGCAGAGTCCGCGGCTTACCAGACGCGCAAGTTCATGGAAGACAACGCCGACAAGCTGCCGGAGGACCTCAAGACCCGCGTCACCGAGGCAGCCGACGCCGTCGACGAAGCACTCAAGGGAGATGACCTTGAAGCGGTGAAGTCGGCTGTCGAGAAGCTGAACACCGAGTCGCAGGAGCTGGGCAAGGTGCTCTACGAGGCACAGGCCAACGAGGGCGCAACCCAGGCCGAGGCAGCCGACGACAACGTTGTCGACGCCGAGGTAGTCGACGAAGACACCGACGAAACCAAGTAAACAACAGCAACACTGCAGAAGGAGGTCACCATGACGAACCCGAATACTCCGGAACCGGAGCAGGTTGAAGACCTGATCGAAGAAGCCGAGGCAGTAGCAGCAGAAGCTGCCGAGCCCGAAGCTGAGGTCGACGCCGACGCTGCACCGGAAACGGACGAGGGCGAGCAGGATGACGTCGAAAAGCAGCTTGCTGAGCGGACCGAAGACCTGCAGCGTGTGAGCGCCGAGTACGCAAACTACCGGCGCCGCACCGAGCGGGAACGCGCGGCCATCGCCGAGCATGCGAAAGCAGCCTTTGCCACCGAACTGCTTCCGCTTCTCGACGACCTCGACCTCGCCGAACAACACGGAGACTTAAACGAAGGCCCACTGAAAGCCTTCGCCGACAAACTCCGTGGCGTGGCCACCGCGCAACGCGTCGAAGCCTTCGGCGCAGAAGGCGACGCCTTTGACCCTGAAACCCACGAGGCAGTCCAAGACCTGTCCTCCGGCGACAACAAGGTCATCGGCACCGTGCTGCGCAAGGGCTACCGCGTAGGCGACCGACTCGTGCGAAACGCAATGGTCATCATCGCCGATCCTGCGGAAGAGCCTGCTGAAGACAACGAGTAACAACAAAACCCAGGGCCGGGGCGTGAGGTGCGCGAAAAGCGGCCTTTACGCCCCGGTTTTGTACTTGAAATAACAAAATTCATCCGAGAAAGGAGGGTGCGAGATGGCTATGCAACAAGAGTGGGCCAACAAGGACTACTACGGCGACCTCGGCGTCTCCAAAGACGCGTCCACAGCTGACATTAAGAAGGCATACCGCAAGCTCGCACGCGAAAACCACCCCGACTCCAACCCCGGCAACAAAGCCGCCGAGGAGAAGTTTAAGAAGGTGGCAGAAGCGTACGACGTCGTCGGCGACGAAGAAAAACGCAAAGAATACGACCAGTTCAAGGCGATGATGAGCTCCGGCGGCTTCGGCGGCCGATTCGGAGGGGCAGGAGGTCCCGGCTTTCCGGGAGGGTTTCGCCAAACGGGGCAGAGCGACTTCAACTTCTCCGACCTCTCCGACATCTTCGGAGGAGCCGGGGGTGCTGGACAAGCTGGAGAAGGCGGCCTTGGTGATCTCTTCGGTGGCCTCTTTAACCGCGGCGGCGCTGCTGGCAGGAACGCTCGGCCGTCGCGGGGGGCGGACGTCGAGACGGAAATAACCCTCGACTTCCGCGAAGCCGCCAAAGGCACCACCTTCCCCGTCGAACTCACCGGCGACGCCCCATGCACCACATGCCACGGCTCCGGATCCAAATCCGGCCACGTCACCCAGTGCGAACAGTGCCACGGCTCCGGCTACGTCCGCGAAAACTCCGGCGCATTCGGCATGGCCCGCCCCTGCACCAACTGCGGTGGCACCGGCGACGTAATCACGGACCCGTGCACCACGTGCCACGGCACCGGCACCGTCCGGCGCTCCCGCACCATCACGGTGCGCATCCCCGCCGGCGTCGTCGACGGCCAAAAAGTGCGCCTCGCAGGACAAGGCGAAGCAGGCCCCAACGGCAAACCAGCCGGCGACCTCTTCGTCACCGTCCACGTCCGCCCCGACAAAGTGTTCACCCGCACCGGCGACGACCTCGAAGTCACCGTCCCCGTCTCCTTCAGCGAACTCGCCCTCGGCGGCACCATCACCGTGCCCACCCTGGACAAACACGTCCGCGTGAAGGTTCCCGCAGGCACCCCCAACGGGCGCACCCTGCGAGTCAAGGCGCGCGGCGTGCCACGCAAATCCGGCAACGCCGGCGACCTGCTGGTCACCGTCGAAGTCGCAGTGCCCAAGGACTTGGACGCAGCCGCCACCAGCGCACTGCGCGCTTACCAACAAGCCGAACGCGACTCAGGCTTCGACCCGCGCGCCGGGTGGGCAGGAGGCGCATAACCATGGCTGAGGAGTACTACGTCATCTCCGTCGCCGCCGAACTCACCGGCATGCACGCCCAAACCCTGCGCACCTACGACCGCATCGGCCTGGTCACACCGATGCGGACCAGCGGCGGCGGACGCCGCTACTCCCGACGCGACATCTCCATGCTGCGCCGGATCCAACAACTCTCCCAGGAAGACGGCGTCAACCTCGCCGGCATCAAAACCATCATCGAGCTCACCGAACACATCGACGAGCTCCAAGAGGAACTGGCGGCCAAACGCGAAGAAAACGCGCAACTGCGACAACGCCTGGAATCACGCCCGCGCGGCGGGGAGCTCGTTCACGTCCCACGCTCAACCGCGCTGGTGACGTGGGAGCCATCCTCCGCCAGGTCGCGTCGCCGGGCGCGGTAATAGTGGAAAGCCTCTGCTTCGCTTTGATGCTTGGCGGGGGCTGTTTTCTTTTGTTTGGGGGTTCTTGGGAGCTGGTGCGTGCTGTGTTTTGCCCTCGCTGCGCTCGTGTCGAGGTGTTTAAGGAGTGCGATGCTGGTCGTCGAAAATCGGCCCGGTTGGGTGAGAAAGCGCGACCTGCATCGCACGCTTTAAAGCCCACGCTTTGAGTGGTTTGAGGGTGACAGGCAGGGGTGGATGCGCACCAAATTCCTACATCGGGTTTGTCCGACCCGGGTTTTTGTAAATCCGCTCGCTGAAAACCCGGAATCTGGTGCGAAGAAGCAGTGGTCGTGGGAACTTTCTTCGTAGACAGATGACGCGACCTGGGGAAACGCAAGTGCTGGTCGACGGGAACAGGCCTGAAACGCCAAATGGTTCCCGGGCGCGGGAACTATTTCAAGGATGCTGATTGATTGGCAGTCCCAGTTGAGTCGTGGATAGGCGGGTCGCCTCGTGGGGGCGTCGTGCTCAAGAAGTGAGGACACTGAGGGGTTGTTGAAGTGCTTGATCTGATGAATGTGTAGCGCAAGCCTGGGATGGAGAGGGTCTGGTCTTCATATCGCTGAATGTCCGTAAATGTTATGTTTGCTACATCTTTACTGTAGTAAACATAGCTTCCTAGTGTTGTATTTGATATGTTTGCTACATGAAGCTTTCTGAAGCTCAGACTATCTTGGCAGCGTATTCCTATCTGCAACATGGATTGGTTACCTCTGCCCAAGCGGCAAGGGAGGGGATTGATACCACGACGATGACACGATTGGCGCAGGGGGATTACATACGTCGTATCCGTCGAGGTGTGTACATCCTTTCTAGTGTGGCGGAAGATTCACTGACGGAGATCCGGGCGGCATGGTTGTCGACCAGGCCGGGGATTCTCGCTGAGGAACGTCTCCATGCAGAAAACCCGATCGTTGTCTCCCATGTCTCGGCTGCCAGCGTGCTTGAATTGGGTGATATCACCCCGGCAACGCATACTTTTACGTCCTCGAAACGGAAGCAATCATCCGCGACTGACATGTCTCATCGCACTGCTGATCTTCAGGATGAGGACTGGATGATAGTTCGTGGCCTTCCAGTGACGACCGTGGCGCGTACGATCCGCGACCTGGCGAAAGATCGCCTTGATGGGGACCAGCTTTACCACGTAATTGCGGACGGAATTCACGAACGGCGTCTTAGCCCCTCGGAGGTTGCGCGGGTAGTTGATCCCTATGCTGGTTCCTACGGCAGTAGCTCGGGCGATGAGATGGTGGCGGAATCTTTGCGACGCTTCCCTGAGCATGACAGCGCAACAGAAGCTAGGGCCTACAGTAGGAAATCGACCCCTGATGGTTGGGCCAACATGATGGAGGACGTTGGAGAAGCAGTAGCGTCAGCACTGATGCGCCAACTGTCGGATGAGTTGTTATCGAGAAAGCATACGACCCCTGGGCAGGAAGCGACGTTGATGCAGGGCGCGTCGCAGCAAACCCTCCGTTCGAAAGACTGGAAACTAGATCACGCCACGTTGGAAGCGATCCAGGCTCCAGTGAATGCTTTGTTTAAGAAACATCACCCTGCGTCAGACTCTGCTGATGGTGGTGAATCATGAGTGCGGTATCACCAGTCAGCCGTATTGTTCGCAAGCGGACGCAACTCTTGGCGAAGCTTCGTAACGAAGCCCGCCGACAGTCAGTGACAGTGGAGAATATCCAACACCAGTTCGCTTTCGATATGTTCCTGACCCGATTATTTGCTCATGATGACTGTGTGTGGGTCCTCAAAGGAGGGACGAGCCTTCTCTTACGGATCGGGTCTGGTCGACGCAGTCGCGACATCGACTTAGCGCGCCGGGAGCAAGTCCCTCCTGCAGAAGCGCTCCGAGAGCTGCAGGTGCTAGTTGATGAGCCTGGCCCGACAGATCCCGATTTCACTTTCGAGTTACAAGAGCCGGCAAGGGATAATCAGGACCCGATGGACCGGACCAGAGGATCATTCAAAGTCATTCTCAGGATCGGGGCGCAGCAGGTCGTATCCTTCAGCGTGGATATATCTACGCAGCAGCATCTCGACGCCCCGATTGACTCTGTGACGATCAATCCGGTCATTGAGTACGAGGGGCTTCCATCCGGTGCAGTTATCCGAATGGTTCCGGTTGAAAACGTTGCTGCCGACAAACTATGCGCCTGCTACGAATTGCACGGGGCAGAACCATCAACGCGGTACCACGATCTCATCGACTTGGTCCGGATTGTGACCAGCCAATCCATCGATGCGAAGCTCTTGCAAACACTCATGACAAAGGAAGCCACCCACCGCGGTCTTGATCTTCCAAAGGAGATGATTAGTCCTGGTCCGCAGTGGTCCCAGGCCTATCCGAAGCAGGCGCGGCAAGCAGCTGATTTCCCTGCGGAGTATCACGATCTTGCAACCGCACTTGGCGTCGTCGGAGGGTGCTTAAACCCGCTTCTTAGTGCGTCAATCGTGGCCGGGGTATGGAATCCGCAGAAGCAGACATGGGAATCCTGACAACATATAGGTCGCTGGTGCAGACCTCTCACTTACCCCACTCGCGCGCCTGAGTCACCTGTTCGCCGTCGGGGAGCTGGCTTTCGCGATCCCATTGGCCTGGTGTTCGCAGATGATTGCCCGCTCGAGTTTTACCACGTTACCGAGAAGGCCGAGCATGGTTTTGTATTTGGAGCCGAATCCCACGATTGGGTTGGTCCCGCTTTGATAAATCTCATCGGGCTTCTGCATTCGGCGAGATCTACGACTATGCGGTGTAAGTGCTTGTGCACCTCGTGGCCGAGTGGCGTTGGAGTTCGGTCGGGCTGCGGGATTTTGCTTGCAGTGCTCGTGTCGAGGTGTTTAAGGAGTGCGATGCTGGTCGCCGGAAATCGGCCCGGTTGAGTGAGAGAGCGCGACCTGCATCGCACGCTTTGAATCCCACGCTTTGAGTGGTTTGAGGGCGCCAGGCAGGGGAGGGTGCGCACCAAATTCCTACATCGGGTTTGTCCGACCTGGGTTTTTGTAAATCCGCTCGCTGAAAACCCGGAATCTGGTGTGAAGAAGCAGTGGTCGTGGGAACTTGCTTCGTGGACAGACGACGCGACCTGGGGAAACGCAAGTGCTGGTCGACGCGGGCGAGGCCGGCAACCCCCAAAACGCAAAGTGGCCCCGGACAAAAGCCCGAGGCCACAAAGCCGCAAAACCTAGCGCATCATTACTTGAACGTGATCGACGCTGCGCCGCCGATGTGGCGGAGGTTGGAGCGTGCCAGGTCGATCATGCGGCCGACGCCACCGTCGAGGACGGTCTTGGTTGCGGCGGCGGTGAAGCCCTTCATCATGTCCCAGGTGATGTTTGGTGGCATGGACAGGGCGTCCGGGTCGGTGACGATGTCGACGAGGACGGGGCCGTCGTAGGCGAGGGCCTCCTTGAGCTTCGGGCGCAGGTCGGCGGGGTCTTCGATGCGGAAGGACTTGATGCCGACGCCTTCGGCGATGTTGGCGTAGTTGACGCCGTCGTGGTCGGTTTCGTGCTCGGGGAAGCCTTGGACGAGCATTTCGAGTTTGACCATGCCGAGTGAGGAGTTATTGAACACGATGGTCTTCACTGGCAGGTTGTGCAGCTTGACGGTGAGCAGTTCGCCGAGCAGCATGCCGAGGCCGCCGTCGCCGGACCAGGAGATGACCTGGCGGTCGGGGAATGCGGCTTGGACGCCGATGGCCTGCGGGAGGGCGTTGGCCATGGTGCCGTGCAGGAAGGATGCGGATTCGTCGCGCTTGCCGTTGGGGGTGAGGTAGCGGGAGGACCACACGTTGCACATGCCGGTGTCGACGGTGAAGTAGGCGTCTTCGTCGGCGAGTTCGTCGAGGACGGAGGCGGCGAGCTCTGGGTGGATTGGGGTGCGGGCTTCGCGGGCTTCCGTCGTGTACTTGCCGACGACCGACTCCAGCAGCTCAGCGTGACGCTTCAGCATTGCGTCCAGGAAGGAGCGGTCCTTCTTCTCCTCGATGTGCGGGAGAATGTTTTCGATGACGCTCTTGACGTCGCCGATGACGGGGTAGTGCACCTTGGTGCGGCGGCCGATGTGGGCGCCGTCGATGTCGATCTGGGCGACGTTCTTGCTGGGCAGCCAGTCGGTGTATGGGAAGTCGGTGCCGACCATGATGAAGAGGTCTGCCTTGTCGGAGGCTTCGTGGCAGGCGCCATAGCCGAGGAGGCCGGACATGCCGACGTCGTATGGGTTGTCGTACTCGATGTACATCTTGCCGCGGAAGGAGTGGCCGACTGGTGCCTTGATCTTTTCGGCAAGTGCGAAGACTTCGTCACGGGCGTCCTTGGCGCCGTAGCCGCAGAAGAGTGTGACGGTGTCTGCCTCGTTGATGGCTTCGACCAGGCGGGCGGCTTCGGCTGGGTCTGGGTAGACGCGCTTGTTGCCGCCGGTGGCGTAGTTGCCGGACAGGGTTGGGGCGTCGGCGGTGACTTCTTGTGCGAAGACGTCACCTGGGACGACGACGACCGATACGCCGTTGCCGGACATGGTGTTCTGGATGGCGTTGTGGACGACGCGCATGCCCTGGTCGGCGGAGTTTGCCATCTCGCAGTAGGAGGAGCACTCCTGGAAGAGCATTTCTGGGTGGGTTTCCTGGAAGAAGGATGACCCGATGTGGAAGGACGGGATGTGTGAGGCAATCGCGAGGACCTTTGCGCCGTTGCGGTGCGCTTCGAAGAGTCCTTGGACGAAGTGGGTGTTGCCTGGGCCGCAGGATGCGCCGCACACTGCGAGTTCGTCGGTTGCGAGTGCGTCGGAGCCGGCGGCGAATGCGGCGGCTTCTTCGTTGCGGACGTGGACCCATTCGATGCCTTGGGTGCGGACGGCGTCGGAAAGCGGGTTGAGGGAGTCACCGACGAGGCCGTAGATGCGCTTGACGCCGAGCTCCTTCAGCTTGGCAACGAATGCCGAGGCGAAGTTCTGAGCCATTCCTAAAATCTCCTTTTATTTGAAGAATAAATTAACCGCTTATCATGTTACCTTTGTTCCTCCTGGAACTCGAAAGATTGTGTGAGATCTGACACAAAGGCCTCGTCTGTGAAGTAGGCGCTATGACCGCCCGTCACCCCAGGTAGGATGCGTGCGCCGTAGGCGGGATCAGTTGGCGACGCCCCCAGCACCGCCTGCGGACCGGACCTGGTCCACAGGATCGGATCGTCCGGAGAATCCACGGCGACCACCCGCGAGTCCGGCCCTGCCAGTCGTAGGTCGCTCACGTGGCTACCGGCGACGCCGGCGCTGCCGACGAGCCAGAGCTGGTCGGTAAGCAGGCCGTGGTGGACGGCGGCCTCGGTGGCTACGCGTGTGCCATAACTGTGGGCGAGGACCACCCGGTGGGCGTTGGGGAAGCGGTCGGTGAGCGCGAGTTGGAAGGCGGAGAGGTCGTCGGCGCCGCGGCGCGCCGGGCCGGGGTCCAGGCCATTGACCACGTTGGGTGGCGGGTCGTAGCCCTGCCAGAGGATCACTGTGGCGCCGGTGCGCTCGGCGAGGAACTGCGCACGGGCAAGCTCACCGCTCAAGCCTTCGGGGCGGCCGGTGGACACGCCGGCGACCATGGTGATCACACGCGCCGGGTCCACGACGTCACCGACCGCCAGCGTCGCCGACACGGGTCCGGCCTCGAGCACGGTCGCGCCCGCGGACTCAACGAGCTCGCGGCGCGCCGGGTCGAGCGTGGCCAGGTTTGTCCGGTGTACCTGGCCAAGGTCTATGCCGTGACGTGCGATGAGTGGCACGTGTCCGCGCGCCGCCTCCAGGTCCCGCTCGTGCGCCTTGCACAGGGCCTCGAGCTCGGCGGCGCACAGCGTGTCGAAGGTCCGCGAAACCCCGTTGAGCACCTGTACGGCCAGCGCGTAGACGGGGCTGCCGCGCAGGGATCGGGCCATCGCGTCGAGACGCGCCTGCCAGGTGGCGTAGCGGCGCAGCACCTTGGCGGCCTGGGTGAGGTCGTCGACAGGGTGGGCGAAGGTGGCGTCGACACGTTGGAGGCGCTGCAGGGCCGCGGTAGGTGCGGACCCGCGAAAACCCGCCCCTACCAGGTCGGACCGAGCTACGTGGCACGCCTGCGATCGCGCGCGGAACTCGGCGACGGCGCCCTCCAACACGCCCGCGGCGACCATCAGCTGCCCGGCGTCTAGGGCAGGGCGGTACGCATCAGACATGGCGCAACGCCTCCGCGAGGCGGGTGTCGCAGTGGATGCAGTCGTCCGCAAATGAGGCGATGGATTCTAAGTGCGTGTTGAGGGCGGTGGTGGAGGCGTCGAAAAGCGATTGGGCGCGATTTTCCAGCGAGCGTAACGCGGCGGCGCTGGCGCTGTCGCGCAGCTCAGCGCGGGGGAGCGACGTGCGGGAGACGCGGTGGGATCGGGCGAGGGACGGGATAGTCGTTGAGAGATGCATGCACCCATCCTCGAAAACCCGCCGAAGCAGGGCAAGGAAAAACCCTGAAACCCTGTGGATAAAATTTCAGATTCGCTAAAGTTATCCACATGCGTATCGCATTGGCACAATTCACCAGTGGACCTGATAAAATGCGCAACCTTTCGCGCATAGAACCCCAGGTCAGGGAGGCCGCGCGCCGGGGCGCGACGCTCATCGTGTTGCCGGAGGCGGCCTCGCACGCGTTCGGGGCCGGTCGCCTCGACTACCAGGCCGAGGACACCGATGGGCCGTTCACGCAGGGGCTGTTTTCGCTGGCCAAGGAGCTGGGCGTGACCATCGTGGCGGGCTCGTTCCGCCCGGCGGACACCGTCGGCAGCATCAACCGCGTCTACAACACCACACTGATCCTCGACGGCCACAGCGACACCCCACGCATCCTCACCTATGACAAGGTGCACCTTTACGACGCCCACAGCTACCACGAGTCCCGCACCGTCAAGGCCGGCGACACCCTGCTCACGTTCCGGCACGGTGACGCCACCATCGGCGTGGCCACCTGTTTCGACATCCGCTTCCCGGAGCAGTTCAAGGAGCTGGCGGCGATGGGTGCGCACGTCATCGTGGTGCCCACGAGCTGGGCGGACGGCCCAGGCAAGCTCGAGGAGTGGCGCTTATTGACGCGCGCCCGCGCCCTCGACTCCGGCGCGTTCATCGCGGCGGCCGGGCAGTCCCGTCCGAACCACGAGACCGAGGCCGGCGAGAAGTCCGGCCCGACCGGCATCGGGTTCTCCACTGTTGTGGCGCCGGACGGGCACCGGATCGTGGAGGCCGGCTACGGCCCCGAGCTCCTCGATGCCGACATCGACATCGCGCAGGTCGCGGCCGTGCAGGAGGACGTACCTCTTATTAGACTCTCGGAAACTGGACCGCTGCGTCAGTCGCGCATGTAAGGACCCGGTCAGCCCCCGCAGCTTCGAGGACCTCGCGGTACTCCGCAACCTCGGCGCCCTTGCCACACAGCACGATCTGGTGGTCCCACCACGTGCCCGGCGCCGACACGAACGCCGACCCCGGCACCCAAATGGCCTTCGCGGAGCTCTCCCCAAACTCGCCCGGGGTCGGCGCGACGCGCGTGACCTGCAGCCACGGCTGCGAATCGGCGAGCGAGTTGATGGTGCGGGTGTCGTAAAAATCGGAGGCGGCGTCCCCGCACACCACCAGGTGCACCTCGGGGCGGATGCGTTCCTCGATGAGCCCGAACACCACCGACTTCGCAGCCGCCCAACCGGTCCCCACCGCCACGAGCAGCATCTTCGGCCGGTTCGCCCGCACCGCAGGGCCTCGCGCCGCCCCTAACGTCAGGTAGTCGCCGACCTTCACATCCGGGCCGTCGAGGTGGAACTCGAGCTGCCCGAACCGGTTCGGCGGCACCGCAGGCGCACACGCCCACCACTCGCCCTGGTTGCCCGCGCGCATCACCGGCAGCGCCTGCCCCGCTGCATATCCGACCGCCGCGGACGCCTCCGCCCGCACGATCCACGCCGAACCATCCTGCGAAACCTGCGTCACCTGCGCCACCGACGCCGCAGCCACCCCGGCCTCGTCAGCCTCCCGCGACACCCGCTCCATCTCGCGGGCCGCCCGCACCAACACCTGCGTATCGACGCCCACAACCCCACCAACGATCTCCGCCACCGCCGGAAACTCCGACGCCGGAAACCCCGTCCGCCGCAGATCCAACGCCCACTCGCGAAGCGGGGTAAGGGTTGCCTCAGGGATTGCTGCCCCCGCCGACTCGGACTCCTGGGTGGACGCGAGGGTGAACGAAGTGGCGTCGACAAGTACTTGGGGCACCTCCGTGGCACTTTCCGGGAAGACCATCGCTGCCTGCGGATACTGCTCCACAATCCGCGCAAACAGCGTGGCGCGCACCTCGGAATCCTGCTCCGCGAGCACCTGCAATGCGGCCGCATTCGGGCCATCCGCGACGGGGGCAAACTTTCTCATAGGGCCAGGGTACTGTTTCTCAGCCTCGGTGAGGTGGACTAGTGTGAGCAGGGAAACAATTAGAGAGAAAGGTGCCGCAGTGGACTACACGCCGTACACACTTCTGACGGATATCGGATGGATCTCCATCCTGCTCATCATCGGAAACGTGCTCCGAAACCGACTGAAAGTGTTACAGGCGCTGCTCCTGCCGGCACCGATCACCGCCGGGCTGCTCGGGCTCATCCTCGGGCAAGAGGTCCTCGGCGTCATTCACTGGTCCGACCAAGTCGGCACCTACACAACGCTGCTCATCGCCGTCGTGTTCGCCTCCATGGCCTACTCCATGAACCTCGGCGGCTCCGTCGCCTCAGGCGCCCGCAACATGTGGGGCTACTCGACGGCCATGTTCATGGGCCAGTGGGGCATCTTCATCCTCCTGGGGCTGTACTTCTTCGCGCCATTCTTCGGCACCGAACCATGGTTCGGCATGATGCTCCCGGTCGGCTTCGTCGGCGGCTTCGGCACCGCCGCCGCCGTCGGCTCTGCACTTGAGGACATCGGCATCGCCGAAGCGTCTTCCATCGGATTCACCTCCGCCACCGTGGGAACCCTCGTCGCTATCGTTGGTGGCGTCATCGTTGCAAACTGGGGTATCCGGAAAGGCAAGGCAACCGAACTCCGTGGCACCCTCCCCGAAGACCTGCGCACCGGCTACATCGCCGCCGAGTCCGAGCGCCCCTCCATCGGACGCGCAACCACAAACCCATCCTCCATCGAACCGCTGGCACTCCACGCCGGATTCATCCTCATCACCGTGCTGATCGCCTACACCGTCAACACCTGGATCAAGAGCATGTGGAGCAACGTCTCCATCCCACTGTTCGCCATGGCCTTCGTCATCGGCCTTATCGGCCGCGGCCTGCTCGTCGCCTTCAAACGGCCCAACTACCTCGACCGCGAAACCATCTCCACCGTCTCCGGCGCCGCCACCGACTTCATGATCGCCTTCGGCATCGCCTCCATCGTCCCCGCAGCACTCGCCGGGTACTGGCAAGCCCTGCTCATCATGTTCGTGCTCGGCACCGTCTTCTGCGTCGTATGGATGGCCTGGGCCGGCCCGCTCTTCTTCGGCGAAAACTGGCTCGAGCGCGGCATCTTCGGCTGGGGCTGGGCAACCGCCGCCGTCGCGACCGGTATCGCCCTGCTCAAGATGGTCGACCCCAAACTGAAGTCCGGCACTCTCAACGAATACGGTGTGGCCTACGTCGGCTTCGCCCCATTCGAGATCGGTATGACTATCCTCGCCCCAATCGCCATCATCGCCGGGTTTACCACCGCGTTCGGCTGGGTGTCGTTCCTGATCGCCGTTGCGGTGGTGGTCGTGGCGTTCGCGCTGAAGTGGGTGCCCGCCAAGAAACACGGCTCAGGGGCCGTGGCTGCCCAGGAATAGGGCCGGCATTTTTCTAGATGGTAGTAACAGGAATGTAGTAATCCGCTTTTTGGGGCCATTTTCGGGGATTACTACAATCCTGTTACTACCATTTGCGTTTTGACGTGGGGTTTCAGAGCGTTTCCAAGGGCTCGCCGAGCCCCAAAATCTGCAGCGCCACCCCCGAAAACGCCCCACATCCAACCTTGAGTGGAACAGACTCAACTTCTCGTGCGTTAGGGAGAGTGAACAACAAAACAAAACGCAAAGAGAAAGGAAAACGGACATGTCTTCGTTTAACCCAACTACGAAAACGCAGGAGGCGTTGCAGCAGGCGCTGCAGCAGGCGTCGGCGAAGGGCAACCCGGATATTCGCCCGGCGCATTTACTTGAGGCGATCCTGAAGCAGGAGGATGGCATCGCGGCGCCGGTGCTGCAGGCGACGGGTGTGGACCCGCAGACGGTCGCGAAGGAGGCTGCTGAGCTGGTCGATTCCTACCCGAAGGCGGAGGGCCAGAATATGGCGAATCCGAACTTTAACCGTGACGGCCTGAATGCGTTGAACGCGGCGCAGGAGTTGGCGGGCGAACTCGGTGACGAGTTCGTCTCTACTGAGGTGCTGCTGGCGGGTATCGCGCGCGGGAATGATGACGCGGCGGAGCTGCTGAAGAAGCGCGGCGCCACGTTTGAGGCGATTAAGGCGGCGTTCCAGTCGGTTCGCGGCAATAAGAAGGTCACCACTGAGTCGCCGGAGGATCAGTTCCAGGCGCTGGAGAAGTATTCGACGGACCTGACGGCGCGTGCGCGCGAGGGCAAGATTGACCCGGTCATTGGTCGCGATTCGGAGATTCGACGCGTGGTGCAGGTGCTTTCCCGTCGTACGAAGAATAATCCGGTGTTGATTGGTGAGCCGGGCGTCGGTAAGACGGCGATCGTCGAGGGCCTTGCAAGGCGCATCGTGGCGGGCGACGTCCCAGAGTCGCTGAAGGGCAAGACGCTGATCTCCCTGGACCTCGGGTCGATGGTTGCGGGCGCGAAGTACCGTGGCGAATTCGAGGAGCGCCTGAAGGCGGTGTTGGACGAGATTAAGGAGTCCGACGGGCAGATCATCACGTTTATTGACGAGCTCCACACCATCGTCGGCGCTGGCGCCACGGGCGAGGGCGCGATGGATGCAGGCAACATGATTAAGCCGATGTTGGCGCGCGGCGAGCTGCGGCTGGTTGGTGCGACGACGTTGGATGAGTACCGCCAGTTCATCGAGAAGGATGCGGCGTTGGAGCGTCGGTTCCAGCAGGTGTACGTGGGCGAGCCGACTGTGGAGGACACGATCGGTATCCTGCGCGGCCTGAAGGAGCGCTACGAGGTGCACCACGGCGTGCGGATCCAGGACTCGGCGCTGGTGGCGGCGGCAGAGCTGTCGAACCGTTACATCACGAACAGGTTCTTGCCGGATAAGGCGATTGACCTGGTCGATGAGGCGGGTTCGCGGCTGCGGATGGAGATTGATTCTTCGCCGCAGGAGATTGATGAGCTGGAGCGTATCGTTCGCAGGCTTGAGATCGAGGAGATCGCGCTGCAGAAGGAGTCCGACGAGGCCTCGAAGGAGCGTCTGACGGATTTGCGCCAGGAGTTGGCGGATCAACGAGAGAAGCTTGGTGAGCTGAAGGCGCGTTGGTCGAATGAGAAGGCGGAGATCGATAAGGTGCAGGCTGCGAAGGAGGAGCTGGAGCACCTGCGCAACGAGTCCGAGATCGCGGAGCGCGAGGGCGATTACGCGAAGGTCTCGGAGCTGCGCTACGGCCGCATTCCGGAGCTGGAGCAGCAGGTCAAGGACGCTGAGGAGGCTGCGGGGGCATCGTCAAGGACGATGCTCACGGAGGAGGTTTCTCCTGAGGTGATTGCTGAGGTTGTGTCGGCGTGGACGGGTATCCCTGCGGGCAAGATGATGCAGGGTGAGACCGAGAAGCTGCTGGACATGGAAGCAATCCTTGCTGGCCGCGTTGTGGGCCAGAAGGAAGCGGTCGTGGCTGTGTCGGATGCGGTGCGGCGTTCGCGTGCGGGCGTTGCGGATCCGAACCGTCCGATTGGTTCCTTCCTGTTCCTGGGCCCGACTGGCGTGGGTAAGACGGAGCTTGCGAAGGCGCTGTCGGAGTTCCTCTTCGATGATGAGGCGGCGATGGTGCGCATCGATATGTCGGAGTACGGCGAGAAGCACTCGGTCGCGCGTCTGGTCGGTGCCCCTCCGGGGTACGTCGGCTACGACGCTGGCGGCCAGCTCACTGAGGCTGTGCGCCGTCGCCCGTACTCGCTGGTGCTGTTCGATGAGGTTGAGAAGGCGCACCAGGATGTGTTCGATGTGTTGCTGCAGGTCCTCGACGAGGGACGCCTGACCGACGGCCAGGGCCGCACGGTGGATTTCCGTAACACGGTGATCATTCTGACGTCGAACTTGGGCGCGGGCGGCGACCGCGAGCAGATTATGAACGCGGTGAAGGCGCACTTCAAGCCGGAGTTCATCAACCGTCTCGATGATGTGGTGGTGTTCGAGCCGCTGACGAAGGAGCAGCTGGTGGGCATCGTCGATATTCAGCTGGGCACGCTCGCCGATCGCCTTGCTTCTCGACGCCTCCAGCTCCGCGTCTCCGACGCCGCGAAGGCCTGGCTCGCGGACCGCGGCTACGACCCTGCCTATGGTGCGCGCCCGTTGCGTCGCGTGATCCAGCAGGCGATCGGTGACCGGTTGGCGAAGGAGCTGCTGGCCGGCGCGATCCGTGATGGTGATGCGGTGCAGGTTGATGTCGCGGAAGGCGGTGAGGAGTTGGTGGTGTCTGCAGCGAAGTAGCGTTCGGGCTACACTGCTGTCCATGCAACCAACGACGACGATTTACACACGGGTGGCCGTGCCAGGCGTGGAGAACGAGCAACTTGAGGCTCACCAGCTTGGTGGTGGCCACTTCGTCGTTGCGTCGGTGCCGTTTGTGGATGTGTCGTTGGCGGTGGGGGACATCGTGGAGTGCGTGCGCGTTGGCGGCATGTTCCACGTGAATAAGGTCGTGGTGCGCGGGGGTGCGTCCACGGTGCGGATTTTGCCGCAGGGGGAGTCGCCGTTTTCGCTGGCGGAGACGTTGTTGGCGTTTGGTTGCCGGGTGGAGATGGGCCCGGGTGGGATGTTGGCGGCGTCGATAGGTGCGGATTGTCCGAAGGCCGGTATTGATGAGTGGCTGGAGGGTTTGGCTGCTTCTGGCGTGATCCAGCTCGCACCTGGCTATACAGCGTGAGGCATACGCGTATGGTGTTATGTATGACTGTTTTTATTTCTCCGCAGGAGCTGTACGAACGTATTAAGTCCGGCAAGAAGCAGACGGTGCTCGATGTTTCTTGGGAGCCGGAGGCAGGCAAGGCCTGGCAGAAGTTTCAGTCCGAGCACATTCCGACGGCCGTCTACGGTGACCTGGAGGGCCACCTCGTGGGCATGCCGGGCCGCCGCGAGGGCCGCAATCCGCTGCCGTCACTCGCCGTGATCGATGAGGCGCTCGAGGAGTGGGGCGTCGAGGCGAACCGCCCGGTCTTCATCTACGACCAGGGCTCCGGCGTCTTCGCCGCCCGCGCGTGGTGGATCATGCGCTGGGCTGGCCTGGAGCACGTCCACATTATCGACGGCGGCTTCCGCGAGTGGGAGGCCGAGGGCCTCAAGACCATCGCCGGCCCAGGCAACGTGGTTGTGCCGCGCGACCTGGAACTGGAGGGCAGCAAGCTTCCGGTGGCGACGCTGGAGGACGTACAGCAGTTCGAGGGCATCCTGATTGATGCGCGTGATGAGAAGCGCTTTGCTGGGCGTCGAGAAGTACTGGACTTGAAGGCGGGCCACATCCCGTCGGCGCTGAACCTGCCGGCGGCGGACCTGTTCTGCAAGGAGACCAGGAAGATCAAGGAGACGGACTACATCCGCGACCGCTTCGCAAGCCTGGGCGTGACGCAGAATACGGACCCGGCGAAGATGATTACGTACTCGGGTTCGGGCAACCACTCCGCGCTGCTCATCGCGGCGATGGAGCACGCGGGCCTGCCGGTGGCCACGCATTATGTGGGTGGCTGGTCGCAGTGGAGTGCACGGTTGGGGAATAAGGTCGCCACGGCACTGTAGTATCAATCTTCGATGATTGCTTACGTGTTGTTTGGGCTGGCCGCGCTGCTCGTGGTCGCGGCTGTCTGGTTGTGGTTTGCACCTGCGTCTCCCTCCTTATCGACGCCCCCTCCGCCACCAGCCGAGCCCTCGCCTGAGGCCGAGCCGGACGTGGAGCCTGAGGTCGAAGAGGAGCCTGCGCTCGAGGTGGAAGAGGAACCGGAACCCGAACCGGAACCTGCGCCGGAGCCAGAGCCACAGCTAGAGCTGGAACAGGCCCCGGAGCCGGAGCCGGAGCCCGAGCCAACACCGGCGCCCGAGCCTGCCCCGAAGCGCCCGCACCGCATGTCGGGCCTGCAGCTGCCGGGCGCGTCGCGCCGGGAGCGCCGCCTGTGGGCGGAGCAGCACGGCTTCCGCTTCTCCAAGGTGGATGAGTACCTGGTCGACGAGTGGCACCGGGGTGCGGCGGCGTCCGGTGCGGAACCGCGCGATGTCGTGGCGGGCCAGGTCTACGGCCATGATGTTCGCGTGGTGGACCTTGGCGGTGTGACGGTGGTGGCCGTCGCAACGGGTGAGGTCAGCGACATCGTGGTGGATATGCGCCGCCCGCAGTTCCAGGCGGATTCCTCGGCGGATTTGGTGCTGGTGGAAACCGTCGAGGGCTTCGAGCTGTTCACGAATGAGCCCGGTCCCGTCCTGCGCTTCATCGATGTGCGCGTGCGCACCGCCCTGCGCGAGATACCCGAAAGCGTGTGCGCGGTGTGGTGCGAACAAGACTGGGTGTTGGCCCAGCTGGAGCGCGGTTCGACGCCACAGGACTGGGAGGACACGTTCGCGCCGCTGGCGTTGCTGGCGGACGCGGCACGCACGCTGCCACCGCGCGAGGCGGCGGCGCTTGCGCCGGTGCTCGGTGCCGAGGAGGCACTTGAGCCGGAGACCCCGCAGGTGCAGCGCCCGGAGGAACCACTCGAGCTGCCGACCCGCGTCACCGGCGGAGGTTTCGGCGAGCTGGAGGACCACGAGATTGGGGCGGATTCTGTGGCGCCGATCGCGGACGGTTCACCTGCCGATGACGGCGCGCAGCTCTATGATTTGACCAGAGTGCGCCGCGAGCAGCAGCCCTCCACAATTTTCAACGACACGTCAGACACCCCGGACACCGAGAAGGAGCCAACCGATCATGAACGATAAAGCACGCCTCGCAGAGCTGGTGAAGGAACTGGCCGTGGTGCGCGGCAAGGTCACGCTTTCCTCCGGGAAGGAGGCGGACTACTACGTGGATCTGCGTCGTGCGACGTTGCACCATGAGGCTGCGCCGCTGATCGGCAAGCTGTTGCGTGAGATGACGGCGGACCTGGAGTTCGACGCGGTCGGTGGTCTGACGCTGGGTGCGGACCCGGTGGCCACGGCCGTGATGCACGCCGCCGGCCGCCCGATCGACGCGTTCGTGGTGCGCAAGGAGGCGAAGAAGCACGGGATGCAGCGCCGGATTGAGGGGCCGTCGATTGTTGGCAAGAAGGTCCTCGTGGTGGAGGACACCACCACGACGGGCAACTCGCCGCTGACCGCGGTGGAGGCCGTGCGCGCTGAGGGCGCGGAGGTCGTCGCGGTGGCCACCGTGGTGGACCGCGCAACCGGCGCCGCCGACGCCCTGCACGAGGCCGGCCTGGACTACCGATTCCTGCTGGGGCTCGAGGACCTTGGACTCAACTGAGCAGGCTGAGCAGGCCAAAGGACCGACGGAGTGGAATGAGGGCCGCCACGGCGTAGGCCCGTGGGAGGGCCCGTGGCCGGATGACCCCCGCCTGGATCCGCAGTTTTTGGAGGAGGGGGATCGTCGCAACGTAGTGGACGCTTACCGCTACTGGTCGCTGGAGGCGATCCGCGAGGAGCTGGATCAGCGGCGCCACCCGTTCCACGTCGCGATTGAGAACTTTGAAAACGACGCCAACATCGGCACCGTGGTGCGCACCGCGAACGCGTTTCTGGCCGAGGAAGTCCACATCATTGGGCGGCGGCGCTGGAACCGGCGCGGCGCGATGGTGACGGACCGCTACCAGCACATCCGCCACCACGCGACGATCGAGGACTTCGCCCAGTGGGCCAAGGAGCACGACCTGCCGATTGTGGCGATCGATAACACGCCCGGCTGCGTGCCGCTCGAAACGGCGGAACTTCCGCAGCGCTGCGTGTTAGTGTTCGGGCAGGAAGGTCCCGGCATTACGGACGAGACGCAGCGCGAGGCGTCGATGACGTGCTCGATTGCGCAGTTCGGCTCGACGCGTTCGATTAACGCTGGTGTTGCTGCGGGCATCGCGATGCACGCGTGGATACGCCAGCACGCCGACTTGAGTACTGCTTGGTGAAAGGTGAAGGTTGTGGAAGAATCCGCCGCGGAAACATGGTCGCACCGCGCTGACCTGGCTCAATCGGCCGTGCAGGAGCGGCACGCCTCCCGCCTGTGGGGGCTGCCGAAGACGAACCTCGCGGTGGTCACGTGGCCGCCGGGCTCGAAGGATCGCCTCTACTGGCACTGGCACTACTGGTGGCAGGCCCACTATTTGGACTGCCAAATCGACGCCGCTATTCGACGCCCCACCAAAACCCACAAGCGCCGCCTCAAAGACACCCTGCGTGGCATCCAGCGCCGCAACCTGGGCAAGCTGACGAAGAACAAGTACTACGACGACAAGGCCTGGCTGGCCCTGGCGTGGAACCGCGCCGTCGACGAGGGTTTGGCGCGCCGCACGAAGGCCCTCGACGCCCTGGAGTTCGACCTGCTCGCAGGCATCGACCCGGTGATGGGTGTGCTGCCGTGGCGCACGGAGGAAACCTTCTACAACGTGCCCTCGAACGGCCCGGCCGCCCTCTTGTTCGCGCGCACCGGCCGCCTGGACAAGGCCCGCGAGCTGCTTGACTGGACGTTCGACAACCTGGTCACCGAATCAGGCCTGGTGCAGGACGGGATCCGGATGCGGATGCATGGCCCGGAGGTCGTCGACAAGCTGTATACGTACAACCAGGGCACGGTGCTCGGCGCGAGCCTAGAGATCGCGCTGGCGTTGCGCGCCGACGTCGGACTTCGCGACGACGAGCCAATCGACTCCTTCGCGTACTCAAAACGCGCCGACGATTCCGTGTTTTACATCACACATATCCGGGCAATCGTAGAAGCGATTGTCCTGCATATGGCTACCCCCCAGGGGGTAATTCTGAACAAGCCCTACGAATCCGGCGACGGCGACGGCGGCCTGTTCAAGGGAATTCTCGCGCGCTACCTCGCAGATGTTGCGGTGCGCCTGCCGGAAGACTCCCGCCAGAACATCGCGACCAAAAAGATAGCATCAAGGCTGATTATGGCCTCGGCGGAGTCCCTTTGGTCCCATCGTTTGGAGGTCGACGGACTGCCGATCTTCTCCGCGCGATGGACCGAAGACGCCCGCCTTCCCCACAATTACGGGCTCGGCCCATCCTCCCTGAGCGAAGCCGTCGGGTTGGTCCGAATTGATGAGAGGGACCTTTCGGTACAGCTTTCTGGGTGGATGCTGCTGGAGGCTGCTGCGCGGGTGGCGGCTGCAAATAGTCAGTAAAGCAGGCATACTGGTTGGCGTACCTAAGAAGCTCTAGTGGAGGTTATCTTCATGCCAATTGCAACCCCTGAGGTCTACAACCAGATGCTCGACACTGCAAAGAAGGGCGGGTTCGCATACCCGGCCATCAACTGCACGTCGTCTGAGACCATCAACGCCGCAATTCGTGGTTTCGCAGAAGCCGAGTCTGACGGCATCATCCAGTTCTCGACCGGCGGCGCAGAGTTCGGCTCTGGCCTGTCCGTGAAGAACAAGGTTGCGGGTGCCCAGGCGCTTGCTGCGTTCGCACATGAGATCGCTAAGCACTACGACGTCAACATTGCGCTGCACACCGACCACTGCCAGCTCGAGGTTCTCGACGAGTACGTCCGCCCACTCATCGCGATCTCCCAGGAGCGCGTCGACCGCGGCGAGAACCCACTGTTCCAGTCCCACATGTGGGACGGCTCCGCCATCCCAATCGACCACAACCTTGAGGTCGCCCAGGAGCTCCTGGAGAAGGCACACAAGGCCAACATCATCCTCGAGGTCGAGATCGGCGTCGTCGGTGGCGAAGAAGACGGCGTCCAGGCTAAGGCCGGCGCGAACCTGTACACCAGCGAAGAGGACTTTGAGAAGACCATCGATGCCCTCGGCACCGGCGAGAACGGCCGCTACCTGCTGGCCGCAACCTTCGGCAACGTCCACGGCGTATACAAGCCAGGCAACGTGAAGCTGCGCCCAGAGGTCCTCGACATGGGCCAGAAGGTCGCCGAGAAGAAACTCGGCCTCGCAGCCGGCACCAACCCATTCGACTTCGTCTTCCACGGTGGCTCCGGCTCCGAGAAGGAGAAGATCGAGGAGGCCCTGCGTTACGGCGTCATCAAGATGAACGTTGACACCGACACCCAGTACGCCTTCACCCGCCCAGTGGTCTCCCACATGTTCGAGAACTACAACGGCGTCCTGAAGATCGACGGCGAAGTGGGCAACAAGAAGGTCTACGACCCACGCTCCTACATGAAGAAGGCTGAGCAGGGCATGGCCGACCGCGTCATCGAGGCCTGCCAGGACCTGCGCTCCGTTGGCACCTCCGTGTCCAAGTAGTCGTACTGCTTGCTTTTTCTGAAACCCCTCGGGCCCTCGCGGTCCTGGGGGTTTCTTCGTGTGTGGGGTGGTTTGGCCCCTTTGGGGCCCTTTGGGGGCCTGCTGTGCACCAGATTCCTATTCGTGGCCGGGCGACCTGGGGTTTTGTCGTGGCGGTTTTCTGGAATCCGGGAATTTGGTGTCTTGGCCTTTTGCCCGCGCACCAAATTCCCTCTCTTGGTCCCCGCGACCTGGGGTTTTACGAAGCCGCTTCTCCAAAAACCTGGAATCTGGTGTCGCTTCCTTTCGCGCAAGTGCCAAAGGACGCAATCCCTTCCGCCGAATCTGCCAAAAGCCCAGGTCGCGAAAAATGCGGTGCGTCTATTGGCATTGAAAGCGTCTGGAAGGTTCCAGCAGTTCACACTTCATGCGGTTAGGTGTCTTGAAATGTGACTATTTTGTATTTGCTGTCGAGGGACTGCTGGCTTGGGGTGACAGGCTTGGCAGGCTTGTGTATACATGTATACATGAGTGGATCAGTGATTAGTTTGCGAATGGACGAAGTCCAGAAGCGTCGGCTTGACGAGCTTGCTACAAAGACAGGTAGGCCAAAGGCGTTCTACATCCGTGAGGCAATTGAGGCCTATCTTGATGACGCTGAATACATCTACGAGCTTCAGGCTGAGGCGGAAGCTGTTCGTAGGGGCGAGCTGGAAACTGTTACCCTCGATGAGCTAAAGGCCGAGTGTGGCCTGGCAGATTGAGTTTTCGCCTAGGGCACGAAAGGCGGTGCGGCGGTTAGACAAGCAGGTACAGCGTCGGCTTTTTCAAGTCTTGGGTGATTTGTCGCGGTTGAATGATCCACGCGTCCGCGGTAAAGCCCTTGTAGGTGGAATGTCAGGGTTGTGGCGGTGGCGTATCGGGGACTATCGGGTAATTGCTGAGATTCAAGATGACATCGTGACGGTGTTGGTGGTTGATGTTGGGCACCGTGGAGAAATTTATAGGTAGTGGACCGCCCTCACCCGCGCCGCTCCCGTCGACCTCCTCCGGTCGACCAGCGCAGGTCACGGCGTTTTGAGGCTTTTCGACGCCAAAATCCCGATTTCGCGCTGACCTGCATTGGTCAACGCTAAGAGGTCGACCGGAACGAAAAGCGAACGAAAACGGCACGACCACCCGGGGCGCTATGGTTATGGCATGGCGAAAGAGAGAATGGGTACGCGTGCCAGGTTGGCGTCGGTGGATCAGTCGATTCAGGCGCGGTTGATGCGTGTGCGCAAGCGCCTGTTGCCGATTCTGCAGATGGGTATCGCGGCGGGTATTGCGTATTGGATCGCGGGGGACATTATTGGCAACGCGAAGCCATTTTTTGCCCCGATTTCGGTGGTGATCATTATTGGCATGTCGGGTGGGGAGCGCATTACGAAGGCGATCGATTTGTCGATTGGTTGTGCGTTGGGCGTGCTGGTGGGGGATTCGCTGTTTTACAGGTTGGGGGATGGGGGTTGGCAGATTGCGGCGATTGTGTCGGGCAGTTTGTTGATTGCGTCGTTCTTTTCGAAGTCGCAGTTGGTGAATAACCAGGTGGCGATTGGTTCGATTCTGATCGCGACGATTATGCCGCCCGGTGCGGAGGTGACGGGTTTTGACCGTACGATTGACGCGGCGGTGGGTTGCATGGTGGCGTTGGCCACGATTGCTCTGATTCCGCAGGGGCCGATGGAGCCGGTGCGCGCGGAGATTTCGAACTTGATGGGGTTGATGAGTTCAGTGCTTGACGACGTCGCCTCCGGCCTCACCGACCGCGATCCTCAAGTAATCGATGATGCGTTGGAGGCGATCCGCGGGTCGCAGACGGATATTGACGATATGGCGTCGGCGGTGAACGCGGGAAAGGAGACGACGAAGATTTCGCCGTTTCTGTGGGGCGCGCGCCGTTACATCAATTCCCTGAGCTTGGTGATCCCGCCGGTGGATAACGCGGTGCGCTCGTGCCGGGTGCTGGCGCGTCGCGCATTGGTGCTGTGCGAGGACGGTGACCACGTCTCGCCGCAGCAGATTGAGTTGATTGACGTGTTGGCGAAGGCGTGCTTGGACATTTCTGAGGTGTACGAGGTGAAGTCGCGGCGTGCGCAGGCCACCGTGATCCCGCAGATTGTGAACGAGTTGCGGGCGGTGGCGCAGGGCTCGTCGGTGGACCTCCTGGAGAAGGACGCGGTGTTGTCGGAGTACGCGATTCTGGCGCAGACGCGTTCGCTGACGGTGGACTTGCTGCAGGTGTGCGGTATGTCGCGGGAGTCGGCGTTGGCGGCGCTGGCCCCGACCTCTGACACGCCGGCGTACCCGCCGGAGTCCTTCGATTTGCGCTAACCGCGTACCGACTGGATGTCGCGCAGGTGGCGGTAGAACGTCACCCGCTGCAGCGGCCGCGGGTGGGCAACGCCGTCCACCACCAGCGTGATGTCCTCCCCGCCGGACTGTAGCGCCCGGCCAGTCAGAACGGTCGTCGGGTCCGTGAGGGCCGGGGCGACCGTTTTGCCTTTCACAAACATCCCACCCAGTGGCATGCCCGCCAGCCCCTCCAGGCGCTGCGGGTCCACGCGGCGCCCCTCCGGCACCATCAGCGGCGTGACCAGCCGTGACGCCGCCAGGCCCGGCGCATCCGGGGTGGGCACCAGGCGCGCCCCGAACTGCCCGAAGAACCGCGCGGAGGGTTCCTCGCCAGTGCGCATCACCAGCTGCTGCGAATCCACCACGATCTCGCCCACGTACTCGCTGCGCCCATCCCCGTGGGAGAGCGTCGCTGAACCGGCCACCACCACGCCCGTGTCCGTCCTAATACACGGCGACGGCACCACAGGCCCCTCTACGGCCAGGTCCACGGAGCCCGCACCCCACGCCACCGCCGCCGGCGACGCCGGATCAGCAGGCAGGTACGCGACCTCGATCCACATCACGTCCGCGCGCATCAGCCGCGTCAGCACCGCACTCAGCGCGGCATCACTGCCGGACACGATCACGCGCAGCCGCTCCTCCGGCTGCTGCGGCGCCAGCTGCGGGGCACCCAGGTGCTCCACCGACGGCGACTTCTGGATCTCCGCCAGGCTCGGCGTCGGGTCGTGGGGGAGGGCGGAGCTGGCGGCGTCGAGAAGAAAAGAAAGCTCACTTCTCGACGGCACCTCCGACAGTGTGACCTCCTCCGCACCCGGAACTGTGAGGGAGCTAGCACACGCACAATGAAGAAGACGCATGCCATTCACGCTACAATAAGCCCGGATTAGTGCCTATTAAAGGAGAGAGAATGTCCGCCATCATCATTGTCGGCGCCCAATGGGGCGACGAGGGGAAAGGCAAAGCCACCGATATCCTCGGCGGGAAAGTCGACTACGTAGTCAAACCCAACGGCGGTAACAACGCAGGCCACACGGTTGTCGTGGGCGGCGAAAAGTACGAACTGAAACTGCTGCCGGCAGGCGTGCTCAGCGAGAACGCCACCCCAATCCTGGGCAACGGCGTCGTTATCAACCTCGAAGCGCTCTTCGACGAAATCGACGGCCTCGAAGCCCGCGGCGCCAACGCCTCGCGCCTCCGCATCTCCGGCAACGCGCACCTCGTCGCGCCCTACCACCAGACACTCGACCGCGTCCAAGAACGCTTCCTGGGCAAGCGCGCCATCGGCACCACCGGCCGCGGCATCGGCCCCACCTACGCCGACAAAGTCGCCCGCGTCGGCCTGCGCGTCCAAGACATCCTCGACGAATCAATCCTCCGCCAGAAGATCGAATCGGCGCTGGACGTCAAGAACCAAATGCTGGTCAAGATGTACAACCGCCGCGCCATCGAAGCCGACGCAATGATGGACTACTTCATGTCCTACGCCGAACGCCTCAAGCCCATGATTATCGACGCCGAAAACGTCCTCAACACCGGACTCGCCGAAGGCAAGCACGTCCTCATGGAGGGCGGCCAGGCCACCATGCTCGACGTCGACCACGGCACCTACCCGTTCGTGACCTCCTCCAACCCGACCGCCGGCGGCGCCTGCGTCGGCTCCGGCATCGGCCCGACGAAGATCACGGCGACCCTGGGCATCGTCAAGGCGTACACCACGCGCGTCGGCGCGGGCCCGTTCCCAACCGAGCTGTTTGATAAGTGGGGCGAGTACCTGCAGGAAACCGGCGGCGAAGTCGGCGTGAACACCGGCCGCAAGCGCCGCTGCGGCTGGTACGACTCCGTCGTTGCCCGCTACGCCGCCCGCGTCAACGGCTTCACGGACTACTTCCTGACCAAACTCGACGTCCTCACCGGCATCGGCGAAATCCCGATCTGTGTCGCCTACGACGTCGACGGCGTCCGCCACGACGAAATGCCGCTGACCCAGTCCGACTTCCACCACGCCACCCCCATCTACGAAACGATGCCGGCCTGGGACGAGGACATCACCGGCTGCACCACCTTCGAGGAGCTCCCGCAGAAGGCCCAGGACTACGTCCTCCGTCTCGAGGAGCTCTCGGGCGCGCCGATCAGCTACATCGGCGTCGGCCCTGGCCGCGATCAGACCATCGTCCGCTTCGACGTGATGGACCGCTAGCTTTCTGCTTCCTCCGAAGTTCGGGACCTGGGAGACGCTCCCAGGTCCTCTTTTTTGCTCGGGGCGAGGGGTGGATATATGCCTCTCAACTTTGTTCGGAAAATCGTGAACAAAATTGCGCTTTTTGTGACCGCGCACACAAGCAAATTTGTTCACAATTTCCCGACTCCGCTCGAGAGCACACCTTCCCCCTTCAGGGCTCATGCAGGCCCCTTCAAGTTTGCTCACCACATACGCGGCTGAATATGCTGACCACTATGAACGCAGCAATGCCCGAAGAGCAGCAGTCAGAGCAGCAACAGCAGCTCGACAACGAGCCCATTACTCAGCTCGACCCCGCGCGGGATTTGAGGTGTGACCCTCGCCAGGTGCTGGTGCTGGGCGACAGCGTGGTTGAGGAGGAACTCGCGTGGTCCTTCAAGCAGCTCGGGTTCGACGTGACGCACCTGCGCACCACTGAAATAGAGGCGGAAGACATGCAGCAGCGGTATCCGTCGTTGACGGTGGCGGGAGCCGGGGTGGATCCGGACGTGCTCAGGGAGTTGGAGGAGCGCGCCGGGTCGATTGTGGCGCCGTCGGTGGAGGCGCAGGAGCTGTGCAGTTCGCGTGAGGGCGTGCGGGCGACGGCGACGGATTCCTTGGGCTTGCCGACGTTGCGTTGTGAGTTCGTCCGTTCTCCGGAGGAGCTGGAGGAGGCGGCGTTGCGGTTGGGTTTGCCGGTCGTCGTGAAGCCGGGGCGCTCGTCGGAGGGGCAGGGCCAGACGGTGCTGCGGAGCGAGCAGGACCTGAACGTTGAGGCGGCCAAGGCGTGGGAGGCGGCTGCGGAGGTGGACCCGGAGGGTCCGGTGGTCGTGGAGCGGTTTATTGAGTTTGATTTTGAGTTGACGATTTTGGCGGCTCGTTCGGTGGATCCGGCGACGGGTGAGTTGGCGACGTGGTTCTGTGAGCCGATCGGTACGCGGCATGTGGGGGGCCGTTTGGTGGAGGCGTGGCAGCCGGCGGTGTTGTCGGAGGCTGCGGCGGGGAACGCCCGGTCGATTGCGGCCAGGATTACGGGGGCGCTCGGCGGGCAGGGTGTGTACGCGGTGGAGATGTTCGTGGCCGGTGATGAGGTGTACTTCTCGGATGCGCGGCCGCGGCCGTCCTTGGATGGGTTGCTGACGCGTGCGACGCAGCGCCTGAACCAGTGTTCGTTGCACGCGAGGGCAGTGATTGGTCTGCCTATTGACGCCACCTTGGTCAGCCCGGGCGCAATGGTCCTGGTGGAGGATGTTGTCCCGAGCGTGGATGGCCTTGCGAAGGCGATGTCGGTCGCGGAGACTGGTGTGCGTTTTGTGGATGGTGCTGCGGTGGTGACGTCGACGGGTGAGTCGGCGCAGGAGGCGCGGGACCGGGCGACGCTGGCTGCGTCGCGCCTCTGAACCGGGCCCGTGTTGGATTTGGACTAGTTTACTGGTTTAATTGACAGATTACTGCAATCTTTTTTAGAGATGGAGTTGTCTGCGCATGAACACTTCCCGGTTGGGCATGGCGGTGGTTGCTGCGGTGGTGGCGTCGTCAATTGTGGTGCCGCAGGCGTCGGCGCAGATTGATGTGGAGGCCGCGAAGCCGTTTCTGAACGTGGTTGCGCCGGATTATGCGCAGGCGCTGCATTCGACGGAGGCGTTGTTTTCGCCGGGGAATCCGGATGATCCGGCGACGGTGAGTGGTTCGGTGAAGCTGCCGATGGAGGTGGCGCGTTCGGCGCGGACGGTGAGTGCGTCGGCGAAGGTGCTGACGAACCGCAAGGGGGAGCCGCTGGGGCGGCCGGTGATGGTTGATGATGGTTCGGGGAATTTGACGCCGGCGTTGCATCCGGGGACGTGGGCGCCGGTGCGCCGCGAGCCGATTCGTGTGTTCGCGCAGTGGTATGAGGGCGTGTATACGGAGCATTCGTCGCCGACGTTTTATACGGAGGTGGATGAGAACGGGAACTTTTCGCTGAAGCTGCAGCCGTATGTGGATGCGCGTGGGGTGGAGCGTGAGTTTTTGGCGGATGCGACGGTCGGCGTGGTTGGTTCGGGTGATCGCGGGCGTGATCAGTTGCGTGAGAAGCTGCGCGTCTGGGTGGAGCTGCCGGAGAGCGTGCGGGATGACTACCGCCTGATCCATCAGCCGGCGGGTATTGTGCCGCCGACGAATTGGTTGGGCAATGTGACGCCTTCGTATGAGACGAATGGTTGGTGGCGTGGCGGCAAGGTGAATGGCTTCTTCGTGGCGTACCAGGACCGGAGGAACTCGGCGCAGCATCTGAAGGACCGCTCGAAGTGGGTTGAGAATGACGGCTCGGGAACTCCGTTTGGTGTGTACACGGGGCAGATGTTTTGGAATACGGTGGATACGCCGTATAACCGGCGCTACCAGGAGTCGATGACGAACAATGCGGGGGATGCGCCGGCTGCTGGGATGATGGTGGTCGGCTCCTACTTGTCGGATGAGGCAGTGGCGAAGACGCTCGAGTATGGCAAGAAGCAGTTCGGCAAGAAGGTGCGTAGCCGATCGTGGACGCCGGAGGATGAGAAACAGCTGCAGCTGTGGATCAATGAGCAGATTGCGAAGGACCAGAGCTGGATCGCGGAAACCGCCGTGACCACGACGGACGAGAATGGTGACTTTAACCTGTACTGGCGGGGTACCTACGGTGACACTTACAGCTATCCCGGTCTGGTAGGAAGCTGGCATCACCGGGTTGCGGAGTCGTGGGATGAGGGCTCGTGGGCCAAGGGCAATATGTATTCCAAGCACATCAACTGGGAATGGACCTATATTTCGATCCTGACACCGGACGGCAAGGAGCTGCCGAACAACGTTGGTGCGATCCACCCGTGGGCACTGGGCTACTGGGGCGGCCCAGGTCCGAGTGGTGGCTACTTCGACTACTGGTCGGGTTCGGATGTGCCGTGGCTGAAGGCCTGGGCAGGCTCGGCGTACGCGGGGTCGACGCTGGTGAGCTCGCCGCGCTACGCCTTATCGACGGCCCCCTTGAAGTTCCACGTGGAGAAGCGGAACACGTTTAACAACTGGGCGCCTCCGGGGGAGACGGTTCGCACGTTTGGTTCGGGCGTGCCGCTTTCGAAAGGGTTGAGCTACAAGATCGTCTGGTATGACGACGAAGGTGAACGGGTTCACGAGTGCAAGGCAACGACGCCGGATGACCAGGCGCGCATTGAGTCGTGTGACTTCAAAGTGCCGGATGATGCTAAGCAGGGCGATACGTACATTGCCCGCCTGTTCTACGCGTCGGACGCTGGCAACGTGCAGGCGATGCTGGCGCAGGATTCGTTTGCGGTGACGCACATGTTCCTGGAGTACGGGGATCCGGTTGAGGCGGCCGTCGGTAGACCGGCGGAGGCGACGCCGAGCTTTGATAACCCGGATTCGGACCCGGTGGAGGCGAAGCCGGAGCGCGCGGAGTTCCAGCTGGGCTCGCTGCCGTTCGGGGTTGATGCATCCCAGGTGAGCGTGGATGATGAGGGCGTGGTCCGTTTCACGCCACGCATGGACCAGGTTGGCGAGCGCATTGAGATCCCGGTGGAGATGCTGGACCCGAGTAGCAAGATCCAGCGTTATGATGCGCAGGGTTCGCAGGGCCCGGGCTCGCGTCCGGTGTCGGCCGCGATTGCGACATTCGTGCCGCACGTTGCCCAGTATGCCTTGGAGTACAAGGAGCAGCAGGTGGAGCCGGGGCAGACGGCGAAGTTCCCGGCGCCGACGTTCGATGACCGCGCGACCAAGAAGCATGAGAAGCTCACGTTCGAGGGCACCCAGTTCGAGCTGGAGCGCCCGGTGGAAGGAGTGTCTATCGACGCCGACACCGGCGAGCTCACGGTCGATGTTTCGCATCGCCAGCTCACTGATGTTGAGGTCTCGGTCGTGGCGCACGTCCCGTACGAGGATCCGATCCGCGGCGTGGCTCAGGTTCGCCTCCGCATGCCACTGCCGGTACTGAGCACGGTTGAGCAGCAGTCAGTAGCAGCGGGTGCACACCAGGAGCGTCTGGTCCCGACGGTGGAGAACGCCGGCAACGCACAGGCCCGTCTGGAGCGCATCGGTGCCGAAGGGAAGTCTGTTGAGGGCGCCTCAGTAGACCTGGACCTGGATTCTGGTGCGATGCTGCTGACCGTCCCGGTGGAGACCAAACCTGGCGACGACTACGTGATTGTCGTTTCCGCGCTCTCTACCGGCGAAGAGATCGGCCGCATTCCGCTGCGTGTTACCGAGAACGTCGCGGACCTCTACACGCCGAAGTACCAGGGCGCGACGACGAAGGCCAACGGGGATCTCACACTGGACAACTTGGGCGATGCCCTGCCGAAGGATGCAGAGGTCTCCGTCGGTGGCCCGCTGGACTGGGGCGTTACCGTCGAAGGCGACGCGGTGAAGCTGCACGCGCCGAAGGACGCGACCCCGGGCACCGTGGTCTTCGATATCACGGTGCGCTACAAGGACGGCTCCTCCGACGTGATCCCGGTGCGCGTCCGCGTGGCCGCCCCGGTCACGACGACAGCGCCGACCTCCACCACACCGACCTCCGCCGCTCCTACGGCGACGGTGCCGACGTCCACCGCGACGCCTGAACCAGCACCGGTGCCGACGAAGGGGACGTCGACAAGCGAGGCGACCTCGCAGGCCCCGACCACCCCAGCGACCGCGCCGGGCACCACCCCAGTTCCGACCACCTCGGCGGCCCCAACCCCGCCGGCGGACGCCCGCGCGAACTACGCGGATCCGAACAGCGCGCTCGGCCGCGTGCCGGTTGACATGGGCGGACGCGCCATGACGCGCGACCCGTTCGCCGACTCGCTGGCGCTGGTGCGCAGCTACGAGATGCACGCCCCGGCCGGCGCGCACGGCTGGGAGTTCACCCTCGACGAGAACACCGGCCAGATCCACGCGGTTGCGCCGTCGCAGGAGTTCCTGGCCGCGCTCTTCGAGGAGGCCTACGGCAGCGCCCGCGACGGCGTGGTGCAGCTGCGCCCGCCTGTGTGGGCCCAGTTCGCGGTGGACTTCCAGCACGTGCTTCGCCCGGCGGTCAACGTCATCGTCGAGCACGAAGACGGCCGTGTTGAGCTGGCCACAGCTGCCTTCGAGCTTCTCGACGCCCACAAGCACCCACTGCTCGACCGCACAGCGGACGCCGACGGTGACGGCGTGTCCAACCTCGACGAGTTGGAACAGCGCACGAACCCGTTCGCCGTGCCCGCCCCGACCCCGACCACGGAGCCGGAGCAGCCAACCGAGACCACTACGCCTGCCACCCCAACCACCCCAACCACGATGGCCCCGTCCGAGGATCCGAAGCGTTGGGAAGTGGAGAAGTGCATCGCGGTGTCCGTCGCGGCTGGCGTGCCGCTGCTGTTGCTGCTGCCGCTGGGTATCGCGGCGCAGGAGATCCCTGGCGTGCAGCAGGCGCTTGCTCCGATGCGCAAGGCGATGGCCGACGCGTTCGGCCCTGGTGGCCAGTCCGGCGTGAAGAACCCGGAGATCGCGCTGGCTGGCGCGGGCCTCCTGGCGTTCGGCGTGGCGCTCAGTGCGCTGATCTACACGCAGTGCGGGCCAGAGGTGGATAAGGACGGGCTGAGCAGTAAGAAGCCTTGATGGGACTTCTGCGGTTGAACATGATTACGGGCACCGGGACTTCGAAAATAAACGGTGTCGAAACTATGTTCGAATCGTTGATGATCGATAGGGTACCGGCGCAATAGTATGTGGGTATGTCGCTGAATCCTCTTGAGTCCGATCCACCGGAGTTTGGCAGCCAGCCCCATTGCTACATCCCAACTGAGCATAGTGATGACGGCGGTAAACGTTGGGACGTCACCGAGGAATTCGCTGAATACATCGCGTGGCTTCGAAAAGATCGAAAAGCGCCGCGTCAATATGCGAAGGTCAGCAGGGGACTTTCTTGCCAAACTTAACTGGCTAAACAGGCCTGGGAGCTGCCTCGACGAATCGGATAACGTTGAGCTTTCGGACTCAGTCGTAAACGAGGATGGAGTACATCGAATTCCTGTAGGGAGGAAAGTTGAACCGGCGCAATTGCCTAGCGATGTAAGTCTGATCTGGATGGGGGAGTTATACAGCCAGCACGACCATCCGGCGTCGGCTCACCGGGTCTACTTCAGCGATGTCTCTGACCTGGAGGGGAAACCACGGAACCGAGTCATTGTGGGTGGTGGTGGCACGAAAGATCAGATGCGACGAGGTCGGCAGACAAAGGATATTGCCAGAGCCATGGTTTCGGTTACTCGATTCGCGGCTGATGAAAAGAGCCAAGTCAGACCACCCGACCCCACAATGTATGCAGACTAGGCTAGCTGGATATAACGTCAGTAAGTTAAGCTATATATTGACTTTGTTGAGATGGAGGTGAAATTCAAGATGAACAGCATTCTTGATCAGTTGTATGAACAAGATAAAGCTGGCATTGACCAGCAGGAGGTGTTCATTGAGCTTATCCACAGTATGCGGACTTTGCGTAAGGAACGTGGATTATCGCAAGAGCAAGTCGGCGAGCGAATGGGCGGATTGTCCAAGGCGAGGGTGAGCCAAATTGAATCCATCAATCCCGTATCCAACCTGCAGCTTCAAACCTTGGCGGACTACGCGGAGGCGATTGATGGTTTCGTAAGTATCGTCGTTTTTAAGCGTGATTCATATCCGACTATCACGGAGGAGCGTGCACGGCGAGCGCAGTATGACACTCGAGAAGCCACTTACGATGTCGAATTGGTGAGTGAAGATATCGATCTGGCTCGAGAGTTTGAAGAATATGTCACGTCGGATTTCCAACCGATACACAGGTGATTCAAGTGGTCGACAATGTTTACGAACTGTCCAACAGGTTCTTTAGCCACTCAACATTTAGCACTCCCGCAGTGGCAGTGGTTCCAACGCCGAACGGCCCCAATCCTCATGGAAAGGCCCCGTTGAGTCTCGGCGCACAGCTTCCGACTCTTAATGAGGCAAACGCTCAAGATGTGGTGAAGGTTCGGTTGAACCTTGCTTTAAACGAGCCGGCGAAGGTGTATTACACCGTTCAGGCTGAAGGTGTGTGGGATAAGCGGGAGGATAGCCCTCAATTCGACTTGGACACATGGGAAACGTTTGTCTGCGATATCGCTCTTCCGCAGCTCTTTGCCGTCTGTAAATATGAACAGGTGGCCTTGACTCGGAGCCGCAAACTGATTCATGCTCGCTTTTCGCTCGAGACTGAACGTCGCTTTATCGGTGATATGAGGCAGCGTCTGCGTACTGAAAACTCCTGATGTGGCTCTCGAGCTAGTCCCTTTATGGATCGGCACGCTTGAGGCGAAAGCACCGAAGTTTCCGTCGGTCTACCTCGGCTTCTGTGTGGAAAACTCACAGTAGACCGCCTTATATCAACTATTAGAACGCCCCTATTAGGGGGCGTTTCGCGCTTCTTGGAGATTTCTCGCCACCCCTTTGGCTGATCTTTGTCTGGAAAAACTCAGGGAGGAACTCGTTTCGGCAATTACCGGATAAGACACTGAACTAAAGGTCTGATGCAAATATCGTGAGCGCTACGTTTGTGTTTCGTTCGATGTGTTTGGGTTTTATTCCCGCTGAAGCTCAAGGAATGTTCGACGGTAATCCGCTTGGCTGCTGTCGAAAGTCAAAAGAAATAGGGCCGTTATCAATCCATTCTTAAAATGATTTAACCAAAAGAAAAGTAACCGGCCGGAGATGGGGCTTCAGTTTGAGTCGATGCAGGCTGCCGTGGATTCCGGCCGAATAGGCGCTGAATGCGGGCGGAATTGTGCAAGTTTCTTGCGAAAAAGGATTCCCGGAACGGTGCACTCCTGTCGATATTGTTTAGTTTCGGGAAAGGTCTGTGCACCTTATTGACGGGCACGGACACAACTTTCTGGACATTCAGATCTTCGGGAAGAAGGAAGAAACATATGCGAAAGAGCATCACGGCACGTCGCGGCACTTCGATTGCCGCCGCGGCGTTGTCCTTTGCACTGGTGGCCCCGCTGGCTCAACCTGTTGCGTTTGCACAAGACAACCCGCCGGCTTCTGCTGCTCCTGCCTCAAGCGCTGACAAGGGCGCCCAGCAAGGCGAGGGTAAGAACAAGCAGGTGCCAAACGCCATCTTTACTAAGGGTGGCTGGCGTGATTTCTATGGCTATCACGGCTGGGCGTACATCAATAAGGATGGCCGCCACGATGACTTGTCTTCGAACAATGAGCCGCTCAAGGGCAATGTCATCTACCTGCAGTACGTGACCAAGAACGGTGAGGTCTCGCCGACGTTCTATACCACGACCGATTCCGAGGGTCGCTTCTCCTTCGACCTGTCTGAAAACGTGACCAACGAGGTCGACGCGCCGCCGTTCTGGCTGGCCGCCGGTGGCGTTCGCGTCCGCGTGTGGGGCGAGAACCCGGATCCAAGCAAGTACTCGGTGGTTGCCGCGGGTGACTTCAACTCGGGTCGTTACACCTCGATTACGGACCGTGTGCAGGAATCTTGGAACTTTACTGCAGGCCCTGCTGGTTCCCGTATTACCAACGGCCGTTTTGTGCTGGAAGAGAAGCCGAACCACGTTGGTTGGTTGGCTAAGCCGGAGAAGGATTGGACCCGAGCCCTCGATGGCGAGACTGGTGAGCCGACGGTTGATGGTCAGTTCCCGTACTACGGAGACTTTGGCGCGATCAAGAGCATTGCCCACCCGAACGAGTCCATGGTGTGGTGGGAGACTGGTGAGTCTGCCGGTACCTTGCCGGGTTACTACAAGTACCAGCCGAGCCGCGGCGATCGCGCCGCTGGCGGAATCGAGATTGTCGCGTCGTACCTCAACGACGAAGTCGCGCGTCAGATTGACGCCTGGAAGAACGAGAACCCGAACTACACCGTTGAGCAGGAGCGTGCGAACCAGGAACGCATCATCAAGGCGTACCAGGATGAGCACGGCGAAGGCTCCCACATTGCAGAGACCGTGGTTGCCCCGTCTAAGGACGACGGCACGATTTACTTGCCGTTCAAGGGCACACTGGGCTACTCGCGCGACAAGGCCAACTTCGGTGTGAACAATGTGGTCAGCGACGAAGACTGGGGCAAGGTCGCAGAGGACTATCAGAACCAGTGGGTCAACGTGTTTACCGGCGCTTCGTTGTACGACGTGCGCCATATCAACACTGACTACATGTACATCTACCCGAACATTGAGGGCCGCGACGTGAAGAACTCTGCGTTCGTCGCCAACATGTTCATGAACTACGGCGACCAGGGCACCGTTATTGCTGGCGCGAACATGAACGGTCTGCAGTTCCCGTTGATGACTGCACAGCCGATCTTCGATATTCCGGAGTACAACTCCTACGACAACAAGGGTCGTCCGGGCTCCAAGGTGACCACGAAGACGTCCGGCCTGCTGCCGAACACGGAGTACGCAATCCGTTGGTACGCAACCACCCCGGACGGCACCCAGACCGAGATCAAGGATGCGCTATGCAAGATCAAGAGCGACGACAAGGGTGCGCTCAAGTCTTGTGATTTCCAGGCTCCTGAAGACCTGAGGAAGACCACCGTCTACACCGCTGCGCTGGTTTCTGTTGACCCGGCTTCCGGTGAGCCGTCTGATCGTTGGGAGATTGCAGACTCCTTCACCGCTGTTGTTCCTGAGCCGCTGCCGTTGGGGTCGGTGGGAACCGATTTCCCGGATAACGATGTCACGCCGCTGTTCAAGGATCTGCCGGACAACATGAAGGAGGGCACGGAACCAGTGTTCTCCGCCAAGGATCTGCCAGCGGATCTTGAGATCGACCCGAAGACCGGCAAGATCACCGGCAAGCCGACCACCCCGGGCACCACCGAGGTCATCGTGACTCGCGAGGTCGAGGTCATGGTGGAGCAGGAAGTGCCGGTGCTTGACGACGACGGCAACCCGGTCTACAAGAACCCGGACGAAGAAGATCCGGAAAAGCGCGTTGAGAAGACCGAGAAGAAGCCCGTCGCGCAGAAGCGTAAGGAGCAGGTAGTCACCAAGATCACGGTGACGGACACCAAGCTGTCCGACGGTGTTGTCGGTGAGCCGTACGAGCAGGAAGTGAAGCCGGAAGGCTTTGACAAACTGCCGCAAGGCTTCGAGCTGAAGAAGGACTCCATCAAGGTTGAGGGCCTTCCGGAGGGGCTGGAGCCCAAGAACGGCAAGATCATCGGTACGCCGAAGAAGACAGTTGACGCTTCTGAGGAAAAGCCGAACGTCACCGTCACCTACACGTTGGTGGACCAGGACGGCAACGAGACCGAGCACACCGACGTTGTGCCGCTGAAGGTAACCGACCAGGCTGGCAAGTACGACCCGGAGGGTAAGGACCAGGAGGTTGCGAAGAACTCCGAGCCGAAGGCTGAGGATTCGATCGCGAACAAGGATGAGCTTCCGGAGGGCACCAAGTACGCCTGGAAGGATGCGCCGAAGACCGACACTTCTGGTGATAAGAAGGCTGTCGTTGTTGTGACCTACCCGGATGGCACCACCGATGAGGTGCCGGTGACGGTGAAGGTTGCCAAGGATCAGGCTGAGCAGTTCGACCCGCAGGGCAAGGACCAGGAGGTTGCGAAGAACTCCGAGCCGAAGGCTGAGGACTCGATCGCGAACAAGGACGAGCTTCCGGAGGGCACCAAGTACACCTGGAAGGATGCGCCGAAGACCGACACTTCTGGTGATAAGAAGGCTGTGGTCGTTGTGACCTACCCGGATGGCACCACCGATGAGGTGCCGGTGACGGTGAAGGTCGCTAAGGATCAAGCCGAGCAGTTCGACCCGCAAGGTAAGGACCAGACGGTTGAAACCGGCAAGAAGCCGGAACCGAAAGACAACGTCAAGGATGCGGACAAGCTGCCGAAGGGCACGACGTTCAAGTACAAGGAAGATCCGGACACCTCTACCGCTGGTGACAAGCCGGTCACCGTCATCGTGACCTACCCGGATGGTTCCACCGACGAGGTTGAGGCCAAGGTCGTTGTTCAGGATAAGGTCACGCAGGCTGACCAACATGATCCGCAGGGCCAGGACCAGACGGTTGAAACCGGCAAGAGGCCGGAACCGAAAGACAACGTCAAGGACGCGGACAAGCTGCCGAAGGGCACGACGTTCAAGTACAAGGAAGATCCGGACACCTCTACCGCTGGTGATAAGCCGGTCACGGTTATCGTGACCTACCCGGATGGTTCCACCGACGAGGTGCAGGCCACCGTGAAGGTGGAGGATCCGAAGAAGGAGGAGCCGAAGCCGCAGCAGCCGAAGAAGTCGGACGCCGACACCTACGAGCCGCAAGTCCAGGACAAGACCGTCGCGCCGAATGAGGTCCCTGAGGCAAAGGATCACGTCACCAACATCGACGAGCTGCCGGAGGGCACGACCTTCGAGTACGAAAAGACACCGGACACCTCCACTGAGGGTGACAAGCCGGTGACCATCGTCGCCACTTACCCGGATGGCACCACCGACAAGGTCAACGCTAACGTCAAGGTGCAGAAGAACGCGACCGACGCCGACAAGAACGACCCGCAGGGCCAAGACCAGAAGGTCAAGACCGGCGGCACCCCGGACGCGAAGGGCAACATCAAGGACGCGGACAGCCTGCCAAAGGGCACGTCGTTTAAGTACAAGGAGAACCCGGACACCTCGAAGCCGGGCGTCTACGACGTCACTGTTGTTGTGACCTACCCGGACGGCTCTACCGACGAGGTGCAGACGACCATCACTGTCGGCACCGACGCTGAGCGTTTCGTGCCGGAGTACGACAAGGTCACGGGCGTTCCGGTTGATGGTGAGAAGAACACCAACGACCCGTTCGGTACCAAGGCTCCGGTGAAGAGTGCTGAGGTGAAGAAGCCTGAGGGTGCTGAGAAGTGGGCGTTCACCCCGCAGGAAAACGGCGTGCTCACAGCGAAGGCGCCGTCGATGAAGGATGTTTCTGACGAGTTCAAGGCGAAGCTGCCGGAACTCAAGAGCTCTGACGTCGAGAAGCGTTGGGATAAGTTCTTCGAGACGTTCAAACCGTTCGCCCGCCCGGCTGTCGAGGTTGACTTCACCTACGAAGACGACTCGACGAACAGCGCGACCGCCAACTTCGACCTGATCGGCAAGGACGGCAAGTCGCTGCTGGATCCGGAAGGTGACTTCGATGGCGACGGCGTCACGAATGAAGCTGAGGTCAAGGCTGGCTCCGACCCTGCGAACGACGGCGAGAAGCCAGACACCACCGCGCCGACGGTAAACCCGATTACGGCCGGTGACACGAAGATCTCCGGTAAGGGCGACCGCCCGAACGAGACAATCATCGTCACCTTGCCCAACGGCAAGGAACTTGAGACCACGACCGACGCGAACGGCAACTGGTCCGTGAACCTGCCAAAGGGCGTCGAGCTCAAGCAGGGTGACAAGATCAACGTGAGGGACGGCCACGGCAACAAGGCGGAGACCGTCACGGTTGCTGGCAAGGTCAACGCTGGTGCCTGTGCAGCATCCGCTGTGGGCTTCGGTCTGCCGCTGATCGCGCTGCTGCCGCTGGGTCTGGCTTCCCAGATTCAGATCCCGGTTCTGAGTGACCTCGCTGGTCAGGTAGAGGCGCAGTTGCAAGCTGCGAACACCCGCATCCAGCAGCAGGCTGGCATCTTCAACCCGGAGATGGCACGCCAGGCTGAGCGTATTAACGCGCAGCTGCGCACCGTCGGTGCGGACCTCGGCATGGTTGTCGCAGGCATCGCGCTGATCGCTGCTGGTGTCCTGGCAGGCACGTTCATTTACGACGCCTGCAAGCCCGGCGGCCCAAGCTCCTCTGTGAAGGACCTGGAGCTGAAGGGGTCGTCCGGTAAGACGACGAAGCTGTCGTCGGAGTCCACCACGAAGGATGGCAAGCTGACAAAGTAGGAAGTTGCCGCGCGACCCGCTTACACCCCCGAGTAGGGGGCCAGGTTGCGTGAAGCAAGCCTGAAGGTCTGTTAAGAAAAGCTATAGCTGTGGCCCGTTATCGAATGTGTAACGGGCCACAGCTTATTTATTTTATGAATTGGGCTATTTGGGGAAGAGGTACGCCACATATGTAATTTTGGGCTAGAAACCAGGTGTGATGACGTTTCGGGGGGGGGGGGTATGTATTTAGATGTACAAAAATGTACTAACTGACTCAAAAATGGGCTATATGAAGGCCGAAAATCGACGTTTGTAAGTCTATGGCCTGCAAAATTAGAAAACAACTGTACGTAATCTGTGGCCTGTATGGATTGATACAATTTACGACGAGTGGCTTTTGGTCGGACAGCTGGAAGTCAATCTGTTTGCATCTATGGAAGGAATTTCTATGCGAAACTCATATAAGGCGCGTCGAGGCACCTCGATTGCCGCGGCCGCATTGTCGTTTGCGTTGGTTGCACCGGCAGTTCAGACAGCTGTAGTACCGCAGACTGGTCCGGCTGCGCATGCTGAAACGTCGGGAACTGTTGTAGCCACCCCGCCGACAGACCCAACAAAGTTGATTGAAGCGGACGGCATCGCGAATGGATACGTCACGAACAGAACTGGAATGACGAACGCTTTCGCAACCCTGTCTGGTCTTATTGGCCTCAAAGAGGTGACTGCATCGTCTTCTTTGAAGGGGACCATGGGTATCAACGACGCCACGATTTACATGCAGTTCAAGGACCGTGATGGCACGATTTCCCCGATCTTTACCACGAAGTCGCACCAGCTTGGTGACACGTCAGGTAACTATGTCTTTGATCTTCGTGCTCGGGATGGGGAGGGCAATGTACTTTCCCACCCGGATAGTGAAGTCCCAGGCGGTGAGTACTCGTTCGTCGATGTGAACGGTAAGCCACACCTCTTCCGCGCGCTTAGGGGTCAGGAGTACCGCATTTGGGTTGACTCCCCTCTGAAGAACGAGGAAACCGGTAATGATCTGGCCTATGTGCGCCAGGCTGGTGGCGGTGTCCCAGGCGCGTGGGCGTCTGTAGTACAGGGCTCCGCGAACGGTGCGTTCTACCTCGAGGGTAACAATATGCAACGAACCGGCATCTTCTTGGAAGAGCGTGCTCCGAGCGCTGAGGAGAACTCCTACATGATGAGCCCGAACTTCTCCATGGATGAGGAGGGCTGGCACAAGCCTGAAGGAACGGAGGCACCACGTTATTCCTACTACGGCCGTGTTTGGCGCGATGCACAAGGTGGTCCTGACCGTGACGAGACTGGTCCGCTTTACGAGTGGAAGGGCGATCAGCCGATGGAGGGGGCTAAGGTCTACGCCTCTGTTCTTTCCGACGAGGGTATTGCGGAATACGAGCGACTTGCCATTGGTGACAAGCCGTACCGTGAGCAGGCTGCCGCAACCAAGAGCATGATCGAAAACATGCGTGCGAACGGCAAGGAGCCAATCCTGAAGACCGTTGGTGCTGAAACCGATGCGGAAGGCCGTTACACCATCCGTATGGGTGACGATGTCGGCGACCGCATGAATAAGTACACCTACCTTTGGGCTGAGAAGGACGGCAAGGTCCTGAACTCCTTCAGTGGCTTCCCCACGCCGGTCTTCCAGAAGGTAAACGGTAACTCGGGTGAGAACCCGAACTGGGGTGGCGCAGTTGGTATTCCGAGCTACGCCGGAAACCGTTGGTACAACATCAACTTCGCTGATGTTCAGGCCGACATCACGACCTTGGATATCGTAAATTATGATTCCTACCTCAACCCGGCAGATCTTCCAGAAGGCATCAACAACCTAGAGCCTGCGAAGATCAAGCTGACAGGTGAGCTGCCGTTCTCTGGTGACAACAAGATCGTTTGGCACGGTCCGGACGGCAAGCAGATCGGTGAAGATTGCCCAGTCAACACCCTGGCAGATGCTAAGAACTGTGACCTGGCTCCCACAGACTTTGCGGAACCCGGCACGTACGTAGCACAGCTGGTCAACGCTTACGGCGTCGTGATTGCTCAGGACTCTTTCATTGCTGTTGACAAGGTTCGCCAGAACGGTGAATTTGAGCCGCAGTACAAGGATGCTGAGGCGAAGGTGGGAGAGACCACGACAGTGGCAGCTCCGCAGGACAAGGATGGTAAGGATCTTCCTGAGGGTACTTCGTTCAAGCAGGTCACTCAGGTGACCGATCCGAATGGCAAGCAGATCGATACACCTGACTGGGTCACTGTTGCGCCGGACGGAAAGATTGAGGTCACGCCACCTGAAGACGCAGAGGTCGGCGAGTACACCATTCCAGTCTTAGTGACGTATCCGGATGGGTCTCGTGAGACGATTACCGCAAAGGTTACGGTCAAGAAACCGGAGGCTCCTGCTCCGAAGAATCCGGATTGGGATGATGCTTCGACTACGCCGGGTAAGGATGTGACTGTCCCGAAGAAGGATGGTTCCGGTGATGTTCCTGAGGGCGCTACGGTTGAGACCGAGGGTCCGGGTACTGCTGAGATCGAGCCGGACGGTGGTATCAAGGTCACTCCGTCTAAGGATGCGAAGCCGGGTGACAAGATCACTGTTGTTGTCAAGGACAAGGACGGCAAGGTGATTGACACCATTAAGGTCGAGATCAAGGAGGAGGCTCCTGCTCCGAAGAATCCGGATTGGGATGATGCTTCGACTACGCCGGGTAAGGATGTGACTGTCCCGAAGAAGGATGGTTCCGGTGATGTTCCTGAGGGCGCTACGGTTGAGACCGAGGGTCCGGGTACTGCTGAGATCGAGCCGGACGGTGGTATCAAGGTCACTCCGTCTAAGGATGCGAAGCCGGGTGACAAGATCACTGTTGTTGTCAAGGACAAGGACGGCAAGGTGATTGACACCATTAAGGTCGAGATCAAGGAGGAGGCTCCTGCTCCGAAGAATCCGGATTGGGATGATGCTTCGACTACGCCGGGTAAGGATGTGACTGTCCCGAAGAAGGATGGTTCCGGTGATGTTCCTGAGGGCGCTACGGTTGAGACCGAGGGTCCGGGTACTGCTGAGATCGAGCCGGACGGTGGTATCAAGGTCACTCCGTCTAAGGATGCGAAGCCGGGTGACAAGATCACTGTTGTTGTCAAGGACAAGGACGGCAAGGTGATTGACACCATTAAGGTCGAGATCAAGGAGGAGGCTCCTGCTCCGAAGAATCCGGATTGGGATGATGCTTCGACTACGCCGGGTAAGGATGTGACTGTCCCGAAGAAGGATGGTTCCGGTGATGTTCCTGAGGGCGCTACGGTTGAGACCGAGGGTCCGGGTACTGCTGAGATCGAGCCGGACGGTGGTATCAAGGTCACTCCGTCTAAGGATGCGAAGCCGGGTGACAAGATCACTGTTGTTGTCAAGGACAAGGACGGCAAGGTGATTGACACCATTAAGGTCGAGATCAAGGAGGAGGCTCCTGCTCCGAAGAATCCGGATTGGGATGATGCTTCGACTACGCCGGGTAAGGATGTGACTGTCCCGAAGAAGGATGGTTCCGGTGATGTTCCTGAGGGCGCTACGGTTGAGACCGAGGGTCCGGGTACTGCTGAGATCGAGCCGGACGGTGGTATCAAGGTCACTCCGTCTAAGGATGCGAAGCCGGGTGACAAGATCACTGTTGTTGTCAAGGACAAGGACGGCAAGGTGATTGACACCATTAAGGTCGAGATCAAGGAGGAGGCTCCTGCTCCGAAGAATCCGGATTGGGATGATGCTTCGACTACGCCGGGTAAGGATGTGACTGTCCCGAAGAAGGATGGTTCCGGTGATGTTCCTGAGGGCGCTACGGTTGAGACCGAGGGTCCGGGTACTGCTGAGATCGAGCCGGACGGTGGTATCAAGGTCACTCCGTCTAAGGATGCGAAGCCGGGTGACAAGATCACTGTTGTTGTCAAGGACAAGGACGGCAAGGTGATTGACACCATTAAGGTCGAGATCAAGGAGGAGGCTCCTGCTCCGAAGAATCCGGATTGGGATGATGCTTCGACTACGCCGGGTAAGGATGTGACTGTCCCGAAGAAGGATGGTTCCGGTGATGTTCCTGAGGGCGCTACGGTTGAGACCGAGGGTCCGGGTACTGCTGAGATCGAGCCGGACGGTGGTATCAAGGTCACTCCGTCTAAGGATGCGAAGCCGGGTGACAAGATCACTGTTGTTGTCAAGGACAAGGACGGCAAGGTGATTGACACCATTAAGGTCGAGATCAAGAACCCGGACGCTACGCCTTCGGCGCCGTCGATTAACACGGACGGTGCTAACTCCACGGTTCCGGCTAACGGTGGCGAGCACACCGTTGGCAAGATCGACAACCCGAAGGGGGATGAGACCGGCAAGCTGGTCGATAAGGACGGCAATGAGATCCCAGGATCGAAGGTCGTCATCGACGAGAAGACTGGCGAGGTCAAGGTTACGGTGCCGGAGGGTACTGACCCGCAGGATGCCAAGGTCATCATCACCGATGGCACTGGGAACCACACGATCGGTGAGATCGATGTCAAGATCGTGAACCCAAACTACGGCGATCCGACCACGGTTGAGGCTGGCAAGACCGAGTCCTCGAACAACCCGTTCGGCAAGGACATCAAGGCACCAGTTGAGGAGGCCACGGGCACGCCGTCCAAGGGCTCTGAAGACTGGGAGTTCGGTCCGAAGGATGGGGACGTCGTCAAGCCTGGTAATGATGGCGTCGTTACGGCGACCGCTCCGAGCTACGACAAGGTCAACGAGAAGATCTCCGAGAAGCTCCCGGAGATCAAGAGCCACGAGGCTGGCAAGCGCTGGGCTGAGTTCGTGAAGGAATTCGAGTCCTTCGCGAAGCCGAAGGTCGAGGTTGAGTTCACGTACAACGGTGGCTCGAAGGACAAGGCGACCGCCGAGTTCGACCTCGTTGGCAAGGATGGCAAGTCCCTGCTGGATCCAGAAGGCGACTTCGATGGCGACGGCAAGACCAACGAGCAGGAGATCAAGGACGGCACGCACCCAGCTGACAGTGATAACACGCCACCAACGATCAACAAGATCGAGCCTGGTGCGAAGGTCATTGAAGGCAAGGGCGACCGTCCGGGTGAGAGCATCACGGTGACGATTCCTGGCAAGGATGGCAAGGTTATCGAGATCCCGACCACGACGGATAAGAACGGCAACTGGAAGGTTGAGGTCCCGGCTGGTGTTGATCTGAAGACCGGCGACACGATCACCGCAACTGATGGTGCTGGTAACAAGACCGAGGCAAAGGTCTCGATTGACACCGGCAAGTGTGTTGCATCCGCTGTTGGCTTCGGTCTGCCGCTGATCGCGTTGCTGCCGCTGGGTCTGGCTTCCCAGATTCAGATCCCGGTTCTCAGCGATGTGGCTGGTCAGGTCGAGGCTCAGCTGAAGACGGTGAACACCCGTATTCAGCAGCAGGCTGGCATCTTCAACCCGGAGATGGCACGTCAGGTTGAGCAGATTAATGCGCAGCTGCGTACCTTCGGTGCGGATCTGGGCATGGTTGCTGCAGGTATCGTGCTGATCGCCGCTGGCATCCTCGTCGGCACGATCATCAACGACAACTGCAACCCGAATGGCCCGAAGTCCTCTGTGAAGGACCTTGAGCTGAAGGGTTCTTCCGGCAAGACGACGAAGCTGTCCTCCAAGGGGGACAAGAACGTATCGACGTCCACTTCGACCGCACCTGAAACCGATACGCCGAAGCCGTAAAGGGATCGTGATGTAGTCTCCTCCCCCATGCAGGGGGCTACATTTCGTAAATCTTGCCTAAAGTCTTGGTAAGAAAATTACAGTTGTTGCCTATTGTGTTTACTGCAATAGGTAACAACTTTTATATTTGCCCGATTGGCCTTAATTGTTTCGACAATTATTAACGTTTGTCTTCCAGTTTAATTGAGCTGGTCCTAATGGAACTATGTCAATGAGTTCCGTATATAGCGACCAAAATGTATCACTAGAAAAAATTACTGCATTCCACCTGCGCTTATCTGACAGTTGTAGCTCTTTTTGTTTGAGAATTAGAAAAGCCCTGTAGGGATCCTGCATTTTCCATGGGTTGATACAATTTACAGCGAGTGACTAATCGTTGACCTTTGTCTACGTCCACCACCTGCAGTTTTGTGGTTTTGCTAGACCTTGGCTGACGGGTAGGTAGTCGCATTGATTAGACCATATGGAAGGAATGTTTATGCGAGGCCAATATAAGGTACGTCGTGGCACGTCGATCGCCGCGGCAGCACTTTCGTTCGCGCTTGTTGCGCCGTTGGCGCAACCAGTCGCGTTCGCTCAGGAAAAGCCTGCGTCGGTTCAGACCACTGAAACGGCCATTGAATCTGAAGGTTTGGCAAATTCGCCGTTTACCATCTCGGGTTCTGTTCGTGAGGTATTTGCGCAGGCTAATACAAACTCTCGCTTGGCTGATTATTCCAAGCCAATTCAGGGCGCCAAGGTTTACGCGCAGTGGAAAGAGGGAAACAAAAACGTTCGTTTCTCACCGATCTACACTGCGACCACCAATGAGCAGGGCGCTTATGCGATTGAGATGAAGCCGTTCTTTGACGAGCTGAATCGCATGCGCGTATTTGAGGCAGCTGTAACTACTGGTTCGGCCGGCCTGAAAGATATTGCGGGTAACCCCCGTCTTGATGGTTGGCGGGAGCAGATTCGCGTATGGGTTGAGCTGCCTGATGGCCAGAAGGAAGAACTGCGTCTGATGGATCAGTACGCAAGTGCTTGGGCCCCGGCACAGGCTGCGGCAGATAACAACCACATGGTGTCGTGGAACAGCAACTACAGCGTTTCGAACCTCGATATTAACTACATCCGCAATAGTGAGTACACGCTGACTCAGCCACGCGGAGATTGGGCTGTTTCTGGTGAAGGCGACAATGTCGGTAACGGTCTGAATGGTTCCATCGGTGGTGTTGTGTTCTGGAACTCCGCAGTTCCTAACGGTGCGGCTGACTCGGAAACCGGTGCAATTCTGGGTGGCGGTGCCATTCAGGGTGAGCAGCGCGACCTGGTTCTCGGAGGCCAAGAGATCGTTGGTTCCTACCTCAGCGATGAGGCAATCACCGCCATCGAGACGTATGTAAAGCAGAACTTTGGTGGCAAGGATCTTCGTGGTCGTGACTGGACGATTGCGGATGAGACGAAGATGCAGGAGTGGATCAGCGAGCAGATCCAGGGAGAGCACCCAGAGTGGATTGCCGAGACTGTAACCACCAAGACTAATGAGAAGGGCGAGTACAAGCTCTACTTCAAGGGTATCTACGGTAATGCTCGTGATCGTCAGGGTATTGTTCCTGATGATAAATTCCACCAGCGTGCAGAATCCTGGTCTGAGGGACGTTGGTCGAACGGTGCGCTTGATTCCAAGCACATCAACATGGACTGGATGTACGTCGGTCCGGTGGATTTGCCGAACAACATTGGCGTGCAATCTGGTTGGCAGTTCCAGCGTTGGATGAATGGTATTGATCCGGCAACTTGGTCCGGCGGTAAGAATGTTGCTGTTGGTAAGTCTGAGGATAGGCTGGAGGACTACCAACGTGGCATGAACATCATTCTGAGCCCGGCGCCGCTGGAATTCGATGTGGTCAACTATGATTCGCAGCTGAATACGGCTGCAGCAGGTGACACCGCAGTCACTAAGGCAACCGGCATGCTCACGCATGACAACTTGAAGTACGACATTATCTGGACTGACCCTGCGGGCAATGTTGTTGCTGAGCACAAGGATCTGCCGGTAGATAACTACTCGCTGCCGTCTGCTGACTTCACCGTTCCGGAGGATCTTGCGGAAACCACCACGTACACCGCTACCCTGTGGGCGGAGGACGGCACCGGTAACCGCACTCCGCTCGCTTCGGATGCCTTCACTGCTGCGGTCAATAAGTCCCTGCCAATCGGATCCGTTGGGGAAGAGTACAAGCAGGGTGAAGAGGCGGTATCGGTTGCACCGGAACCGGCAGACGGTGTGACCTACAAGAATTTCCGAGCAGAGGGTCTCCCTGAGGGGATGGAGATTAACCCGGAGACTGGAGTTATCTCTGGTACGCCAAAGAAGCCGGGTGACTACAAGGTAGTTGTCATCAACGAGGCAGAACTTACCGTTGGTGATTCCTCTGTGACGACGGTTGAGAACTCTAAGTCCTACGACCTGCACGTTACGGACACACCTCTTGCGGATGGTGTCGTTGGTAAGCCATATGACCAGGATGTGAAGCCGCAGGGTCTCCCGAAGGGTGCAGTGGCAGAGAACATTAAGGTCGATGGTCTGCCTGCAGGCCTCGATTTTGATCCTGAGACTGGCAAAATCACCGGCTCCCCGACTGCCGTTACCCCGGAAGGTGACAACGCGCCTTCACAGGAGAACCCGAATGTGACGGTGACCTACGATATCGTCATTCCTGCTGCTGAAGAAGGCCAAGAGCCTACGGTTGTTGAGGCTGCTCACGTTGACCGTGTCCCGTTGAAGGTGACGAAGACGGAGCAGGCGGAAGAGCTCGAACCATCTTACGAAGACAAGCTCGTTACTCCGGAGAAGCCTGCAACTTCGGAGCCGACTTTCAAGGACGAAGATGGTAACAAGGTCGAAGTACCTGGAGATGCCGAATTCTCGATCCCGAAGGACTTCAAGGCTCCTGAGGGCTACGAAGTTGATATCGATCCGAAGACCGGTGTTGTGACCGTCACGGTTAAGAAGGATGAGAATGGCAAGCCTCAGCTAAATAAGGACACTGAGGAAGAGTTCGATGTCCCTGTGAACGTGAAATACTCGGACGGCTCCGAGGACAACACGAAGGCCAACTTCAAGCTCGACACTGACGGTGACGGTGTGCCTGACAAGGAAGACACCGACGATGACGGTGACGGCGTCCCGGACGCTGAAGAGAAGGGCAAGGGCTCCAACCCGAAGGACAAGGGCTCGATTCCAGCAACGCCGCTAGAGCCTTCCATCACGAATCAGAACGGTCAGTTCGAGCCTGAGTACAAGGATGGATCTGGTAAGCCGGGTGACAAGGTTACGGTTGACAAGCCTGTCTTTAAGGATAAGGACGGCAAGGAGACGACTCCGCCGGAGGGCACTAAGTTCGAGAAGGGCGAGGGTGCGCCGGAGGGTGTGACGGTCAACGAGGACGGTTCGATTACCGTTGACGTTCCTGAAAACGCCAAGCCTGGTGACAAGATCGAGGTTCCGGTGAAGGTTACTTACCCGGATGGTTCGGTTGATGAGAAGACGGTTACTGTCACCGTTGGTAACCCGGATGCGAAGACTGCTGACGAGATCGATCCTGAGTACAAGGATGGATCTGGTAAGCCGGGTGACAAGGTTACGGTTGACAAGCCTGTCTTTAAGGATAAGGACGGCAAGGAGACGACTCCGCCGGAGGGCACTAAGTTCGAGAAGGGCGAGGGTGCGCCGGAGGGTGTGACGGTCAACGAGGACGGTTCGATTACCGTTGACGTTCCTGAAAACGCCAAGCCTGGTGACAAGATCGAGGTTCCGGTGAAGGTTACTTACCCGGATGGTTCGGTTGATGAGAAGACGGTTACTGTCACCGTTGGTAACCCGGATGCGAAGACTGCTGACGAGATCGATCCTGAGTACAAGGATGGATCTGGTAAGCCGGGTGACAAGGTTACGGTTGACAAGCCTGTCTTTAAGGATAAGGACGGCAAGGAGACGACTCCGCCGGAGGGCACTAAGTTCGAGAAGGGCGAGGGTGCGCCGGAGGGTGTGACGGTCAACGAGGACGGTTCGATTACCGTTGACGTTCCTGAAAACGCCAAGCCTGGTGACAAGATCGAGGTTCCGGTGAAGGTTACTTACCCGGATGGTTCGGTTGATGAGAAGACGGTTACTGTCACCGTTGGTAACCCGGATGCGAAGACTGCTGACGAGATCGATCCTGAGTACAAGGATGGATCTGGTAAGCCGGGTGACAAGGTTACGGTTGACAAGCCTGTCTTTAAGGATAAGGACGGCAAGGAGACGACTCCGCCGGAGGGCACTAAGTTCGAGAAGGGCGAGGGTGCGCCGGAGGGTGTGACGGTCAACGAGGACGGTTCGATTACCGTTGACGTTCCTGAAAACGCCAAGCCTGGTGACAAGATCGAGGTTCCGGTGAAGGTTACTTACCCGGATGGTTCGGTTGATGAGAAGACGGTTACTGTCACCGTTGGCAAGCCGACGGATACCGACCCAGCCGACCCTTCGACAGAGCCTGAGAAGCCTACGGATCCTTCCCACGGTAATGACCTGACTTCGTTGACACCTGGCTACGACGAGGCCCATGTTCAGCCTGGTGGTAAGGAAACTGCTAAGCCAGCCTTCACTGACAATGGCGGAAAGAAGGTTACGGACCTCAAGGGCATCAAGGTACAGGACAATCCGGAGGCTAAGAGCTACCCGAAGGCAGAAGGTGCTACCGACTGGACCTTCACACCAGAAGGCGCGACTGTAACTGGTCAGGCTCCGACTATGGAGCAGCTGGCGAAGCAGTTTAACGACAGGTATGGCAAGAAGGGTAGTGAAGGCCGTACGAAGTTGACGATTGACAAGTTCAAGAAGGACTTCGATCAGGTTGCGAACCCGCTGGTTAAGTTCGAGCTCACCGATGGCAAGTCGGAGCCCAAGCCTGGTGAAGCGCAGTTCGTACTTGTTGGTAAGGACGGCAAGACGTCGATCTTGGATCCGAAGGGTGACGCTGATGGTGACGGCGTCAACAACGGGGACGAGATCTCGAATGGCTGGAACCCGTTCGATCCGAAGGATAATGGCTTTGATACCGGCAAGTGTGTGGCATCGGCTGTGGGCTTCGGTCTCCCACTGATCGCGCTGCTGCCACTGGGTCTGGCTTCCCAGATTCAGATTCCGGTTCTGAGCGATGTGGCTGCACAGGTTGATGCTCAGCTGAAGACGGTCAACACCCGTATTCAGCAGCAGGCTGGCGTCTTCAATCCGGAGATGGCACGTCAGGCTGAGCAGATCAACGCGCAGCTGCGTACCTTCGGTGCGGATCTGGGCATGGTTGCTGCAGGTATCGTGCTGATTGCTGCTGGTATCCTGGCCGGCACGGTCATCTACGACAACTGCAACCCGAATGGCCCGAAGTCCTCTGTGAAGGATCTGGAGTTGAAGGGTTCTTCCGGTAAGACGACGAAGTTGTCCTCCAAGACGGACAACAAGACTCCGGCAAAGCAAGAGAAGAAGCAGCAGTAAGAAATACACTCTGAACAGTCACCCCCTTGCGGGGGGAGGCTGGGGGCTAAGCGCTTACTGATCGCTTTCTAAGAAGAGAAAAGCTGCCACCCGTCATATATGACGGGTGGCAGCTTTTTGTATTGGTACTGACAACGGTCGCTGTTAGTTCTGGGAATCTTCGTCTTCGCAGGTGACGTACATATGTCTACTAATTATCTATACAAACAATTACATGTGCACTATAGGACAATCGTCCTAGCACTGCCTACCTGATGGATTCTTAGAGTTTGAAACATATCGGTGTCGCAAAATCCTGGAATGGAATAGGCCTAAAGGTCTATTAGAAGCGCAGACCATTCATTGTTATTCTTTGATGACTGTAAAGCACGTAGCGCCTGTGTTTGTGCCTAAAGATCGGTGAAAAACACGGCGGTGCGACTACATGTTTCAAATCAAGGAATGAAAGGAATTGTTGTGCGAAGCTCCTACAAAGTTCGTCGTGGTACCTCGATCGCTGCGGCAGCACTTTCGTTTGCGCTCGTTGCGCCGCTGGCGCAGCCGGTTGCGTTTGCCCAGGAGACCGCTGCGGCGGTTGCCGGCACGGACGCTAATGTTGACGATGCCGTCAAGGATAAGAAGGTTCCGAACGCCATCTACACCAAGGGTGGCTGGCGCGATTATGGCGGCTACCACGGCTACGCGTACATCAATAAGGACGGCCGACATGACGACCTTTCGGCGAACAATGAGCCGTTGAAGGGCAATGTTATCTACCTGCAGTACGTCACCGGCAAAAACGAAGTTTCCCCGGTGTTCTACACCCTGACCGACTCCGAGGGTCGCTTTTCCTTCGACTTGACCCGTAAAGTGACTGACCGGGTCGGCGCTCCTGCGTTCAACCTGGCTGGCGCCAGCAAGTTCAAAGTCCGTGTGTGGGGCGAAAACCCAGACGAGAATAAGTACTCCGTCGTTGCAGCCGGCGACATGAACTCCGGCCGATACACCACGCGCACGAACCGCGTCCAGGAATCCTGGAACTTTACCGCCGGCCCGGCTGGCTCCCGCATTACAAATGGGCGTTTCGTGCTTGAGGAGAAGCCTGCGCAGGTTGATTGGCTGGCGAAGCCGGAGTCTGAGTGGACCCGCGCACTTGATGGCCAGACCGGTGAGCCAACCGTTGATGGTCAGTTCCCAGACTATGGTGCGTTTGGCACAATTAAGAGCCTGCCTGCGCCGAACCAGTCGATGGTGTGGTGGGAGAACGGCGAGGATGCAGGTTCGCTTCCGGGGTACTACAAGTACCAGACAGGCCAGGGGGATCGCGCTGCCGGTGGTGTAGAGATCGTCGGCTCCTACCTCAACGATGAGGTGGCACGTCAGATTGACGCGTGGAAGAACGCGAACAAGGGCTACACTGCTGAGCAGGAGCGTGCAAACCAGGAGCGCATTATTAAGGCGTACCAGGACGAGCACGGTGTTGGATCGCACATTGCTGAGACGGTAGTGGTGCCGTCGAAAGATGATGGCACGATTTACCTGCCATTCAAGGGTACCTACGGTGCTAGCCGTGACAGGATCGGCAACGTATCGGAAGATGAGTTCGGCAAGGTAGCACCGAAGTATGAGATGGATCGAGGGAGCCGTTACGGAGCCTTCACTGGCCTTGCCATTGGGAAGCGTCGCCACATCAACACTGATTACATGTACATCTACCCGCGTATTGAGGGTCGTGATGTCAAGAATTCGGCGTTCCCGATGAACATGTTCCAAAACTACGCTGATTCTGGCACTGTAATCGCTGGTGCGAACATGAACGGCTTGCAGTTCCCGCTGATGTCCGCACAGCCGATCTTTGATATTCCGGAGTACAATTCGTACGACAATAAGGGTCGAGCTGGCTCCAAGGTGACCACGAAAGCTGCGGGTCTGATGCCGAACGCGGATTACGCAATTCGTTGGTACGCAACTGATCCCGCTGGTAACCAGACAGAGTTGGAAGGCAAAGAGTGCATCGTCAAGAGTGACGAGAAGGGCGTACTGCCTTCCTGTGACTTCCAGGCACCTGAGGACCTGAAGGAAACCACCGTCTACACAGCGGCTGTGGTAACTGTTGACCCTGCTTCGAAGAAGATGTCTGATCGCTGGGAGATCGCGGACTCGTTCACCGCTGTTGTCCCAGAGCAGCTGCCGCTTGGCTCCGCAGGTGAAGAGTACCCAGACAACAACGTCGCGGACCTGTTCCAGAAGCTGCCTGACAACCTTGCTGAGAACTCGAAGCCAAAGTACTCCGCCGATAAGCTGCCAGAGGGCCTTGAGATTGACCCCGAGACCGGCAAGATCACTGGCACCCCAACCAAGCCTGGCACCACCGAAGTGACCGTGACTCGCGAGGTCGAGGTCATGGTGGACAAGTATGTTGGTGTCACCGATGAGGACGGCAACCCGGTCTACGAGAACCCGGACGAGGAAGACCCCGCGCAGCGCATCCAGAAGACGGAGAAGTCCACTGTTGCAGAAAAGCAGCAGGAAGAGGTCGTCACAAAGATTACGGTGACGGACACTCCGCTGAAGGACGGCGTTGTTGGCGAGGATTACGAACAGGAAGTGAAGCCTGAGGGCTTCGGTCCTTTGCCACAGGGCTTAGAAATCGAGGAAGGCTCCCTCAAGGTTGAGGGACTGCCAGATGGTCTGACGTTTGAAAACGGCAAGATCACCGGCACCCCAACGACCCCGGTTGAGGCTTCTGAAGAGAAGCCGAACGTGACTGTGACGTACACGTTGGTGGATCAGAACGGTGAAAAGCACGAGCAGACCGATATCGTCCCGCTGGCTGTGAAGTCCCAGGCTGACGCCTACGACCCCAAGGGGCAGGATCAAACGGTTGAGCCGGGAGAGAAGCCGAAGCCTGAAGACTCGATTGCTAACAAGGAAGATCTTCCTGACGGCACCGAGTACGAGTGGAAGGACACACCGAACACCGACGAGCCTGGTGACAAGCAGGGCAAGGTCGTCGTGACCTACCCGGATGGCTCGAAGGAAGAAGTCGACGTCACCATCCATGTGACCCAGGATCCGACCTCTGTCGACGAGTCTGGCAAGAAGGCTGTCGACCCGACCGACGACAAGCAGGACACCGGCGTCAAGATCGTCAACCCTGACGAGGAAACCAAGGTTTCTGCGAAGGACGAAGATAGCAAGGACATCCCTGCCGAGATCGACGAGAACGGTAACGTCCATGTCACCCCAGGTGAGGACGTTGATGGTCCGATCACGGTAGTCATCGAGGACCCGGATCTGCCTGGCGGCAAGGTCGAGGTCGAGGTTCCGGTCAACGGCCACGAGAAGGGCAAGGACGACAACGGTTCGGACACGAAGCCGGAAGCGCCGAAGACCACGGTTGACGAGTCTGGTAAGCAGCCTGTCGATCCTTCCGATGAGAAGCAGGACACTGGCGTCAAGGTCAACAACAAGGACGGCGACACCAAGGTCATTGCTAAGGATGAGGACGGCAAGGACATTCCGGCCGAGATTGATGAGAACGGCAATGTTCACGTCACCCCTGGCACCGACGTTGATGGACCGATCACGCTGACCATCGAGGACCCGGATCTGCCTGGCGGCAAGGTCGAGGTTGAGGTTGAGGTTAAGGGCCACGAGAAGGACCGTGATGACAACGGTTCGGACACGAAGCCGGAAGCCCCGAAGACCACAGTCGACGAAACTGGCGCAAAGCCTGTCGATCCGACCGATGAGAAGCAGGACACTGGCGTCAAGGTCAACAACAAGGACAAGGACACCAATGTCACTGCTAAGGATGAGGACGGCAAGGACATCCCGGTCGAGATCGATGAGAACGGTAACGTTCACGTCACCCCTGGCACCGACGTTGATGGTCCGATCACGGTGACGGTCACCGACCCTGACCTGCCTGGTGGCGAGACTGAGATCGAGGTCAAGGTCAACGGTCATGAGAAGGGTCGCGATGACAACAACTCTGACTTCAAGGTTGATGATTCCGGCAAGAAGCCGGTCGACCCGACCAACGAGAAGCAGGACACTGGTGTCAAGGTTCAGAATCCTGACAAGGACACCAAGATCTCCGCGAAGGACGAGGATGGCAAGGACGTCCCGGTCGAAATCGACAAGGACGGTAACGTTGTCGTCACGCCTGGTGAGGACGTTGATGGCCCGATTACGGTGACAATCGAGGACCCACGTCTTCCTGAAGGCAAGTCTCAGGTTGAGATTGACGTCAATGGCCACGAGAAGGGTCGCGACGACAACGGCAAGGCAGAGACCAACGTCAACGCTGACGGCAAGAAGCCCGTCGTGCCGAACGGAAAGGAGCAGGACACCGGCGTCATCATTAACAACAAGGATGGCGACACCAAGGAGTCTGCAACCGACAAGAACGGCAAGGACGTGCCGGTCCGCGTCGGCGACGACGGCAAGGTCTACGTCACCCCGGGCAAGGACGTCGAAGGCCCGATCAACCTGGTCGTCGAGGATCCGGACCTGCCTGGTGGCAAGTTCGAAACCGACATCACGGTAGAAAAGCCACAGGACTCAGGCAGCGAAGAGCAGAAGCCAGGCACGGACGACCAGAACGACCCATCCGAGGGCAACAAACTCGGGGACAACGTTGTGGCGTCCTACCCGGACACCAATGTCCAGCCTGGTGGCAAGGACACTGCCAAGGTTCAGCTGAACAAGAAGGATGGCGAGAAGGTCGGAGAGGCCGTCGATACGCCGGAGGGCACGACGGCGACGATCACCGACCGCAAGGGCGGCGAGCTGCACGGTGCGAAGTGGGACATCAACGTCGTGGATGGCGCCGCTGATATCACCGGCCAGGCACCGTCGCCACAGGAACTGGCAGAGGCCTTCAAGAAGAAGGATGCTAAGACCTGGGACGAGTTTGTGAAGGAGTTCGCTCCGCTCGCAAACACCTCCGTAGAGGCAACGGTAGCGAACAGCACCGGCGAACAGACCGGCGTGAAGGCTTCCTTCGCGCTGGTGGATAAGAACGGTAAGTCCATGCTGGACCCGAACGGCGACATTGATGGCGATGGCATCAAGAACCGTGACGAGTTCAACAAGGGCCTCAACCCATTCGACGCCACCGACGGCAAGGTCGACGCCGGCCGCTGCGCCGCATCCGCTGTGGGCTTCGGTCTGCCGCTGATCGCGCTGCTGCCACTGGGTCTGGCTTCCCAGATTCAGATCCCTGGCCTGAGCGACTTCGCCGCACAAGCAAGCGCTCAGCTGCAGGCTGCGAACACCCACATCCAGCAGCAGGCGGGCATCTTCAACCCGGAGATGGCACGTCAGGTTGAGCAGATCAACGCACAGCTGCGTACCGTCGGTGCGGACCTGGGTATGGTTGCTGCGGGTATCGTGCTGATCGCTGCTGGCATCCTGGCTGGCACGGTCATCTACGACAACTGCAAGCCTGGTGGTCCTTCGTCTTCGGTCAAGGATCTGGAGCTGAAGGGATCCTCCGGCAAGACAACGAAGCTGTCTTCCGAGAAAGAACAGAAGTAAAGAACACGTTTAGCCCGCAGTGACCTCTCGCGGGTGACCGCGAGTTCAACGCTTACTGATCGCTCTTTGTACAGTGAAACGCTGCTGTCCGCCTTGTATGGCGGGCGGCAGCGTTTTGCGTTGTTGGTGGGCGTGGAAGGCGAGCCGGTGTCGGATCCGAGGGGCAATGCAAGTAGAGCCGGTTTTCGACTATCGATAGATAGGCGAAGTCACAGAACTCTGCCGACCTATTGGCGTGAGTTTGACTTGTTTGTCAGTTCGCGGTATTTGATAGGTTGAGCCCAATTCCGGTTCGCTAAAGAATTGTTTTCGTTTCCCGGTCATTGGCTATGTCTACCCGGACCACCAAATCGGACATGTACGCCGTCTACCCCCATCGAGGTGAAGGCTAGATAACATACTGCTATGGTGGGGGTATCACGACTAGCCGTCATTTCCGATAAGGAAAGGCGGCTGGTTCTCTTTTTGCCCCTTACGTCGTGGCAAGGAGGATGAAGCCCCGAAGCCCGAAATCGACAATCACCTTTCGAAATAATTTTCCGTTGTGGTTGACTGTTAGGGCCACGGGTTAAACGCTTACTTGCCATTTTTCGTTGCTCCTGGCCGCGAGAGATAGGGATTGTTCCCCGGTCATTTTGCAAACCGGGAACATTCTTCGTGGACAGGCGTCGCTGCCTCGGGAAATGAAAGCGTTGGTCGACCGGAACCGGCCCCTAACACCAAATGGTTCCCGGCCGCGGGAACTTTTTGCCGGCCACTGCATTGGGGCTTGTCGGTGCCGGGCCAGCGATCCAGCGGCCACCCACCGCCGCAAGTGAGACCCAGCGCCAAAAATCAAAGAAATGTGAACTGGACCCCATTTGTCCGCCCGCGTGTTGTGGTGTGGCTGTAGAATGATACGCATTTATGTCCGCCACGATCGTAAAGGCTGGGTTATGGCTCAACATCTACTGCTCACCTGCACTAACACGAACCTCAGCAGTGCTGATGCTGACGCGCTCGCGGCACAGCACGGCCTTCAAACCGTCCAAGTTACGGGGGAGACACTCGCTGAGGCCTACGCCGCCTGCGCCGGCCAGGAACAAGGCACGTTGTTTGTAGGGCAAGGGGAGTGCTCCTTTGATGCGGAGCTCGCCGCAGCACTCGGGGCTGCGGTCATCGTGCTTATCGACGCCCCGCAGCGCGCACCCCTCGCGCAACGGATTGTGGAACGCCACGGTGCGACGCTGCTCGCAACGGTCACGGACGTGCAGGACGCGGCCGACCTCACCATCCCGGAGGTCGCGCCGGTGATGTCCCCGCTGGTCTTCGGCTCGCGCCTGTTGGGCCAGGCCCGCGAGGTCGGCGCGCACATCGTCCTGCCGGAGGGCGAGGACCCGCGCGTGCTCGAGGCGGCGCACAGGTTGTTGGAGGGGGGCGTCGCGAAGCTGACGCTGCTGGGGGATGTGGACGCGATCACCGCGAAGGCGCAGGAGCTCGGGCTGGACGTGTCGGGGGCGACGCTGCAGGACCACCGCTCCTCCGACCTGGCTGAGGAGTTCGCGCAGACCTTCGCTGAGCTGCGCAAGTCCAAGGGCGTGACCCTGGAGCAGGCACGCGAGACTATGCAGGACGTCTCCTACTTCGCCACGATGCTGGTGCACACCGGGCGCGCGGACGGGATGGTCTCGGGCGCGGTGCACACCACGGCGGAGACAATTAAGCCGGCGTTCCAGATCATCAAGACGCGCCCTGAGGCTTCGGTGGTGTCGTCGATCTTCCTGATGGTGATGCAGGGCCGCCTCTGGGCGTTTGGCGACTGCGCCGTGAACCCCAACCCGTCCGCGCAGCAGCTCGGTGAAATCGCCGTGAGCTCCGCGTTGACCGCCGCTCAATTCGGTATTGACCCGAAGGTTGCGGTGCTCTCGTACGCCACGGGCAGCTCCGGCGCGGGCCCCGACGTGGAGCGCGCGGTCGAGGCCGTCGCCGCCGCCCGCGCTATTAATTGCGACTTAATTATTGACGGCCCCCTTCAGTTTGACGCTGCGTGCGATGAGGGCGTCGCGAAGCAGAAAGCACCCGATTCACCCGTGGCGGGACAAGCGAACGTGTTCATCTTCCCCGACCTTGAGGCGGGTAACGCCGGGTACAAGATCGCGCAGCGCACTGGTGGTGCGCTGGCGGTTGGCCCGATTCTGCAGGGGCTGAACAAGCCGGTCAACGACCTTTCGCGCGGCGCGACGGTCGATGACATTGTGAACACTGTGGCCGTGACCGCGATTCAGGCAGGGGTGAAGTAAATGAGCTACGTACTGGTGATTAACTCTGGTTCCTCCTCGGTGAAGTTCCAGATCGTGGACCCGAATTCGGACGCCTCGGACGCACCGTTCGTCTCCGGGCTTGTCGAGCAAATCGGGGAACCCCAAGGCCGCATCACCATCAAGCACGGCGAGGACCGCTGGGTGCTGCAAAAATCCATCCCCACGCACAAGGACGGGCTGGAGGAGGCGTTCCACCGCCTGGCGCTGCGCGGCGTGAGCCCGAAGGACCTCGATGTGGTGGCGGTGGGGCACCGCGTGGTGCACGGCGGCATGGTGTTCAGTGAGCCCGAAATCATTGTGGATCCCGTCGTGGACATGATCCGGGAGCAGGTGCCGCTGGCGCCACTGCACAACCCGGCGAACATTGACGGCATCGAGGTTGCCCGCGAACTGCTGCCGGATATCCCGCACGTCGCGGTCTTCGACACCGGCTTCTTCCACTCCCTGCCGCCGGCCGCGGCGCTCTACGCCATCAACGCCGAGGTGGCCAGCCAGAACCAGATCCGCCGCTACGGCTTCCACGGCACTTCCCACGAGTTCGTCTCCAACCAGGTGCCGGGGCTGATCGGGTCCGACCCGAACCACACCCGCCAGATCGTGCTGCACCTGGGTAACGGGGCGTCGTGCTCGGCGGTGGCGAATGGGCACGCGATCGATACGTCGATGGGGCTCACCCCGCTCGCGGGCCTGGTCATGGGTACGCGCTCCGGCGACATCGACCCGGGCATCATCTTCCATCTGGCGCGCCACGGCGGCATGAGCATCGACGAGATCGACGAGCTGCTGAACAAGCGCTCCGGCGTCAAGGGTCTGGCCGGCGTGAACGACTTCCGCGAGCTGCGCGCCATGATCGAAAACGAGGACGGCGACGCCTGGCTGGCCTACAACGTCTACATCAACAGGCTGCGCAGCTTCATCGGCAGTTACATGGTGGCGCTGGGCAGGGTAGACGCGATCACGTTCACCGCGGGCGTCGGCGAGAATGACAAGTTCGTGCGCGAGGACGCCCTGGACAATATGGAGGCCTTCGGTGTCAAGATCGACCCGGAGCGCAACTCCCTGCCCAACGACGGCCCGCGCATCATCTCCGCCGACGACTCTCGCGTGAAAGTACTTGTCGTGCCGACGAATGAGGAGCTCGCCATCGCACAGAAGGCGGCGGCGCTTGCGCGCCGGGCCTAGCCTCCCATGTGTCTGCCTGCCATTGTTCAACACCTTTGTTGTATGGCCGTTATTCGTTAGAATTTAAAACGGCATGTCAACAGCTGTAAAGGCAAATGTCTGCATAGTGAGTACACTGAGTAGCGTTTAGCAATTTACGGAAAGTTTTAAGAAGGAACGATGATGGGCAACGTGAGCGGTCGCAACGGGGCGAAGCGGCGAGGTGGGGTGTCGGTTGCGGCATGCGCACTTGGGGCATCGTTAGTAATCAGCGGTGTTCCGGCGGTGGCAGGCACAGCTACGGCGCAGGAGCCCACTGCCGAGTCCACGTCATGGAAAACGCCACGCACCGAGGCGAGCCGTACGGACGTCACTTTCCCTGACCTTGTTGTCGCGCCTGGCAAGACTGAATCGTCGAAGCCACAGCTGAAGCGCAACTTCTGGACTGCCGTCTGGAACAAGATCGGCACCCCCGTGAAGTGGGAGCTTAAGGAAGGCTTTTCGACACCCACCGGCTGGCACCTCACGTTTTCTGATGACGGCACGCTCAACGCCACCGCCGGCGAAGGCATCGAAACCACCACGTTCAAGGTGCCGGTGACCATCACCTTTGCTGACGACTCCACCAAGGACGTCGAAGCCAACGTCACCCTTGCGGATGGCCCAACCATCGAGCCGGTCAAGGACCAGAAGTACTGGGAGGGTCGCCTGATCCAGCCGCGCCGCGTGATGGCGTGGAACATCCCGGCTGACGCCGTCATCGAGCTTGAGGGCCTGCCCGCGGGCCTGAGCACCTCCGCCCAGACCCGCCTTGGCTCCGGCTCCTACCTCTTTATCAACGGCCGTCCAACTGAGACCGGCACGTTCAACGTGACTGCGCGCGTCACTGGCGCAGGCGACCCGCTCGAGGAAACGTTCACTATCACGGTCGCCGACTCGGCTGAGCTCGGCGAGCCGGAGGACGCCGACATCGCTCCTTCCGAGGTCCCGCCAGTGCGCCCGGGCACCGACGTGCACATCCCGCTCGACGTCGAGGATGCCTCCTCCGTCGAGGTCGAGGGCCTGCCGGAGGGTCTGAAGTACGACGGTGAGCAGCACGCGATCGTCGGCACGCCGACGAAGGAGGGCACCTCCGAGGTCGTCGTGGACAAGGTCACGGAGGACGGCACGCACAAGCGTGATTCCTTCGAGCTGACGGTGGACGAGAACGCACCGGAGCCGTCTGAGCCAAGTGAGCCGTCTGAGCCAAGTGAGCCGTCCGAGCCCGCAGATCCGTCGGACCCAGCCGAGCCATCTGACCCGACCGAGCCCACGGATCCATCGGACCCTGAGGGCCCTGTCGCCCCGGACCAGTTCGCGTGGAACCCCATCAAGGTCCGCGCCGGAGAGGAAACCGGCGCAACCCCCGCCCGTTCCACCCAGGGAGTGCGCGTGCTCGCGGAGCCCGGGAACCCGGATTGGTTCACCGTCTTCGCCAACGGCGCCGTGTACGCCGCCCCGTCGCGTGACGCGAAGCCGGGCACCTACACCATGAAGGTTCGCACCGAGAAGGGCGAACAGGACACCATCACCGTCGAGGTCACCGCAGCCGTCAAGGACTCCGTACGTTACGAGTCCTCCTACGCGGACACCTACGTCCGCGCTGGCGGCACCGCCACCTCGCCTGCGCCGTACGCCCGGCTGGGCTACAACGGCATGGTCTTTGAGCGCCAGCCGTTGCCGAAGGAGGCGTCGTTTAGCACGCAGTTCGAAGGCGCGAAGCTGAACCACCACACGGGCCAGATCACCCTTTCGGCGGACCTGGATGCTGAGGTTGGAAAGCCCATCGATGTGCCCGTCACCGTCACCTACCCTGACGGCAGCACGAAGGAGATCGTCGCGCACTTCCAGGTGCTGGCGCCGCAGTTCGCGCAAACACAGAAGTTTGAGTACGAGCGCCGCGAGGCCTTCGAAGGCGAAACCATCAAGGTCAACCTCACCGAACCTTTCGACCCTGCCTCCGACCCCGAGTTCGCCATCCTGACGAAGGCCTCCAAGCTGCAGGGCTGGGACCTGTTTATTGACGCCACCACCGGCACCATCACCGCCACCGCCCCAGCGCAGGACGCGAAACCGCTGAACGTGGAAGTCGTTGCGCGCTACTCGGACGGTTCCCACAAGACGGTCGTGGCCGTGATCGGCGTACGGGACGCGAAGCCGCAGGCCTACACCTCCAACCTGGACTTTGAGGACGCCGTCGTCGGCGACGACGGCACCGTCACCATCACCCCGAAGGGCGACATCCCGACCGGCGTGAAATTCGAACCGGAAGGCGCGGCTGCGCTCGGCGGCGTGGCTGGCCTGCGCGTGGACGTTGACGAAAAGACCGGCCAGATCAAGGTCACCCTGCCGAAGGACGCCAAGCCCGGCCAGGGCTACGACCTCGGCGTGCGCATCAACTTCCCCGACGGTGGCTCGAAGGTAGTGCAGCTCAACGTCGCCCGCGACTCGCAGGCCCACCGCGAGCAACCGTCCTGGACCCCGATCGGCGTGGCCATCGGCGCCAACGCCGTAACCCATGAGCCGAAGGTCGCACCGAAGGGAGCCACCTACGCCATCTCCGCCGACTTCGCCGCGGAGGGCTGGAAGGCCGCCGTCGACGCGACCACCGGCGCACTCACCGTCGCCGCCCCCGCATCGGCGCACGTCGGGGACCGCACCATGATCCCGATCGTGGTCACCTTCGAGGACGGCTCCCAGAAGCTCGTCGAGGCGCAAGCCACCGCCGTCAAGGCGATGGGCGGGGCAGTCTCCAACGCGTACGACCCAACCCAGGTCCGCGCAGGCGAAACCGTCACGCTCACCCCGACGCTGAAGGGTGCGCACTACTCGCTGCTCAACCCAGTCGGCGGCCTCGACACCCGTATCGACGCCACCACCGGCGCCCTCACCGTCGGCGCCCGCCCGAACGCGGTCCCCGGCGTACGCGAAGTCCCGGTGCGCATCAACTTCCCGGACGGTTCCACGACCATCGCGAACGCACGCATCTCCGTGCTGACCAGCGACGGCAAACCGTCCCTGGCCGAGGCAACCCCGGAGTTCAACGACACCATCAAGGCCTACCCGGGCAAGGCGACCACCTATGTGGTGCCGAAGCCGGCCGGGGCCGCCAAGGAGGCGTTTGCCCTCGGCCAGCTACCGAAGGCGCTCGCCGACTGGAAGATCGGCATTGACGCCGCCACCGGCGCACTCACCATCACGCCACCTGCTGGCACGGCACCTGGAATCGTGCCAGTCCCAGTCGTGGTCAGCTTCGCGGACGGCTCCCAGGCCACCAAGCTCCTCCGAGTGCAGGTGGTGAAGGGGCCGCAGGAGGTGGAGAAGGGGTCGTCGACAAGCAGTGAGATTCCGCCAGGCGCGAAGATCGCGGGCTTCGTGCTCGGCCTCCTCGCCTTCCTGGGCGGGCTGGGCTACTCCCTGTACGAACACCGCGACTTCTTCCGCACATTCCTAGCATTCCCAATCAACCAGCAGCGCTGAGAGGACAACGACAGTGACCGGCAAAACTAGCAAACAACGCATCGCGGCGATACTCGCAGGCGTCAGCGTCGCCGCAGGCATCGTCGTGGCCCCACACGCGGATGCGGCCATTACCCCAGGCAGCTTCGCCATCGGCGTCAACCGCGACTCCGACAGCGGCAACTTCCGCGTCGACGTGAACAAAGCGCGCGTGTCCTGGATGTACTTCAACCACCCAGAAAGCACCACGCGCCTGCTGCAGAACGCCTTCTACATCGACGGCGCCGTCAACGGCTCGCCCATGAGCTACGTCGGCAACGCCACCGAAGTCGTCGAAGCGAAGCCCGTCGGGAACACCGACCGCGTCGTGCTGCGCCACACCGACCCCAACTCGGGCGTCGAGATGACCCGCACCTTCGTCGTCGGCGACGACTCCATCCAAGTCACCGTTGACCTGCGCAACACCACCGGCCAGGCCGCTAACATGCGCGTCGAGATGGCCAGCGGCATCATCGACCGCGACTTCCAAGTCACCGGCGTCCCCCGCGGCGACGGCTACCACGTCGACGTCAGCAACGCCTACAAAATCAACGTCGACTTCATGGGCGCCACCAGCAAGGGCAAAGGCGAACAGCGCCACGACGCCATCAACGGAGGCACAGGTGACGACGCCCACTTCGTCGCCGGCGTCTGGGAACAAGACGTACCCGCCGACGGCACGCTGCGCGCCACCACCGCCATGACCCTCGACGTCGCCCAAGGCACCATCGACACCGACGGCGACGGCTTCCCCGACGAATGGGAAGAAAACGGCTTCACCGACGAAAACGGCAACGTCTTCCCGCTCCAGAAGTGGGGCGCCGACCCCAAGAAGGTCGACCTCTTCCTCCAGCTCAACTGGATGAAGTCCGAATGGGAAACCAAGAAGTGCTCCGAGCAGCGCAAATACGCGCCAACCGAGGAAGACTTCCGCAAGTTCCTCGACTGCTCCGAAGCCAACACCAACGTGTACCGCCCATCGCGCCAAACCCTCAACGACCTCGTTGACGCCTTCGCACAGCAGAACATCAACCTGCACATCGACGCCGGCGACTACTACAACCCAATGCGCCTCGAGCACCCACAAGGCGGCCCGACCGAAGACTTCACCCCGTACTACTTCGAAGGCAAAGTCCCCGGTATCAAGATGCTCGAGGACCGCGACCGCCTCCTCAACGGACGCCAGACCGTGTTCCGCGTCGGCGTCATCGGCGACCAACAAACCCGTACCAACTTCTCCTCAGGCAACGCACTGATCGGGGACGGCGCTTTCTACGTCGCAAAGAACCGCATGATGACCTCGCAGGACCAGCTGCGCAACACCATCCTGCACGAGTTCGGCCACAACCTCGGCCTGACCCACTCCGGGCCACTCGCCGACACCAGCCGCCCAATCTCTGACTACGTGCCCGGCTACCTCTCAGTCATGAACTACCTCTACCAGTTCACTGACTTCCGCTACTCCAACGAGCGCTCTCGTCCGACGGGCAAGCTGCCGAAGGCATGCCAGACCGTCCAGTGCTACACCGGCGACTACGACATCGACCCCGACTGGCCAAACCTCGCCTTCATCGGCGGCCAAATCGGCCGCGCCAACGGCACCACCGGCACCCCCGGCCACGACGACCACGAACACGCCGACGACGAACCAACCGTCCGCGAACTCGAGGTCTACTCCGCCGAATTCAACAACGGCAAGGCCGGCCTGCGCGTGCGCAACGAGGAAGGCGCTGGCAACATCATTATCGCCAACCGCACTGACTCCAAGATCGCCTTGGAGCTGTCCAACCTGGGCATTGACATCCACAAGTTCCGCCTCCAGGCCACCTACCCCGGCGGCCGATACGAGCAGGAATACACCATCGAAGGCGCCCTCAGCGACGAGTCCAAACTGCCCATCAGCGTCCCAATCACCAACACCGCCGGCTACACCGGCTCCACCATGCCGATCACCTTCCGGGTGTTTAACCAGGACAACGACATCGTCGCCGACGAAACCATCGAGTTCTCCGCCCTCAACTACAACGGCGAAGACACCGCGAAGCTCATACGGGAACTTCGCAAGAAGAAGTCCGACCTGCTCAAGCGGGCAGAGCAGACCGTGGGCAAGGCGGAAGGCGGCGCCGGGCCACGCCCAACCAAGCCACTGGCAACCCAGGCCAACGCCGTCATTCCGACCCGCGCCGGCCAAGCACCAGTGACCTCACTGAACGCCGCGCCAAGTGGGACCTACGACGCCCCGGCTCCCGCGCGCCCTGCCAAGCCGACCACTCGCCCAACCGCCCACCCAGCGCCTTCGACTGCGCAGCAGCAGAACCCAGGCAAGGGTGGGGAAACAGGTGGCCTGTCCGGCGGTGCCATCGCCGGCATCGTCGTCGGCCTGCTGGCGCTGCTCGGCATTGTGGCCGCAGCCGTTGGCCTAGGCGGCTTCTAAGCTCGCTGATTGGGTTTGCACCAAATTCCCCCAGGTCCAGATTGTGACCTGGGGGAATGTCTTTGTGGGAGGGGAAATCCAGGAATTTGGTGTCGGGCAGGGTGGGGTGCGCACCAGATTCCCTCCCGAGAAACCAATGACCGGGGGAAACGCAAGACCCGCCTGCCGAAATCCCGGAATGTGGTGCGCCTAGCTAGGGGGCAGTGCCAAAAGACGCAACCCGAATTGGACCGTACATTCAAACGTGCTGGTAGTGAAAGGGCGAGGCAAAATAGAATGCGCCCTTTGGCACTGGCGCCTCAGGCGGAGACACCAAATTCCCTCCCGGGGAAACCGGCGACCAGGGGAAATGTAAAACCCACCCGCCGAAATCCTGGAATTTGGTGCAGGCACCCCGAGCGAGCGCACCAAATTCCCTCCCGAGAAACCGGCGACCTGGGCAAACGCAAAACGCACCCGCCGAAACCCTGGAATGTGGTGCGCGCAGCCCCCGAAAGCCCGGAAACCCTAGAACCACGTCACGGGGCGGATCTTGTTGGCCATGTCGACGAGGTCGAAGCGGTGTTGGAGGTAGGGCGCCACTCTGGCCAGGGCGCGCAGGGTCCTGGCGAGTTCGTTTTGGAGTTCGTGCGCGGTGAACTTCGTGTCGAGGATGGGGGAGGGGTCGGGCTGGTGGCCGTCAAGGGTGTAGGTGAGGGCGGCGCGGAGGATGAAGACTTTGATTTGGAGGTAGCGGGGTTCGGTGTTGGGGATGCGTTGGAGGCGAAGGGCGGCCTCGCGGATGCGATCCTCGGTGGGGTCGGTGACCAGGCTGAGGATGGAGGTGAGTTGGGCGAGACGGTTGTGTCGGGAAGCGACGGGGACGCGGTCGAGCGCTGCGGCGGCAAGCTCCGGTTGGTTTTCGTGCATGAGTTGGCGGGCGAGGCCGAAGGCGGAGGAGACGGTGGTGGGGTTGGTGCTCCAGACGAGGGCGTAGAGGCGGATGGCGTGGAAGCGAAGCATGGCGGGGTTGGTGGTGACCATGGACCAGTCGGGGTCGAGCAGCCCCCGGTGAAGGAGGTGTTCGAAGACGGTGTTGGGGAGTTCGTCGAGGTGGCGGTCCATGCCGGCGGCGCCGCGGGCCACGCGGGGTTCCAGCAACGCGGTGTCGTGGAGGTCGGCGGATTGGAGGAGGAGCTCGGCGACTGCGGCAAGGGCGAGTTTGGAGGCGGATTCGCCGGGCAGGATTTCGAGGACGCGGGAGAAGGCGACTTGAGCGTCGGTGAATTTGCTGGTCAGCAGGTTGGTGATGCCGGTGTACCAGTGGTATCGCCAGTTCTTCCGCAGCCGCTCGTCAAGTGAGTCGAGCCAGGACCGTGCTTGGGTGGTGAAGCCGAGGTCGAGGAGGGTGCGGGCGACGGCGAAGGGGATTTCGATGGAGTCGGGGTGGCGGTCCTCGGCAAGCGCTTGGCGCAGGGCGGCAAGCGTTTCGGAGGGTTCGGAGTAGGTGGTGCTCTGCAAGGTGGCGGCGCCGGGGTCGGTGGCGTCGACAAGTGGGACGGGCAGGGCGATGTTGACTTCCTGGGGCGTGATGGTGACGGTGCGGGTGATGCCGTCGATGAGTTGGTCGGTGCGGAAGACGACGTGCTTGGTGCCGAACGTGCGGCGCTGCGGGGAGAAAAGTGAGTGTTGGGCAGGGAAGGTGCGGCCGTCGCGGATGGCGAGCACTTCGCGCAGGACGCCGAGCAGTTGGGCTTCGAGTTGGGTGACGGAGTCGAAGCGGTCGTCACGGTTGGGGGCGCAGCAGCGGGCGATGAGTCGGTAGAGGGAGATGTAGCGGCGGAAGAGGGGTTCGGTGGTGGGGGTGGGGATGTCGGCGTCGTGTGGGAGGTCGATGATGAGGGCGGCGAGGGTGCGGCCGATGGTGTAGATGTCGGATTGGACGGAGGGGCCGTCGATAGCTACTTCGGGCGCTTGGTAGCCTTTGGTGCCGTAGATGAAGCCGTAGGAGCCGATGCCCGAGACCGCGCCGAGGTCGATGAGTTTGACCTGGTCTTCGGTGACGATGATGTTGTCGGGCTTCAGGTCGTTGTACACGACGCCGCGCGAGTGCAGGTAGTCCAGCGCGGGCAGCACTTCGAGGATGTAGGCGATCGCGATGTCAACGTCGCACCTGCTTATCGACGGCCCACCAACGTATTCCATGACGATGAACCCGCCGGGCACGCGCGGGTCGTCGATGAAGTTGAAAATCTTTACGATGCCGGGGTGGGTGATGTCGGCGAGGAACTCGCGCTCGGCGACGGCGGCGGCCTCCTCGTCCTTGTTGCGGGCCGAGTGCAGCCCCTTGAGCACGACGTTTCGCCCGGAGACGAAGTGGTCGGTGGCTAAATAGATCCAGCCCATGCCGCCGTGTGCGATGGTGCCGAGCACCTCGTACTGTTCGGCGACCAGGTCGCCGGGCTTCAGCGCCGGGGCGGGGACGCCTTCAAAGGTGGATGGGTCGCGCAGCGCGTCGGTGGGGTTGATGGGGTGGACCCAGGGCAGTTCGACCATGCCGTCGGCGACGGTGCGGGTTTCGCGTTTGGTGCCGCGCAGCTCGCGGAAGCGGTCGAGGGCGCGGCGCCGCGAGCGTTGCGAGGTATCCTCCTGCCGCTTCTCCTGACGCAGCGCCTCGAGGTCCTCGAGGAGGGCGGACATGGAGTCGTCGTACTCGAAGAGGTCGTCGTCATCGTCGTCGTCGGCGAAGGGGTCGAAGGCGACGGCCTCGGTGCCTGGGTCATTCGTGCTCATTGGGTTCCTCCCGGTACATCAGCGGTGGGGGGTAGGGGTCTGTGGTGGAATCCGACAGCCACTCCTGGAACATGCGGTGCCAGGTGCCGTCGGTGCGGATGCGCTCGATGGTCGCGTTGACCTGTCGCACCACCGAATCGTTGCCGAGCGGGATGCCGACGGCGTAGTACTGGGTGGCCAGCGCGTCGGGCAGGATGTCGGTGTGCGGGTCCTGGGCGAGCATGCCGGCGAGGATGGCGTCGTCGGCGATGATGGCGTCGGCCTGGAACTGCTGGGTGGCCATGAGGCAGTCGGACCAGGAGCGGGTGCGCAGCACCGGGGAGTGCGGAGCGAGGGTGCGCACGATGTTGAGCAGCGTCGTGCGGTCGACGACGCACACGGTGCGCTCTGGCAGGTCGTCCATGCTCGCGATACCGCGATCAATCGGGGCCAGCACCCTGACCTGGGACTTCAGGTAAGGGGTGGAGAACGCCACCTTGGAGGCGCGCTCCGGGGTAATGGACATCGTCCTAATCACAATGTCCACGCGCCCCTCCCGGAGCAGCTCCGCACGTGAGGCCGAGTCCACGAAGCGGAAGTCCACCGCCTCGGGGTCGTCGAAAAGGTCGCGGGCGATCTCCCGGGCCAGCTCCACCTCGAATCCGCGAAGCTGCCCGCGCACCATATCGCGGTAGGACAGCAGGTACTGGGACTGCTCCACGCCCACGATGAGCCGGCCGCGCTCCCGGATCTGCTCCAGGGCAGGGTCATCATCCGGGGAGGATGAGCGCGGGCGCAGCGAGCCCTCCCAGTCCAGGCCGTGCGGCACAAACTCCATCGACGGCTGCTTGCCCGCCCCGTCCAGCAGCGCGCCGGGCGGCAACGGGATTGCCTCGTGCGCCGTGGACGCCGCCCCCGTCGGCAGCTCTTCCAGCGAGGACTGCGGCGCACACCCCACTGCGCCCGCTGCCACCGCGAGCGCCACCAACAACGAGCCAGCCCTGCGCATCATACGTACTCCCTGAATCGCCGCTGCACACCGAACCACATGCTGATGACCGCCAGCAGCGACAGCAGTGCGACCACCGTCGACACCAGCCTTGTTGCGTCCAGGGAGGTGTGGATGTAGTTGCGCATCTCGGCGCGCGCCGACTCAATCAACGTCACCATGTTCGCGTCCAGCTCCGTGTACGCGGTGGACGCGCTCGGGTGGTCCGCACTATCGACCATCAGCACGTCGACGGCACGCTCAAACCGGCCGGCATCGAGCGTCGAGACGAGTTCGCCATGCGCCTGCGACCACTGCTCCAGCGCCCTTCTTGCCGACGCCACCTCCGGCGCATCCGACGCCGTATCCAACGCCGCGCTCACCCCCTGGTACGTGGACTCGAAGGACTCCGCCGACTCCGCAACGGACTGTCGGCGAAGCAGCGCCATCGTCTCGTCGGTGCGGGTCTCCTGGGCGCGGAGGCGGGCGTCGGTAAGCTGGCGCAGCGGCGCCGCGGCCTGCTCAAACCCGATGACGCCCGAGCGCCACGAAATGAAGTTCGAGCCCGCAACCCACGCCAGCGCCACCACCATCGCCGCCGTCGCCGCCACGAAGCCCTTATTCCAACGGCGGCGGAACGTGCGCCACAGCCACCACTGCGCCCCCGCCAGCAGCAACAGCGCCGCCACCAGACCCGAAAGCGGCACCCACTGCGGCGCGTTGAGGCGCACCATCTCCACCGCCACCTGGCGCTGCGTCAGCGCAAACAGCGTGTTCGCCGAGGTAATCATCCGCTCACGCATCATGCCGGACGCCTCCGACATATAGGACACGCCCACCGGGTTGCCCAGGCGCTGGTTCACCTTCGCGCGCTCCATGAACGCCACGTACAGCGGCAGGTCGCGTTGGATGGAGCGCACCAGGTTCTGGATTCGCTCCTGGTCCTCCGGCCGCGTCAGCTCCGAGGCACCCTCGTAGATGTCGCTCGCCGCGATCACCGCCTGATCTATCGACGCCAAGTACGCCTTCACCTCATCCGGCGTCATCAACCCTGCCTGCACGAAGCCCGTCGTGGCCACCGTGTCCGCCTGCGACAGCGACGTGAGCAGCACGTGCGCGGAGTGGTTCATCGGCTCCGTGGTCTGCACCAAGACGTCGAGCGCGTGCTGGCGCTTACTCATCGACTGGCTCTGCGCGAACCCAATCGCGCCCACGGCCACCGTGAGCACCAGCATCATCGCCAGCATCTTGCCCGGCGTGGTGATCACGAAGTCCGCCAGGCGCCGCGCCGCGCGAATCGGCCCACTCGACGCGCGCTGCTGCGGATGCAGCGCAAGATCATCCAACCAGGCGTCGCTGGGAGGTGGCGTCGTGACAGTCATTCCTCAACCATAACCACCGCGCCCGACCTATTTCTAGGAAACGACCTACAGTGGAACACATGCAAGGAGACGGCAACGGATGGGTCGAAGGACCCAACGGACAGAAAATGTGGGGCAAACACGGCGCCGCGGGGCTCTTCCTGCAGGCCACGCACGGCGGCGAGCCCGTCGTGCTCATGCAACACCGCGCCCCTTGGACCGCCCAAGGCGACACGTGGGGCATCCCCGGCGGCGCCCGCGACTCACACGAAACGGCCTCCCAAGCAGCGCTCAGGGAAACAGCAGAAGAATGCGGCATCGATGGGGGCGAAGTGGACGTCGATAAGGAGCTCGTCACCTCCGGCCCCGCACCCAGTGGCTGGACCTACACCACCGTGCTCGCGCGCGTGCGCTCCGGCGAGCCACTCGAGACCACCGCCAACGAAGAAAGCGTTGAGCTGCGTTGGGTTCCCCTGAAAAAACTCGAAGAACTCGCCCTACACCCGGGGCTGCGTGCCGCGCTGCCAGACATTCTCAGGCATACTGTTTCGCATGATTGAAGTCCAAAACCTGTCAAAGGTCTACGGCCCCGTCCGCGCCGTCGACGACGTGAGCTTCCGCGTCAAACCCGGCATCGTTACCGGGTTCCTCGGCCCCAACGGCGCAGGCAAATCCACCACCATGCGTATGATCGTCGGCCTGGATAAGCCCACGTCAGGCAGCTGTCTTATCGACGGCACCAGCTACCGCAACCTCAAGCGCCCCGCCCAAAAAGTCGGCGCGCTCCTCGACGCCAAAGGTGTACACCCCAACCGCTCCGCCCGCGCGACGCTCCTGTGGCAGGCGCAAGCATCCGGCATCCCCGCCTCCCGCGTCGACGAAGTCCTCTCCCTCGTCGGGCTGACCGACGTGGCGGGCAAGAAGGTCGGCGGGTTCTCCCTCGGCATGGGGCAGCGCCTCGGCATCGCCGCGGCCCTGCTCGGCGACCCCGAATACCTCATCCTCGACGAACCCGTCAACGGCCTCGACCCCGAAGGCATCCGCTGGGTCCGCTCCCTGCTGCGCGCGCTCGCCCAGGAAGGCCGCACCATCCTGGTGTCCTCCCACCTCCTCGCCGAGATGGCACAGACCGCCGACCACCTCATCGTGATTGGCAAGGGCAAACTCGTCGCCGACACCTCCGTCCACGACTTCATCAAGGCCCACTCCGGCTCCCGCGTTGTGGTGCGTGCCGCTGATGTTGGGCTTTCTCGTTTGCAGGTGGCCGTGGAGGCAGGCGCGCCGGGCGCCAGCATCAGCCCAGGCACCGACGCCGACGGCCGACCCAACCTCACCATTAACGACGCCACCCCCGAAACCATCGGGCGCATCGCCTTCGAAGCCGGCGTCATCCTCACCGAACTCAGCGAACACCACGCCTCCCTCGAGGACGCCTACATCCAATCCACCGAAGGCACCGAACAGTTCGCATCCCGCACAGTCCAGGAGGGCAAGTAACCATGAACCTCATACTTTCCGAGTGGACCAAACTCCGCAGCACCCGCTCCTTCTGGTGGACCAGCGCCGCCATGATCATCGTCGCCGGCATCTACGGCGCACTCTTCGGCTGGCTGGCCAACACCTCCGGCATGCCCTACACACCCCTGACCGTCGTCTCGACCGTCTCCATGACCATCGGGATCGTCGTCATCGTGCAAGCCGCCATGACCGTCACCACCGAATACCGATTCGGCATCCCCGCCACCAACTTCCGCCTCACACCGCAGCGCTGGCGAGTCGCCCTGGCCAAAGTCGTAGTGGGCGTCGTCGGCGTTGTGGTTGCGACGCTGCTAGCCGTGGTCGTGGCGTTCATCCTCGCCGACCTCACCACCGCCGTCCCCGCAGGCTGGACCACAAATAGCGCCACCCAGCGCGCCCTGTGGGCAGTACCCCTCGGCATGGCGCTGCTCACCCTGTTCACCCAGGGCGTCGGCTGGATCGTCCGCAACACGTCCGCCGCCATCGTCATCGGCCTGTCCATGATGCTCCTCCTGGAGACCATCGTCGGGTTCATCCCTAAATACGGCCAAGACGTTGCCAAGTTCCTCCCCTTCAACAACCTCATCGCCTTCATGATGAACCAACCCACCCAACACTGGGAGCTCGGCGCCTCCCTCGGCATCTTCGCCGTGTGGGCCGTGGCGTTGTGGGTGATCGGCGTGCTGTTGACTGAGGCGCGGGACGCGTAGAGCCCAAGCCGCGCACCAAATTCCTGCTTTTGGGGCGCGGGTTTTGCATTTCCCCAGGTGGCTGGAAGGCTGCGGGGGAATTTGGTGCTTGTGCTGGATCGTGTGACACCAAATTCCTGGTTTTTGGAGGCGCCGTTGACGTTTCCCCAGGTGGCTGGAAGGCTGCGGGGGAATTTGGTGCACGCCTATCTATCAAGGCCTGTCGAGGAGTTCTACCATCCGCGGAACCACCTCACTAAACGTGGCGGCGGCGAACCTGACCACGGTCCAGCCCTCCAGTGCCAGATCCAGGTTGATCCGGGCATCCTTCTGACGCTGGTCATACTCCCAATGGTGCTGGCCGTCATACATGATCCCGATTTTGAGCGGTTCGATGGCGAAGTCGAACGTCGTTACGAGGCGGCGGCCCCTATATACCGGGACTTGCTCACTTAGTTTCAGTCGACGCTCCTTCGTCACAGTCCGAAGCAGCAGACGCAGCTCCGTCTCGCGTGGCGAGTCCGCGAACCTGCTGGACAGATTAAGCACCTTCAACAACCACGGGCGATCAACCCTGCCCCAAGCTGCCTCAAGCAACGCATCTGGTGAAACCTGCAGGTGCCTGCGTACGCAGTCGACCAGCTGTACTGCTCGCACTAACAGTGGGTCAAAGCCATCAGGCACTACCGCTGGCGGCTGGTATGTTCCCTTCCTCAGTATCTGTAACGCCTGGACAGTGGCATGAACTGGCGACGCTGCGAGAATTAATTGCCCCGGGTAGCGTACTTCTGTTACCAGGATGCGTTCGGCGCCACGGCGGGTGACGCCAGGAACCGCCGTGGTCGGGGCGAGCGTTTTTCGGGTGGGGCCGATGAATGTGAGCGGCGCTGTGTCTACAAGGTAGGGCAGTTGATACAGGGCGAGCGCGGAGTACCCACTCGCGATGTGTTGAGGGCGCGGCCTCGCAAAAGTGAGGATTCGCTGGAGCACGTCTGACTGGTTCGTTGGTGTGTATCGCATAGCTTTTTAGACTGCTTCAACCCTCGTTTGGTTCCAAGGTCTGCACCAGATTCCTTGTTTTCGGAAGGGGGCGACGACGTTTTCCCTGGTCGTGCGGGGGCTAGAAGGGAATTTGGTGTCAGGCTGGGCGGGGTGTGCACCAGATTCCTTGTTTTCGGAAGGAGGCGACGACGTTTTCCCTGGTCGCGCGGGGGTGAAGGGGGAATTTGGTGCACGTCCAACGAAGCGCATGAGATGGCAAGCTCCACAAACCACACCCGCCACATGAGAAAACATTTAGAAAGTTGCGGAGGTTTAGGCAAAACGAATAATGGGGACTACCCTGGGAGTGTCATTGGCTTTTGCTGCAGAAAGGATTCGTTGTGGCGAATAATCGCGGCCGGGCAGCAGGTGAGGCTCGCCGGGCGGGTTCGCGTGTGCGGACCCGGTTGCGGAGGGGTGTGGTTGTTGCGGCGGCGGCGTTGATCGTGACGCCGTTGGTGCAGGTTGCAGGGCCAACAGAGCTGCAGGTGCAGGCAAATGCGCAGGCGCAGGGCCCGGCGCTGGCCGAGACGAATCCAATCAAATACAAGCTGTTGGAGGTCAGGCCCGGGAAGCTGGGCCGCAGTGAGCTGGAGTCGGGAGACCTGGCGACGATATCCAGGGTGGAGAAGCTTTATAAAAAGATTGATTTTTCAGGAGTGGCGTGGAGGCCTTCGCCCACCAGCGGCGCTGATGCTCCGCGTCGCTACCAGGTGAGCGTGTGGGCCCCGGAGACTGGGGTAATCGCCGGGGTTTATGACAGAGAGGTGCTGTCGGGGAAGGACTCCATTTATAAGTGGAATCCTCAGAAGTTTTTGGATGACCAGTCGAAGATCAACGAACTGGACTTCGACATTAAGTTCACGGATGGCTCGGTGCAGGAGCGCGCGGTGTTGCCGCTGCGTCTCTTGGGTCTCGACGGCCGCCTCGCCAACGATCCGGATGGGGATTTTGATGGCGATGGTGTGTCGAATGGCGAGGAGGCCAGGAAGGGGGCGAACCCGTTCGACGCCAGGGATAGGGGTGTCGCGAAGAATCCGTTGCCGAAGCTTCCGGAGACGACAACGCCGACGCCTACTTCAACTACGACGAGCGCAAAACCGCAGCCAAAGCCGTCGCCGTCGAGCATCACCTCGCAGCCGCAGCCGAAGCCGAAGCCGAGCAGCGCGCAGCAGACGAGTACTGAGGCGAAGCCGACGTCGACAAGTGTGAAGCCGACTACGACGACGCGGAAGCCATACATGGCTGAGCAGTACGACCCGTACCCGGGCGAGCTGCTGGTGCGGCTGAAGCCAGGCCAGGAGTTCCGAAGCGGGACGCCGTTCGGCAATGCTGAGGTGAAGGTGCGCTCGATTCGGTATAAGGGCGAGCAGAACGGCAGGAAGTCGCCGGCGCTGGACCACGCGCTTGTCGACGCCTCCGACGGCAACCGTTTCGTTGTGAAGGCCAAAGGCCTGGAGGCGTTCGCGGAGGCCTACGAGCAGGAGTTTGGGAACTCGAAGCCGGAGTTTGAGCGGGTGTCGAAGTGGTTCATGAACACCTTCATCACGCATGCGCGCGTGGAAGTGGACTACCCGGATAGCTCGTCTGATGCGAAGGATTTCTTGATCGGGTTTGTTGGCGAGGACGAGCGTGTGTTCTCCATCCCAGCCGCGGACTTCGACGGCGATGGCGTGAGCAACGAGGACGAAGTGAGCTTGGGGACGAACCCCTTCTCACCGGACAGCACTCCTCATGAGAAGCCGAAGTTCGCGATTACCTCGAAGAGCGTAAAGCCTGGCGAGGTGTACGAGTTCGTGCCGTCGGCGAAGTTGGACCCGAATACCAAGTTCCTGGGTGCGGAGGGCTACCAGGTGTCGCTGACGCCGGATGGCAACGTGCGTGTTGTCGGCAGTAGTGACAAGTGGAATCACAAGTTCTCCTTCAAGGTGTGGGACCCGCTGTACGAAGAGCTGGCGACGCTTCACGTCGAGTCTGATTTCTCGGAGGATTGGACGCCGATCAACGTGAAGGCGGGGACGACGCTTGAGACGAACGTGATGAGCCCGGATGAAATCGCGAGCGGCATGGAGATCGTCTCGACGAAGGATGAGCTGAAAGCCGGTGGGGTGCCGGATTGGGTCTCCATCGGTAGGGACGGCGAGGTGTTCTTGAAGCCGCCGCGCTCCGAGGGCGGATCGAAGGGTGAGCGCAGGTACTGGGTACGGCTCTCCACCGGCGAGCAGCGTGTAATTAAAGTCAACGTGCTCGACCCAACCCCGTACGCCGAAGAGTACAAGCTGCAGTACCCGGACGTGTTCGTCCGCCTGGGCGAAGAGACCCGCAGCCACGCGCCGCTGGCGACCCTGACGCAGGGCGCCGAGGTGTTCTTCAACCAGCCGATCCCGGAAGAGGCACAGGTCTCCTACTCGATCGAGGGCGAAACTGACGCGAGCGTCGTTGAGCGGGAGGGCACCGCCGAGGACGGCGAGCAGCCAGGCATGGTCACGTTCAAGGCCACAGGCGACGACCTGAAGGCCGGTGACGTCGTGCAAGTGATGGTAAAGGCCAGCTTTAGCGACGGCTCCACCCAGCACGTCCCCGTCTACTTCAACATCCTGCCGCGCCAGATCGCGGGCAGCTACAACCACGCCTATGAAACTGGCCGCGAGGTGCTGCCGGGGACGCCGATCGTCCTGCATAGGACGGATGTTCGCAACGTGCCGGAGGGCACCGACTTCGTGTTCTTCGAGGACGCCGAGGGCAACAAGAACCTCAATGGGTGGAAGGTGTCCGTGAATCGTGACACCGGCAACCTGGTTGTGCGTGCGCCGGAAAATGGTGCCCGGCCGCTGGACGCGGTGGTGACGGTGTCCTACCCGGACGGCAGTTCCACCGATGTGCCATTCCACGTCGGGGTGAAGCACAGCAAACCGGACGCGGAGGCATTTACGCCGAGGTACGCGCCGGAAACGCTGACCGGCGGCACCCGCACGTCCTACGAGATGTTGACCCCGGTGCCGGAAAACACCACGTTCTCGATTGAGGAGAACGCTGGGTTGGATGTGAGCGTCGATACGAAGACGGGCCGCATCACCGCCGTGCTACCGAAAGACGCGCCGGGCGGCGCCAAGTACAACGTGCGCGTGCGTGTGAAGTACCCCGATGGCTCCGAGGAGTTTATCGACGCCGAGCTGCGCAAGAAGGCTATCGCCGACGAAGAGCGCCCGCGCTGGAGCGACATCTACGTCAACGCCGGCGACTTGGCTTCCACGCCGCAGGGCCAGCGCGTCCCGCCTGAGACCACCTTCGGTATCGACGCCAGCTTCGCCGCCAAGGGGTGGCAGGTGCACGTCGATAAGTATTCGGGCAGGTTGCAGGTGCTGCCGGACGCGTCGGTGAAGTCGAAGTCGAAGGTTGAGGTGCCGGTTGTGGTGACCTACCAGGACGGCTCGCAGCGCACCGTGAAGGTGTCGGCGTACGTGCGTGAGCCGCGCCAGACCGCTGCGCCGACACCATCGACAGAGGCACCCACGTCCACGCCGACACCGACCCCGAGTACCCCGGCGCCAACGCCGGAGCCGGACCCAGCCCCCGAGACTGGGAGTTCGGCAGCGGGGTGGATTACTGTAATTCTCGGTGCACTTGGGTTCCTGGTAGGCGCCGGTTTGCTCGCGCTGCAGGAAGTCCCAGTTGTTCAGTCGAATCTCAGACACCTTATGCGTGACCTGGGCTTGAGGAGGTAAAAGGATGCGTTTTCACAAGACAGTGATTGCAGGTGCAGTGACGCTCGCGCTCGGCATGGGCGCAGTGTCGGCCGTGCCTGCGACGGCGTCCCCCGTCAATTCAGATGATGATGCCATCCAGACCCAGCTCCACATCCGGAAGAGCTACCACGAGGCAACCCTGACCTACATGAACCCGAAGTCGGTTGCGGGCAAGTTGGAGAACCAGGTCGGTGTGATCGGCTGGGCCGATGGGCGCGTGGTGGCGCCGATCGCGAAGAGTACGACTGAGAGCTCCCCCGAGGACGGCGTCACGGTGCTGGAGCACACCGACCCGCGACGCGAAGTCACCATGAAGCGCACCTTTACGGTCAAAGGCGACGAGATCAACGTGGTCACCGAGCTGACCAACAACGCCGGAACCGCCCGTGAGCTGGCGATCCGCATGTACAACCACGCCAAGCCAATGAAGGGCACCATGACCGCCGCGCAGTTTGGGGACAGCCTGCGCGGGGAGGACAAGTCCGCCTACCGAGTCGACGCGAACTTCCCGGGTGCGACGGCGCTTGCCACCGCTCAGGATCCGGCGACTCTCCCAGAGTGGAACGCGGGCTCTGACAACAAAAACATGGAACGTGGTGAAGTCCTCAGCGGCACCTGGGTCCAGACCGTCGAGTCTGGCGCGACGATGAAGGCCGAGATGACGGTCAAGATCGAAACGCAGCTGGGGGCGCTGGACTCGGATGGTGACGGCCTGCTAGACATCTGGGAAATGCAGGGTGCGAATGTAAATGGCGTCGATATGCCGTTGCACCGCTGGGGCGCCAACCCGTATGAGAAAGACATCTTCCTCCAGATGAACTGGATGAAGTCCGAGTGGGAAACCGAGGGCTGCCAGGAAGCGGCGCGCTTCGCCGTCAACCCCGAAGGCTTCGCCCGCTACGACGCCTGCTCGAAGATGAACACGAACGTCTACCGCCCGTCCGGGCTCATCCTGGACCAGCTGGTGAAGAAGTTCGCCGCACACGGCTACAACCTGCACATCGACGCAGGTAAGGGCTACTCCAAGAACTTCGAAGCCCGCGACGACGAATACCGCGGCGGGCCGATCCTTGGCTACAAGGACCACTACTTCAACTCGCCCGAAACGTCCGGCTCGGAGCTGATCACCACGTCGGTGGACCTGCTCAAAGAGCGCGAAGGCATCTTCCGCTCCGGCGTCATCGGCGACCTTATGGACGCCCCCTCCGCCAACGGCTCCATCAACTACGCCACCGGACGCGCACTGATCGGCGGCACGAGCTTCTACGTGTCCAAGAACGCCCGCATGGGCGCCGAGGACAAAGTACGCAACACCATCATGCACGAGCTCGGCCACAACCTGGGTCTGAACCACAACGGCATGCTGTGGGTCGACGGCAAGCGCCAATCCGTCTACGAATGGACCAAGTACGGAGACTGGCTCAGCGATCGCCCATCCGCCATGAACTACGCCTACCAGTTCGTCACCTTCGACTACCAGGAGGAAGACAAGAGCGGCAACCAGGAGGCCCCGCACCCAGGCTGCGCCGACGCCCCCGACTGCTACGTCGGCGAGTGGTCCGTCCCGTCCGAGTGGAAGAACCTCAACGTCAAGGCCGGCGGCATCGGTGATGTCTCCGTCAAGCCCGCCGAGTCCGACTCCGAGTCGGACAAGGACGCCGAGAAGCGCCGCGGCATCGAACGCGACGCCCGCGAACTCGACGCCGCCGCTGCCCTCAAGAACGACGGCAAGGCCGACTTCTACATGGCCGACGAAAACAGCATCGCCACCGTGCGCGCCGACAACAAGGTTGTGGGCACCATCGGCAACCGCGGCTACCACGACCACGAATTCACCGTGCGCGCCTTCTACGGCAAGGAACTTTCCCGCATCGCCCCAGTCCAGACCATCAAGGTCAAGGGCATCGGCGACGCCAAGGAAGCCGGGCCGCAGTCCCGCAAGGAAATCCAGATCCCAATCCCGGACACGCAGCGCTTGTACGGCTCATACGTGCCGGTCTACATCCAGATCGAAAACGAATCCGGCGAAATCGTCTTCAGCGAGCTTTTCGACATCAGCCTCCTCGACTACACCGAGGACGAGCTGCGCCAAGTCAGCACCCAGCTCGGTGACTCCGTGCTGGGCCAGCGGGCATCCGCACTGCTCTCCCAAGGTAAGCTCGGCGACTTCCAGGACACCAACCGCCGCAACCTCGCGGACACCAAGGAACTGAAGCAACCTAAGCGGCCATCGACGCCACCAACCACGTCAGCGAAGCCGTCGCCTTCAGCGGCCCCGAGCACCGCGGCGCCAGCTGACCCAACCACGCAGGACGCCAAAGCCACCGACGACAAGGGCGGCGTCGACGAGAAGACCCGCAACACGATCCTGATCGTTGTCGGCGTGCTGCTCGGCATCCTGGGCCTGGGCGGCGCGGCCGCCGCCGTGATGGCGAACAAGTAGGTCGCTTATTCGCCCGACGCACCAAATTCCTTGGTTTTGGCTAGGGTTCCGGCGTTTTCCCAGGTCGCTGGTCGGTCGTGGGGGAATTTGGTGTTTGGCGTGTGAGGGCGCGCACCAAATTCCAGTTCACCCCAAATGCGCGACCTGAGGAAACGTAGGGTTTGCTCGCGAAAATCCAGGAATCTGGTGTCTAGCTAGATGGGGGGACACCAAATTCCCGGGTTCGAGCACGGGGCCTCGGCGTTTTCCCAGGTCGCTGGTCGGTTGTGAGGGAATTTGGTGCGCTCGTCCTCACCCCAGTGCCAAAGGACGCAACCCCCTTTTCACGACCTGGTCTTTTACCCCCTCCCCCAACAGGAATTGCGTCCTTTGGCACTGCCAGTGAACTACTGCAGCGCCGAGGTCAGCTTCATCACGTTGTCGATGTAGCGGCGGTACCACGGCCGCGTGTTCCAGCGCTCCAGCGTGAGCTCGCGGGTCACCGACAAGTACGTGGTGGCGAGTTGGTTGAGGTTGCGGAGGAGGGGGCCGTCGCAAATTAAGAGTGAGCTTTCGTAGTTGAGTGAGAAACTACGAATGTCCATGTTGGAGGACCCAAGCACGCCGACGGCGGCGCCGGGCTCCTTCGAGGTGGGGTCGACGAGCAGGAACTTGGTGTGCAGGACGTAGGGGGCGGGGAACTCCCAGATGCGCACACCGGCCTCGAGGAGTTGTTGGTAGTAGGAGGACTGGGCGTGCTGCACCATGAACTGGTCTGCCTTCTGGCCAACGAGCAGGTCCACGCGCACGCCGCGGTAGCAGGCGGTGGTGATGGCCTCCAGCAGTGAGTCCTCGGGGACGAAGTAGGGGGAGCACAGCACCAGGTGTTCTTTGGCGTGGTGGATGAGGGTGTTAAACATCCGCAGGTTCGGTTCGGCCTGGTAGCCGGGTCCCGAGGGGATGAGCTGGACCAGGTTCGCGTCTGCGGGGGCGCCGAGATCCAAAGGGGCGGTGAGCTCGATGGGCTCGCCGGATTCGGAGTACCAGTCCACGGCGAACAGCGCCTCGATGGAAGTGACGATTGGCCCTTGGAGTTCCACGAAGGCGTCGACCCATTGGCGTCCGGCGGCGCGGTGTTGGCGGGTGAGGTAGGTGCGGTCGATGAGGTTCATGGAGCCCATCATGGCGGTGTGGCCGTCGATAATGATGAGTTTGCGGTGGTTGCGCAGATCCGGGCGGCGGAAGCGGCCCTTGAGCAGGCTCAGCGGGAGCATGAGGTGCCAGTGGATGCCGGCCTTCGTCAGGCGGCGTTTGAGCGCGCGGAAGCCGGGGTATTTCATGGAGCCGATGTGGTCGAAGAGGAGGCGGACGTGGACGCCGCGGTCCACAGCACGCTCCAACGCCTCAAACACAATGGCGGTGGTGTTGTCCCAGGCCACGGCGTAGATCTCGATGTCGACGTACTCTTCTGCCTTATCGACGAGCTCCGCAATCCGCACCATCGTCTTCTCGTAATCCGCCCACATGGCGACCGCGCTACCGTGCACGGCGGGGAAGCCGGTCAGGGTGCGGTTCAGCGTGATCATCGAGGTCACTTCCGGGTTCACCTGCTGACCGGCGGGAATGTCCGGGATGTCGGAGTAGACGTCGTTGAGGACGGCGTTCGCTTCCTTCTGGATGCGGTGGCGCCGCTGCGAGACGTACTTGGACCCCATCAGCAGGTACAGCGGCAGGCCCACGAACGGGAGCAGCAGAATGAGCAGCAGCCAAGCGTTCGCGCTCGACGGCTTGCGGTTCGACGGCACCACGCCAATCATGACGAACTTGATGGCGTAGTCGATGCCCATGGCGATGAGCTGCCACAGGGAGAGGCCACTGAACAGAGACAACATGGCTACCGCACCTGGTCGAGTGCGAGGTCGGCGGTGTCGTAATCAGCGATGACGGGCGCGTGATCCGATGCGCCCTTGCCGTCGCGCTCCGCCACGTCCACCCAAGCCTGTTGCAGGCGGCGGGCGAGAGGGGGCGTCGCTAAGTGGAAGTCGATGAGCATGCCTTCGTTCTTGGGGAAGCGCATGGACTTGTAATCCCAGAACGAGTACGGGTCCGCGTGGCGGATCTCCTCCAAGCCGGACTCCAGCAGCATCTGGAACGCGGCGCGCTCCGGCTCCGTGACGTGCGTCTTGCCCTCAAACCAGGCGATGTCCCACACGTCCTCGTCGCGCGGCGCAATGTTGAAATCGCCCGTGAACAGCTGCAACGTTTGCGGGTCCACGGTCTCGCGCAGAGAGTAGAGGAACTCGAGTTTGTATTCGTAGTGTGGGTCGCCGATCTCGCGCCCGTTCGGCACGTACAAGCTCCAGATATCGACGCCCCCACAGCTCGCCCCAACCGCCCGGGCCTCCACAACCGGATCTCCCTTCTTCGCGAACGACGGCTGGCGCTCAAAGTGCGTCCGCACGTTCTCCAGCCCCACCCGCGACGCGATGGCCACACCATTCCACTGGTCGTAGCCCACGTGTGCGACCTCGTAGCCCGCCGCCTCGAACGTTGAGTAGGGGAACGTGGCGTCCTTCGTCTTCGTTTCCTGCATGGCCAACACGTCGACGTCGTTGCGGTCGAGGAAAGCGGCGATCCTCTCCGCCCGCGTACGTACAGAGTTCACGTTCCAAGTGGCGATGCGCATGCCAATATCCTAGCGCAGACGCAGGACACGCCGCCGATGATGGTCATCGCCCACGATCTCCTCCGGGCCGACCTCCCACAGCTCCGGGTGTCGCGCCGCGTGCTTCTCCGCCGCCTTGCCGATGCGCTCCGGCACCAACAGGCGCACTGGGAGGGAGTGGGCGTCGTAAAAATCTTTGAGCTCGGTGAGTGGCAGCGGTGCGAGTGCCGCCGACGGGCCCAACGGCACTGCCGTATTATCCTGCGGGTTCGCGGCGCCCGCGCGGGCCAGCCACCCCTCGACCCACTCCTGCACCGGTGCCGGGTTCGCCTCCGCGAGCTCCACCTCTTTTCGACGAATCTCCGAATTCCGAACCGTCTTCGGCGCCAGCGAACGCACCGCCACCGGTTCCGTGATCGTCACCTCGCGCCCATCGCGGCGGCGCACCCGCAGCGGGTCCAACCCCACGACCTCCCCGATCGCCTCATTGACCCCGGACTCCGTGCGGTAGCGAACCGTCACCCTGCCCCCGACAGCGGGCGCTTCTTGGCGGAACATCTTGCTGTTAGTGCCTTAGTGCCCGAACGGGTCTTCGTCCGTGCCCGGCAGCCACGTGTTGCCCGGCTCCGTCCACCCGTTCGCCTTGATCGCGCGCTTCGCCTCGCGCTTGTAGCGGCCGGTGAGCACGTCCGTGTACACGAAGCCGTCCAGGTGGCCGACCTCATGCTGCAGACACCGCGCGAAGAACCCAGTGCCCTCGACCTCAATCTCGTTGCCGTTTTCATCCAGGCCCGTGACCTTGGCCCAGTCCGCGCGGCCGGTGGGGAAGCCCTCGCCCGGAACGGACAGGCAGCCTTCGTCGTCCTCGCCGTCGTCGCGAGGCATGGTCTTCGGGATCTCGCTGGTCTCCAGCACCGGGTTGATCACGGTGCCGCGGCGCATCGTGTCGCCGTCAGGGCAGTGGTACACGAACAGGCGCAGCGGCACACCAATCTGGTTCGCGGCCAGGCCCACGCCGTTGGCGGCGTCCATGGTTTCGTGCATGTCCGCAATGAGTTCCTGTAGCTCCTCGACCGGTTGCTCCACCGGCTTCGTCGGGTTGTGCAGGACAGGGTCGCCATAAATAACGATCGGTCGAATGGTCATGGCTACCATAATAGGCATGCCTGAGCAGCTTTCAGATTCGGACCGCGCCATCCTCACCTTCGAGGCCCACGCCCCGCGCGCCATCGGCGCCAAAGAGGAAGCCATCACCACGCAGCTCGGGCTTACACCGGTTCGCTACTATCAAAAACTCAACCTCCTTCTCGACGACCCCTCCGCCCTCTCCGAATTCCCCCAACTCGTGCGCCGCCTGCAGCGCCTCCGCGACCGGTGACCGGACCCACGCCTTCAGCCCCGCACCCGTTTCCCCAGGTCGCCGACCATCCCAGCTGGAAAAGTTCCCCGACCCGGGTTGAAGACCCCTCGACCGGAGTGTTTTCGAGCCGCTTGCGCACCAAATTCCGGCGGTGCGAAACTGCGAACAGGGGAAACGCAATGGAGCCCTTCCAAACCCAGGAATTTGGTGCGCGCACCGGTCGGCCTGACACCAAATTCCTACCCGCAAGTCCAGCGACCTGGGGGAATGCTTCGTCGCCGTCCCGAAAGTCTGGATTTTGGTGCGCGTGGGAAGATGTAAACGTCTGCAAAAACGTTTAGAGTGGCGCATGTGACTAATGTGAATCCTGAGAACGAGTACCAGGGCGCCCACCGCCGCGCCGAAGAGGACGACTACGACCAAAACTACGAAGCGGCGCCGGCGGCGGCGTTCCCGAAGCGGGGCGTCGCGATGATCCTTCTGGCCGTCGCCGCCCTTCTGCTGCTGTGGGGCATTTACGCCATGAACAAGGGCGACGGTCAGGAGGCAGCCGCGCCGGGCACCACCGAAGCCACGACCGCCCAAGCAACCCAAGCGACAACAGCGGTTAGCGCGCCGGCGAGCCCGTCAGAGCAAGCCACCGAAGAGCAAAAACCCACTGAGCAGGAAAAGCCAGCTGAGCAGACACAGCCAGCCGAACAGCCCGCCCCAGCCCCCGCCGGTCTGGCTCGCGAGCAGGCGCAGGTGTACGTCTACAACAACTCCGGCATCCCGGATCTGGCGAACCGCACCGCGGGTGACCTCGCCGCCCAGTACAACGTGGCGAACCGCTCCAACGATGCCGCCGCGATGAACATGCCGGAGCAGACCTATGGCGCGTTCCCGCAGACGTTCGTGTTCTTCAACCCGAACACTCCGGGCGCTGACGCGGTTGCGGCGGAGCTCGCGCAGCGGATCGGGGGTACGCCTCGGGCGACGACGGATGTGCCGGCGAATACGAGTTTGCCGCGAGAGGCCGTCGAGAAGCCGGAGGCGATCACTGTCGTCCTCGCGGGAGAATAAAACCCCCGCGCGGGCCCAGTGCAGCGTTTAGACTGGCTACTTATGGATCCATACCGCGAGTTCGCCCGTTCCCCCGAGCCGACACTGGGAGTGGAGTGGGAGATCTGCGTCGTAGACAAGGAGACGCGGGACCTGGTACCCCGCGCCCCCGAAATTATCGACGCCATCTCCGCCACCAACCCCAACGTGCACCTCGAGCGGGAGTTCCTCCAAAACACGGTCGAGCTGGTGACCCCGGTATGTAAGAACACGAAAGAGGCCGTCGATACGCTGGCGGAAAGCCTGGCCGTCGTGCGCGCCGAAGCCGACGTCCGCGACCTCGACCTGTGGGCCAGCGGCGGCCACCCATTTTCCGACTTCCGCGAGCAAACCCTCAGCCCCAAAATTTCCTACAAGGAAATGATCAACCGTACTCAGTACTGGGGTCAGCAAATGCTGCTGTGGGGAATTCACTGCCACGTCGGCATCAGTCACGAAGACCGCGTCTGGCCAATCATCAACGCGGTGATGACGCACTACCCGCACCTGCTCGCCCTCTCCGCCTCCAGCCCGGGCTGGGACGGGCTGGACACCGGGTACGCCTCCAACCGCACCATGCTCTACCAGCAGCTTCCCACCGCCGGCATGCCGTATCAGTTCCAGAGCTGGGCCGAATGGGTCCAATTCATGGACGACCAGCGCACCTCCGGCGTGATCAACCACACCGGCTCCATGCACTTCGACGTCCGCCCCGCCGCCAAGTGGGGCACCATCGAAGTCCGCATCAGCGACGCCACCTCCAACCTGCGCGAACTCGCCGCGGTCGTCGCACTGACTCACTGCTTGGTCGTCTACTACGACCAACTTCTCGACGCCGGCGAAGCCCTCCCCACGCTCCAGCCCTGGCACGTCGCCGAAAACAAGTGGCGCGGGGCCCGCTACGGCCTCGACGCGCTGGTGATCACCAGCCGCGACACCGACGAACGCTGGCTCCGCGACGAACTCGTTACGTTGGTGGACACCCTGCAGCCTGTGGCTGCGCAGCTTGGGTGCACGCGCGAGCTGAACCTGGTGCTGGAGATCATGCAACGCGGCGCCGGCTACCAGCGGCAACGCCGCATCTACGAGATGACCGGCTCCTGGCACGACGTCGTCGCCGCGACCTGCGCCGAGATGCAGGAGATGACTTGGGAGTAGGTCCTTCCTAGCTGCTGCGCACCAAATTCCCACGTGGGGTGCGCGCGACCTGGGCTTTTGTGTGCGCGCCCAACCTGAATACAGGAATTTGGTGCTTGTCCTCATGTAGCAGTGCCAAAGGACGCACTTCTTGTTGCGGGAGGAGGCAAAAGCCCAGGTCGTGAAAAGCGCGTTGCGTCCTTTGGCACTGGCAGGCCAGACAGCGCACCAAATTCCATTGCGGCGAATGTGCGACCTGCGGAAACGCCCAGGCGGCCTCCTGAAATCCAGGAATGTGGTGCGCAGACCCTACTTCTTGGTGGGGTCGACGCGCTTGGGGTGGTAGGCGGCGGGGCGGTCGTTGCGGCTTAGGGTGTCGGGGTTGCCGTAGAGGCCTTCGCGGCGGGCGACGCGGCCGAGGCGCTGCGCGGTGACGGGGTTGGTCATCAGGGCGAAGATGAGCAGGATGAGGATGACGCCGATGTCGTGAAGTTCGTGGGCGCCGACAGCCTCGCCGGTGCCGGCGGCCCCTCCGGCCTGCCCATTCGAGAGTCGAATAATCGTGCCGATGATCATGAGGACTAGCCCCGTGGTTTGGGGCTTCGTGATGGCATGGATGCGCGCCATGGTGGATTGGAAGCGGGCGGTGCCGATGGCGGCGGAGAACACCATGAATGCGCCGGGGAGGATGAAGACGAGGGAGGCGGTGTCGAGGAAGAATGCGAGTGTCATTGGTGGGTCCTTCCTAAGAGTTGTCGCGTTTGCGGAAGCGGGCGACGGACAGGGAGGCGATGAAGCCGAGGAGCGCGATCACCATCATGACGTTGACGACGGTGGTGTCGAGCGTCCAGCAGATGTAGAGGGCCAGCATGCATTGGAGTGATGCGGTGATGGCGTCGTTGCCGAGGACGCGGTCCATGGAGTCGGGGCCGACGATGACTCGCCAGGCCAGCACGAGGAAGCCGATGGCGAGGAAGATGCCGGCGACGATGAGGAATGCGTTGTATACCTGGGGGTTCATGGGCTATCGCCTGCTTTCGAAGATGTCGATCATTTGGCGCTCGAGTTTGGCTACGTTGGCGATTTCGCGGTCGATGTCGGTTTGGTTGTCGGCGTGGAGGACGTGGATGGTCCATTCGCGGTTGGCGATGTCGATGTCGGTGACGCTGCCGCCGGGTTGCAGGTTGTAGGCGCAGGTGGCGAGGTAGAGGACCAGGTCGTCGGAGACGCGCATGGGCACGCGGAGGATGGCATTCTTGGGTGGGGCGGCGGGCCGCAGCGCGAGCCAAGAGACTTTCGCGGAGGCGACGATGAGGTCGGCGAACCACTGCAGCACGAACAGCAGCAGTTTGCCCCAGTGGATTTTGTTGCCGCTGCGGGGGATATTCGGCAGCGGCAGCACGAGCACGATCAGGACGCCGAGCGCCAGCCCGGCGGCGACGTTGCCCCAGGTCAGGTCGCCTTGCATGAGGACCCACATGAATGCGAGCCAGAGGACGAAGGCGCCGCGGAAGCGGTTTCGGATGCCGGGAAGGAGGTGGTTCATCGGTCTGCTCCTGTCGGTTCGGCGGTTGCGCTGGCGGGGAGGGGGACTCGTTCTGTCGTGACGACGTCCTCTCCGTCAGCGGAGCGCGCTGACTTGCGGGCGAGCGCGTCTTTGCCGCCGCCGGAGTCGGTGGGTTGGCGGAAGGCGTCGAGGTCCCGGGTCGGGTTGGTGGGGTCGCCGGAGAGGACGGCGTGTTGGTAGATGCGTTGGTCGCTGGCGGATTCGGCGGCGCGGTCGGTAATGGCGGAGATCGGGCCGGCGAGGAACGTGATGGCCACGGAGGTCGCTACGAGGAGCGCGGTGGACAGCAGCATACCGACGGGGATGCGGCCGACGTCGGCGCGGTCGTCGACGGCGATGGTGTCGTGGCGCTCGGTAAGCGATGAGGGCCGCGCCATGGCGACGGATTCGGGGGCGTCGGCGCGGTCGCGGAGGAAGCCCTTGGACCAGACGAGGATCATGGCGTAGAGCGTCAATAAGGAGGTGACGACGGCCCCTGCGATGAGCACCCAGGCGAGCCAGGAGCCTTCGGCGGCACCGGCCTGGATGAGCATGATCTTGCCGAGGAACCCGGAGAACGGCGGGATGCCGCCCAGGTTGAGCGCCGGGATGAAGTAGAGCAGCGCGATGAGTGGCGCGGTGTAGAGCAGGGAGCCGAGGCGGCGCAGCTGCGCAGACCCGGCCTGGCGCTCGATGAGGCCGACGACCAGGAAGAGCGAGGTCTGCACCAGGATGTGGTGGACGGCGTAGAAGATCGCGCCGGACAGGCCGGCGACGGTGCCGAGTGCGATGCCGAAGATCATGTAGCCGATGTGGCTGACCAGAGTGAAGGAGAGGAGACGCTTGATGTCGTTCTGCGCGAGTGCTCCCATCACTCCGATGACCATGGTCAGTAGTGCGACCCACATCAGGAGGGTGTCGAGGGAGCCGTCGATAAATATGGTGGTGCGGACGCGAATGATGGCGTAGACGCCCACCTTGGTGAGCAACCCGGCGAACACCGCGGTGACCAGGGAGGCGGCGGTGGGGTAGGAGTCGGGGAGCCAGGCGTCGAGCGGGAAGACGGCCGCTTTGATGCCGAATGCGACGAGCAGCGTGGCGAAGATCGCGGCGCGCGTGCCGTCCGGGACCTCGGCCATGCGCTGGCCGACCTGCGCCATGCTCACCGTGCCGGTGGAGGAGTAGATCAGCGCGAGCGCGAACAGGAACACCATCGAGGACGCCATGGAGACCATCACGTAGCCGATGCCGGCGCGCACGCGCCCCGGCGAGGCGCCGAGAGTGAGCAGCACGTACGAGGCCACGAGGAAGACCTCGAAGCCGACGTACAGGTTGAACAGGTCGCCGGCGAGGAAGGACAGGTTCACGCCCATGCACAGCAGCATGTAGACGGGGAGGAAGACGGCGACTGGGTCGTCCTCGTCGCCGTCGCGAAGCCCTTGGGAGATGCCGTACCACATGACGGCGAACAACACGATGGAGGAGACGAACACCATGATGGTGGACAGCCGGTCCGCCACCAACGTGATGCCGATGGGTGCTTCCCAGCCGCCCATCTGGACAGTCTGGATGCCGTGGACGTCTGCGATGATGATCATCGCACCCGAGATGACGGCCAGCGCGAACAGAGTCGTCAGCGCGATGGTGCGCTGCAGGGTGACGGCGCGCCCGGTGACCAGGATCAGCGCCGCTGCCAGCGCTGGCAACAGCAGCGGCATGACAGTGAGGATCGGCATGGCGGGCAGCGCCCAGTGGGCGAACTCGAACAGGTTATTCGTCATCGTCGGCCTCCTTGACGGGGTCTTCAAAGGAGCGTGGGCCGAAGGCGTCGCCCTCGGAGCTCATGCGTCCGGTCTCTGGGTCGTCGGAGGCGTCGTGGTCGGGGGCCGCCGCCGGGGTCTTCGGACGGGCGGCGATCGCGCGGTCTTCCTCGTCGCGCTCGATGATGTCGTCGGTGCGGTAGCGGTACTGGCGGTAGGCCAGGGCCAGCATGAACGCGACCATCGCCATCGAAATGACAATCGCGGTGAGGATCATCGCCTGCGCGAGCGGGTCGGCGGTGCGCTCGCCGAACAGGGTGGACATGCGCCCAATGATCGGCGGGGAGCCGGCCTGCCCGCCGGATTGCAGCAGCAGCAGGTTCGCGCCGTTGCCGAGCAGCAGCACGCCCATGATCATGCGGGTCAGTGCCCTATCGAGCATCAGGTACACGCCGGTGGCCACGAGCACACCCGACCCGATGAGCAGGAACAGGTTCGCTTCCATTACTCGCTCCTTTCGCGGCCACGCGCGGTGGTGTGCACCGGCGCCCCAATTGTCGACGCCCGGCCCCGCCCTGCCGTCGCGTCACCGTCACCAGTGACCGCTTCTCGACGCCTCTTTCGCGCCAACCGTTTCGCCGCCTGGGCTTCGCGGCGTCGTTTATTCTTCTCCTGCAGCTCACGAGCGCGCTGGCGAGCGTACTGCTTGCGGTTGTCTTCCTCTTGGTCGAGGTAGCCGCCCATGGAGGTCAGGATGTGCAGGGTCAGTCCGACCACGATGAGGTACACACCGGCGTCGAACACGAGCGCCGAGGTGACGTCAAACGAGCCGATAAGCGGCAGCGTGACCGTGGTGTAGCCGGACGTGAGCGGCGGGTTGCCGAAGAACATCGGGGTCACCGCCGCGGCGAAGGAGAACAGCATGCCGGTGCCCAGCAGCTTCGCCGGGTCCACAGGCAGGGCCTCCTCGATTTCCTGGCGCCCGCCCGCGAGGTAGCGCAGCGTGAACGCCAGCGCCGCCACCAGGCCGCCGGCGAAGCCGCCGCCGGGCGCATTGTGGCCGCCGAAGAAGAAGTACAGGGACAGCAGAATCATCGACGGGAACAAGATCCTTGTAGCGACGTCCACCATCAGCGAACGGTTCTGCGCCGTCTCCGAATCCACGCCGCTGGCCAACCAGCGCGGCTTGGTGGTGGACAGCGTCGGGCGCCTCGAGGAGCGCCCAAACTTGCCAGTGCCGAAGATCAGGCTGGCCACGCCCGTCGCCACGATCACCAGCACAGTGATCTCGCCGAATGTATCGGCGGCGCGCAGGTCCACGAGCAGCACGTTCACCGTGTTGCGGCCGTGGCCGATGTCGTGCGCCAGCTCCGGCATGAACACCGAGATCGGGTCGGCGGTGCGCGCGCTCATCGCAAACATGGCGATCACCACAACCGACACGCCAGTCAGGATCGACAGCCAGGCACGGGCCCGGTTGTCGTCGCTGCGGGGCTCGACCTCCGTCGGCATCTTGCGAAGGATCAGCATGAACACCACCATCACGATGGTCTCCACGAGCGCCTGCGTCAGCGCCAGATCCGGCGCGCCGTGCAGGGCGAAGATCGTCGCCATGCCGTAGCCGGTCAGCCCCACCATCACCACGGCGGATAGGCGGTTGCGTTGGACCGTCGCAAAGACAGCCATGCAGACCATGATGAACACCACCAGGCCCTGCCACGGCGAATCCCACAACATCATCCGAATATCGTTCGAGCGGCCCAGCACCAGCGCCGCCAGCGGCACCACGGCCAACACCGCGAAAATCACGCCCAGGTTGATCACCAGGGAACCGCGCTGCGTCGACGCCGTCAACCGCAGCGACGCAGTCCGCAGCTGCGCGAGCAGCGCGTCCCACAACGCGTCACCATTGCCGAGCGCAGGCTTGCCCGTCTGCAGCGGTTTCAGCAACGCACGCTGCCAGAACATGACGACGCCACCCAGCACAATCACGGCCGTCAGCACCAGCGGGATCGTAATCCCGTGCCACAGCGCCAACTCCTCCTGCTCGCCGCCGGGGAAGCGCACATCCAGGTACTCGTTGAACGCCGTCGACAGCAGCACCGGGAAGATACCGCACACCACCGTCAACGTGGTCAGCACCGCCGGCGAAATCCACAAGGTCGGGCCGATCGGGTGCATCTCGCGCACCGCCTTCGACTCGCCGTTGTTGTGTGCTGGCTTCGTCGCAAAGGCGGACCACCAGAAGTACAGCGAGTAGGCCATCGTCAGGATGGACCCCGCGACGATCGCCACCAGCGTCATGTAACCCGGCATGCCGTGCAGCATCTCCTCGTTCAGGACCGCCTCCAGCGCCGACTCCTTCGCCACAAAGCCGAAGAACGGCGGAATGCCCGCCATCGACGCCGCCGACACCGCCGCCAAAAACGCCACAAACGGCTCCCGCTTCGCCAACCCCGACAGCTCGTGGATGTCGCGGGTGCCCGTCGAGTGGTCAATCGCGCCCACGATCATGAACAGCGTCGCCTTGAACATCGAGTGCCCGAACGTAATTGCCAGGCCAGCCATCGTCGCCTCACGCGACCCAATGCCGATCACCGTCGTGATAAAGCCCAGCTGAGACACCGTGCCGTACGCCAGGATCAGCTTCAGGTCACGCTGCTTCAGCGCCAACCAACCACCCAGAATCATGGTGAACACGCCCGTCGACAGCACCACCAGGTGCCACGTGCTTACCACCGCCATATCCGGCGCCAGGCGCGCCACCAGGTAAATGCCAGCCTTCACCATCGCTGCCGAGTGCAAATACGCCGACACCGGCGTCGGCGCCGCCATCGCCCCCGGCAACCAAATATGCCACGGGGCCTGCGCCGACTTCGTCATCGCCCCCAACATAATCAGCACAATCGCCGTCGAAATCGCAGGCGTATTCTCAATATTCGCAAACTGCGACACCTCGCTGAGGCGCCAAATCCCCGTCTTGTAGCCCAGCAAATTAATACCGACGAGCATCGCCAGCCCGCCGAACGTCGTAATCATCAGCGCCTGAATCGCCGCCCTTCGCGACGACGCCCGCTCACCGTAATAGCTGACCAGCATGTACGAGAGTATCGACGTCAACTCCCAAAACACGTACATCAGCAAGAAACTGTCCGAAATCACCAACCCGTACATCACGGAGGCGAACATGGTCAGCTCCCCGCCAAACTTGGCCAACCTGCGCGGATTCGAATCGAAATAGCCCCAGCAGTACAACAACACCAAGGAGCCGACGCCCAAAATAATCAAACTGAACAAGCCCGCCAGGGCGTCCAACCTGAAATCCAGGTTCAACTCCGCCGACGGCATCCACGGAATCCGCGAAACGATCTCCCCACCATCCACAAAGACACCCTTTGCGAACAGGTACACCATCCACGCGAACCCGCCCAGCGGCACCAACGCCACCAGCGCAAACGCCGATCTACCGATCGTACGGATCAACAACGGCGCCGCCGACGTCGCGACGAACAGCGCGACAAGTAGCGTCAACACAACCCGGGCCTCCTTGTTCAGCTTCCTTAGCTTCTTCAGCTTCGGCGCGCCACAGCAACGCAGCTGCCCACCATGCACCGTCGAAACTAGAAACAAGGCGCGTCATGATCAGTGGCGCGACCAACAAAATCTCACTGTACTCACAGCTCCGACATTTTGCGAACGGCTTTCGCCCTGGCTGGCCTGCCTGTCTGGCCCCCTGGTGCGCCTGCGCCTCGCGCCCGCGCCCCCTTCGAAAACGTTCCCACGACTGGGAACCATTTTGCGTTTCAGGCTGGTTCCGGTCGACCATCGGTTGCGTTTCTGCAGGTCGCGACGCCTGTCCACAAAGAAAGTTCCCGGGTTCAACGCTGATCGCGGGAACTTTTCCGAGGTGGCGGGCTCGCGCGCCGTGGCTTTCACGTGAACTCGTTCGTGCCGAGGTGTTAAAGGAGTGCGACGCTGGTCGCCGAAAACCGTCTCTGGCCGGTGGAAATGCGCGACCTGCATCGCACGCTTCTAAGCGCACGCTATGAACTCTCGGAGCTGGGGCGGCGAAGATCCAGGCGAGCACGACTATGGACAAACCGCACCAAAAACGGTACGGTTTGTCCATGGTTACGTATAGGGAAAAGCTGCGACAAATCGCTTTGGAAAACGACGGGTATGTCACTCCGGCTCTCGCCCGTGTGCGGGGTGTGCCTGATGTTGAGTTGCGGAAGCTTGCGGCGCGAGGGGCCGTCGAGAAACGGGAGCGTGGCGTTTATCGGGATCCGTACTATCCTGCCGCCGACGAGTTTGATTTTCTCCGTGAAATTATTCTCACGCTAGGTGCCGGCGTGCATGCGTGTGGGGAAACCACATTGCAGGTTACCGGGATCGGTGAGCTCAATCCCAAGAATGTCTATCTAGCTTCGCCTCGTCGACACCGCCGGAAGGTGCCTGGAACATGGCGGATTAGGTCCGCTCCACCGGACGCTCAGGTGAAGAAATATCACGGTATTCCGTCGCAGCCCGTCGCGGAGGCGCTCGTGGAGGTTCGCCCGGCAGTTATGGCCGACCGTTGGGAGGCGATGGTGGAAGACGCCTACCAGGAAGGGTTTATTCGAGGCAAGCAGTATCGGGAGCTGAAGGGGCTGGTGGGATGATTGCTTCCAACGTGGATCTCGAGGATTTTGCGCGAAACACCGCGCACCATGTGTTCGGCTTGGGGCTGCATGAGCGCAAGGTGATCATCGACGACGGCGAGCCGGTAGCCGTCATCATGTCGGCGGGTGAGTTTGAGCGGCTTGAGGCTGAGCGGCAGGACGCCCTGGACCTGACACTCGCGCTCACGCGAATGCTGACTGACAGTGGCAAGCGCATCAGCCTCCGGGATGTCCTGGCTGAGTTCGGTATCGACCCGTCGGAGCTTTAGGGGCACTAGCTTTTCGACGCCCTCTCCGCCCCATTCGAACCGGCCAAATCTGCAAAGTGTAGTAACAGGATGGTAGTAATCCCCATGCCGCCCAAAAAGGGAATTACTACCATCCTGTTACTCCCATTTGGGTTTCGGCAGCGCCCCAGCCAGCAAAAACAAGCCGAAAACCAGCCGAAACGCAGCCGAAACCGGCTACTTCCCGTACTGCTGCAGGAAGAGCGCTTCGGCGACGGCGATGCGTTCGATTTCGGTGGGGTCGACGGATTCGTCGACGCCGTGGATACCGCACTGCGGTTCTTCGACGCCGTAGAGGGCGATGGCGGCGTCGGGGAAGTGGTTCTGCAGCGTGATGGTCAGTGGGATGGAGCCGCCGGAGCCGATGAGGGCGAGGTCGGCGCCGTCGTAGGCGGTTTGGAGGCAGTCGCCGAACAGGGCGATGGCCGGGTGGTTGGGGTCGGTGGCGAATGGCTCGTTGACGCCGGAGATGTCCACGGTGACGTGGGCGCCGTTCGGGGTGTGGGCGTGGATGTGTTCCTTGACGGCGTTGGCGATGGCGGCGGCGTCGGTGTCGGCGGGAACGCGCAGGTTGTATTGGGCTTCGGCGCGGTGGTTGACGGCGTTGACGGCGTCGGCGACGGGGGTGGAGGTGAACCCGATCATGGTGATGGCGGGGCGGGCCCAGACCATGTCGGCGGGGTTGTCGTCGGGGGTGCCGTTGAGGGCGACGCCGTCGAGGACGCCGGCGTCGGTGGCGAAGGTGTCGGCGGGGTAGGGCTGGCCGTTCCAGTTGGCGGTGCAGTCGACGCCGTCGATGCTGGTGCGGCCGGTTTCGTCGAAGAGGGAGTCGGTGATGCGGACCAGGGCGTGGGCGGCGTCGGGGGCTGCGCCGCCGAAGGAGCCGGAGTGGATGGCGCCCTGCAGCGTCTCGACGGTCACGTTGATCTGGGCGCCGCCGCGCAGGGAGGTAGTGAGCGTTGGGACGCCGACGGCGGCGTTGCCCGAGTCGGCGATCATGATGGCGTCGGCGCTGAAGAGGTCGGGGTGGGCGTCGATAAGTTTGCCGAGGCCGTCGTCGCCGCCGAGCTCCTCAGATCCCTCGACGACGACCTTGATGCCGAGGTCGGTGCCGCCGTTGGCCTGGATGAGGCGCAGCGCTTCGAGGTGCATGGCGAGGTTGCCTTTGCAGTCGGCGGCGCCGCGCCCGTACCAGCGGCCGTCGCGTTCGGTGAGGGTGAAGGGGTCGCTGGTCCAGGCGTCGGGGTTGTTGGCGGGCACGACGTCGTAGTGGGAGTAGAGCAGCACGGTGGGGGCGTCGCCGACTGGGGCTTTGGTGGCGATGATGGTGTCAGCATTATCGACGGTCGCGTGGCGGGTCACGTCCAGTCCGAGGGCCTCGAGCGCGGAAACCGTCCAGGCGCAGGCGGCTTCGTGCTGGTCGGCGAGCTCAGGCGTGGAGTGTGGGGAGTTGAAGCCTACGAGGGCGGAGAGGTCGTCGAAAATTCGGTCGCGGTTTGGGGTAAAAGCTGTTTGTGTCATGTGGTCGAAAGTACCACCAACCGGAGGAGTACAATCCTTTCCGTTCGTTTTTATGCCTATATATTGAAAGGTCTTGCAATGGCCTCGACGATGCGTGAGTTGACGCTGCGCGGGATCATCATTGGTGGCTTGATCACCTTGGTGTTTACTGCTGCGAATGTGTATTTGGGGTTGAAAGTCGGGTTGACTTTTGCCACGTCCATTCCGGCGGCGGTGATTTCTATGGCGGTGCTGCGGAAGTTCGCCGGGCACAATGTGCGTGAGAACAACATTGTGCAGACGATTGCGTCGGCTGCGGGTACGCTGTCGGCGATCATTTTCGTCCTGCCCGGCCTGGTGATGGTCGGTTACTGGCAGGGTTTCCCCTTCTGGACGACAGCCCTAGTGTGTGCCCTGGGTGGCACGTTGGGCGTGATGTATTCGATTCCGTTGCGTCGCGCGCTGGTGACTGGTTCGGATTTGCCGTACCCGGAGGGTGTCGCGGCGGCGGAGGTGCTGCGCGTTGGCGACGGTGACAATGGTGGTTCGGAGCGTGATCACGCGGAGAACTCTGAGGGTCTGCGCGTCATTATTCTTGGTGCGATTGCGTCGGCGTTCTATTCCTTATTGACGGCCATGAAGGCGGCTGCCAGCGAGGTTGCCGGGTTCTTCCGTGTTGGTGGGGGCGGCACGATGATGGGTGGTTCGCTGTCGTTGGCGCTGCTGGGCGTGGGCCACTTGGTGGGCTTGTCGGTGGGGATTGCGATGCTGGTTGGCGTCGTGATTTCCTTTGCGATCCTGCTGCCGATGAAGTCGGCGGTCCATATGGGCGAGGGCCTGGAGCTTGCCGAGGTTGTCTCCACGACGTTCGCGGACGAGATCCGCTTTATCGGTGTGGGCACGATGGCGGTGGCGGCGCTGTGGACGCTGATCAAGATCGCGAAGCCGATTGCGACGGGTATTGCGTCGTCGTTGGCGGCGTCGAAAAAGAGGCACGAGGGCGTGGCTGTCGACGTGACGGAGCGTGACATCCCGTTCCCGATCGTGGCGGGTGTGATTGTGGCGTCGATGCTGCCAATTGGCCTGCTGCTGTGGAACTTCGTGCGCGGCACCGACATCCACGAGCACGCACTGTCACTGACCATGATTTCGGTGCTGTTCATCCTGGTCATTGGCCTGATTGTGGCGTCGGTGTGTGGCTACATGGCGGGGTTGATTGGGGCGTCGAACTCCCCGATTTCCTCGATCGGCATTATTGCGGTGCTGTCGTGCGCGCTGCTGATCGGTGCGTTCATGGCGGGCACGGACGCGAATGCGAGCTCGCTGGTGGCGTACACGCTGTTTACTGCGGCGATCGTGTTTGGTATCGCCACGATTTCGAACGATAACCTGCAGGACCTCAAGACAGGCCAGCTCGTGGGGGCGACGCCGTGGAAGCAGCAGGTGGCGCTGATTATTGGTGTGCTGTTCGGCTCGGTGGTCATCCCGCCGATCCTGCAGGTGATGCTCACCGGCTTCGGCTTCCAGGGCATGGAGGGCGCAGGCCCGGACGCGCTCGCGGCACCGCAGGCCGCGTTGATGTCCTCGGTGGCCAACGGCATTTTCAACAGCTCGCTGGACTGGGGCCTGATTCTGCTCGGTGCGGGTATCGGCGTTGCGCTCATCATTATCGACGAGACCCTCACCCGCACCACGGGCAAGTACAGCTTGCCGCCGCTGGCTGTGGGCATGGGCATGTACCTGCCGGTGTCAGTCACGGTGATCGTGCCGATCGGCGGGCTGATCGGATACATCTATAACCGTTGGGCGCAGGTGCAGCGCCACCCGGACTTCGCGCGCCGGATGGGCACCCTGGTGGCCACGGGCATGATCGTGGGCGAGTCCCTGTTCGGCGTGCTCAACGCGGCGCTCATCGCGGGCGCGGCAGGGGAGAGTCCGCTGGAGGTGTTCACGGAGCAGTCCTGGACGCCGTGGTTCAGTACGGCCCTGTTCGTTGTGTTGGTGTGGTTCGTGTACTCGAAGACGCGCTCCAAGGTCAGCTCGGTGGCCGAAGACGGTTCCTTGCACTCGGCGGGCGAGAGTGCTAAAACTGTGTCTTAGCACTCGAGGCAATTGAGTGCTAACGCGGGTGAGGTTGGCCGCGCGCCAACCGTGCCGTCGCGGGCGCCTGCATTTTACGACGAATACAAGGAGAAAACTTACATGGCTAAGATGATCGCATTCGACGAGGAAGCACGCCGCAGCCTAGAAAACGGCCTGAACACACTAGCCGACGCCGTCAAGGTCACCCTTGGGCCAAAGGGACGCAACGTCGTCCTGGAGAAGTCCTGGGGCGCACCGACCATTACCAACGACGGTGTCACCATCGCCCGCGAGATTGACCTCGAGGACCCATACGAAAAGATCGGCGCCGAGCTGGTCAAGGAAGTAGCCAAGAAGACTGACGACGTCGCCGGCGACGGCACCACCACCGCAACCGTCCTGGCACAGGCGTTGGTCCGCGAGGGCCTGCGCAACGTCGCAGCTGGCTCCAACCCGATGGGCATTAAGCGCGGCATCCAGGCAGCCACCGAGAAGGTCTCCAAGTACCTGCTGGATAACGCGAAGGAAGTAGAGACCCAAGAGGAGATCGCTTCCACCGCTGGCATTTCGGCCTCCGACCCGGAGATCGGCAAGAAGATCGCTGAGGCGATGTACGCCGTCGGCAACGGTGCGGTCAACAAGGAATCCGTCATCACCGTTGAGGAGTCCAACACCTTCGGCGTTGACCTCGAAGTCACCGAAGGCATGCGCTTCGACAAGGGCTTCATCTCCGCATACTTCGCCACCGACATGGAGCGCGGCGAAGCCGTCCTGGAAGACCCATACATCCTGCTGGTCTCCTCCAAGATCTCCAACGTCAAGGACCTCGTTCCGCTGCTGGAGCAGGTCATGCAGTCCGGCAAGCCACTGCTCATCATCGCCGAGGACGTTGAAGGCGAAGCCCTCTCCACCCTCGTCGTGAACAAGATCCGCGGCACCTTCAAGTCCGTCGCCGTCAAGGCCCCGGGCTTCGGCGACCGCCGCAAGGCAATGCTGCAGGACCTCGCCATCCTCACCGGCGGCCAGGTCATCTCCGAAGAGGTCGGCCTCTCCCTGGAGACCGCCACCCCTGAGCTGCTGGGCCAGGCACGCAAGGTTGTCGTCACCAAGGATGAGACCACCATCGTCCAGGGCGCCGGCGACCAGGCACAGATCGACGGCCGCGTCAAGCAGATCCGCGCCGAAATCGAGCACTCCGACTCCGACTACGACCGCGAGAAGCTGCAGGAGCGCCTGGCCAAGCTGGCCGGCGGCGTCGCAGTGATCAAGGTCGGCGCAGCCACCGAGGTTGAGCTCAAGGAGCAGAAGCTGCGCATCGAGGACGCCGTCCGCAACGCGAAGGCAGCCGTCGAGGAAGGCATCGTCGCCGGCGGTGGAGTCGCCCTCCTGCAGGCTGCCCGCGAGCTTGTCGACGACCTCGGGTTCGAAGGCGACGAAGCCACCGGTGTGAAGATCGTCCGCGAGGCGCTTTCCGCACCACTGAAGCAGATCGCTCTGAACGCTGGCCTGGAGCCAGGCGTTGTCGCCGACAAGGTAGCCAACCTGCCTGACGGCCAGGGCCTGAACGCTTCCAACGGCGAGTACGTGGACATGATGGAAGCCGGCATCAACGACCCGGCGAAGGTGACGCGCTCCGCACTGCAGAACGCGGCCTCCATTGCGGCCCTGTTCCTCACCACCGAGGCCGTCGTTGCCGACAAGCCTGAGCCAGCCGGTGCTGCCGGTGCAGGCATGGACCCAGACGCCATGGCAGGCATGATGTAAACCGCTAGTTTCTGACTGGCTTTCTCCCGGGCGCCCCGCTTTCGCGGTGGGGTGGCCCGGGATTTTTGCGTGTTGTGGCGTTGTGGTTGGTCGGGCTTCGGGTTGGGGTATGGCTCTTCGGTTTGTTCGAGATTTTGTGAACAGAATTGCGTGTGGCTCGGCATAGGTTTCGCGCTGTTTCCACCTCGATTTCGTTCCCGTCGACCAACCCAGGTCACGGCAATTTGGGCTGTTTCACGCGATTTTGCTGATTTCGCGCTGATCAGCGTTGGTCGACCGGAGGAGGTCGAGCGGAATGATTGTGGCGGCAAAGGGCCTTGCGTCGGCAGCGCTGAAAACTCCCCCATAAGTGGTCAGAAAGTATGAGGAATCTCTAAGAGTTTTGGAGAATCCTGACGGTCAGAATGTCTAGCGTTAACTGACAGCCGGCTACATATGTAATGGTCAACGAATAAAACCGGTTTGCGCTGCATAAATGGGTCAATATGTCGGCTGAGAAACCTTGAGATTTCGTACTAAATGACTTGGACAAAGCGGGGGGGGGGTGCTTAAATTCAATGCGTTCCCAAAGTTGGGCCACTGGCGCGTGCGCAAGAAACCTAACTTCTTGAAGTGCGCTGAGGGCCCCAAGAGACCTCTTTTGGAAGGAAACCAAATGACAATTGCCCTCAAGAAAACCGCCGCGATCGCAATCGCAGCAGGCCTGACCTTCGCCGGCTCTGCTGGCATCGCTGCGCAGGACGCGATGGCGCAGGAGAACGGCCCAGCTGTCGCGAAGTCGACGATCGATGTCGCCAAGAAGGGTTCCATCACCCTCTACAAGAAGGCTGACCCAGAAAGCCTTGGTACACCTACGGGCGAGGAAGACACCACGGTCAAGGGAGAAAACCTTAAGGATGCTGGGTTCACCCTGTACCCTGTCACTAATGCTGACCTGACGACAAATGCAGGTTTGGTGGCCGCATCAAAGCTGACCGCGGGTAGCGCGAAGCTTGGAACCCCGTTCGCAGAGGTGAAGACAGATAAAGACGGCAAGATTGTCTGGTCAGACCTCAAGGTTGGCGTCTATCTCGTTAAGGAAACTTCTCCTGTAGCGGGTTACTCCCCGGCAGCTGACTTCCTCGTGTTCGTGCCGATGACGAAGGCCAACGCTCAGGCTGGTGGCACGGAGTGGATGTACGACGTCGTTGCTTACCCGAAGAACTACAAGCAGAAGGAACCGAAAAAGTCTGTCGTTGACTCTGGCAAGAATGTAAGCCAGCAGGTTGAGTACACGATCGATACCTGGGCGCAGACGATCGATACTGATCGTCAAAAGCGCACCATCTACCGGATTGAAGATACTCTCGATCCGAAGGCTTCAACCACGGAGAAGGACGTCCAAGTTCTCGGCAACGACTTCGAGCCATCCGACTACAAGATCAAGGTTGAAGGTCAGAAAGTTGTTGTTACCTTCACTGAAGCTGGCGTAGCAAAGATTAAGAACGGCCAGCAGATCTCCGTCAAGATCACTGCGAAGGTCAACGAGATGCCTGCTAATGGCATCCTGAAGAACACCGCTGTGCAGATCGAGAACAACCCGAACAATGTTCAAGAGGAAAAGAAAAAGCCGACGAACGATGTCGAGACTCGTTACGCTGGCATCCAATTTAAGAAGGTGAGCAAGGAGCGTAAGCCGCTGGAGGGTGCTGAGTTCCAGGTCTACGGTGCCACGGATGGCCAGGACTGCAAGGCAGCGGTCACTAACGATAAGGCGCTTCAGACCACTGAAGGTAAGAGCACGTTCGTTTCTGGCCAGGACGGCATGGTGAAGATTGATGGTCTGCACGTCAACGACGGTGCAAACAACGATCCGAACACCAAGAACCAGTGGACCAAGTACTGCCTCGTTGAGACGAAGTCCCCGAAGGGCTTCGAGCTTTTGTCCCAGCCAATCGAGTTCACCCTGCTTTGGAAGAACGCTGGCACCCTCCAGAACATCAAGGTGGGCGACAACGATGGTGAGGTCGTCAACTTGGAGGACACTACGCCGTTCCTGCCAAACACCGGTGGTATGGGTATTGCCATCCTGATCCTGGCTGGTCTTGGAATCATCGGTGGCGGCGCATACGTCGCTCGCCGTAACTCCCAGGCCGCCTAGGTTCCATGGCCCTGATGTCGCGCTTTCTTAGCGCCACATCACGCCGTCGGCGGAGGGCGTAAAACTCCGCCCAGTTTTCCAAAATATTTCCCAACAAGAAAGACGTTGATTTCTGTGACTGCACCAACGAAGGCGAAGCACAGGCGGCAGCCTGGAGCGAAATCGCTGTTTCAGCGCGTCGGTGTTCCAGCTATCATCATCCTTCTTGGGCTGGCTGTTTTGATGTATCCGGTAGTTGCTACGCAGTGGAACAACCGAATGCAGGAACAGGTGGCAAAGGATTACGAAGCTCTGCTGCATGACCAGCCAGAGCCGCAATTGAATACTGAGATTGAAGCCGCCAGAGCGTACAACCAGGACCACAAAGACGGTCCAATCCTTGATCCATGGTTGGCTCGAGTTTCAAAAGATAATGCGTCGTATCAGGAGTACTTGCGGCAACTCGCAGGGTTTCCTGCGATGTCCCAGATTGTGATCCCAAGTACGAATACCCGCTTGCCGGTCTACCACGGTACTGCGGAGGATACGCTGCAAAAGGGTCTTGGCCACATGTTTGGCACGGCACTTCCGGTCGGTGGTGTGGGCACGCACTCCGTGATTACGGGACACACTGGGATTCCTACTGCCACCCTGTTCGACAACCTTTCCGACATCAAAGTCGGCGACGCCATCTATGTATCCACGTTTGGCGAGCGCATGAAGTACAAGGTGTACGACATCGAAGTTGTCCTGCCGGATGAGACCGACAGCCTGCGCGCCGACCCCGAGCGCGACCTGCTGACGCTGATCACCTGTACGCCGTACGGCATCAATACGCACCGGTTGCTCGTCCACGCGGAGCGAGTACCCATGGACCCAGATGAGGCCAGCGTCCTCGACGACTCCACCTCCACCCTGCAGTGGTGGATGTGGGCACTCGGTGGGGTGTCCCTGCTCATCCTGCTGGCGCTGATCTGGTGGGTGTACCGCGAAAAGAAGAAGAGCGACCGTTCCGGCGCTGTGAACGAGGAGGTTCTGTCCTAATGCGCTTGTCCCAACTATTGGCAGCGTGTGGTGCAGCCACGATGCTTGCCGCGGGTGCGTTTTCGCCCGCGGTGGCTGACGTGCGCCCAATCAGCGGTAATGACGCCAACCTGAATCCGGCGAGCATCGACAAGAATAAGCCGATCCAGTTGCTGCTGAAGAAGCAGGGCACCAACCCGTACGACCAGGTCCCGGCCGGTCAGAAGCCTCCCGCCATCGCCGGCGCCAAGTTCACCTTGTCGAAGGTGCGGGGCATCGACATCACCTCGGAGCAAGGCCGCAACGTGGCAAAGAAAACCACGCTTGACGACGCCCGCTCGCGCGGCCTCGACGTCATCGAAACGAAGGCGACGAACCAGCGCGGCGAGGTCATGTTCGACAACCTCACCCCGGGCCTGTACCTGGTGGAGGAGTCCGCGCCGGACACGAAGTACGAGTACCACCTGAGCAGCCCGAAGCTGCTCATCCTCCCACTTCCTGACGAACGCGGCATCCGCTACGAGTACGAAAACGTCCTGGTGATGAAGTGAGACAAGAGCTACGGCACCCCACCACCGTGGGAGCCTTCCGAGCCACCATCAACGACGCCAACAAAGCCCGGTAACACGGTGACCACGACGAAGACGACGACGTCGACACCTCCTCGAGTGAGCACCACCATCCGGACGACGTACACCACGACCCCTCCGAATGGCACACCGACAACGGTGACGACCACGGTGCCGTCGACAATCGTGACAACGAAACCGAACGGGGTGGTCACGACGGTGACCCACCCCCGCGCCGTCCCCGAGAAAGAGCGCGGGTCGCTGGCGTCCACCGGCGCGAACGTGCTGTGGGCCGCGGGACTTGGCGGACTGTTAATTGTGCTGGGATTGTTCCTGGCGCGGCGAAGCAAGAACGAGACACGGTAAAGCGGAAGTAGGGAAAGAAAAATGCGAAACTTTATCAAACCTGCAGGATCTCCTGCTCGGCACCGTGCCCGTGGACTTGCAGCCGTAGTAGCCTCGGTGGCGTTGGCCGCCGGCCTGGGCGCGTACCCGGCCGTTCAGGCGGAGGAGACCACGACGGTCTCCGACATCACTACCGACGACGCCGGCCTGCCCACCTACTCGTGGATGGACGACGACACACCGTCTTCCTCCGCCACGCCTTCGGCGCCTGCCGCAGCGTCGGCCTCTAATCCGGCCTCTGCATCTGCTTCGAAACCAGCAGAGGCCCCGGCCACCGCGAACCCCGTGACCGTCGAGCGCAAGGGCGTCGTTGACCGCATCGTGGTCAACGACCCCGATGGCGAGGCATGGGAGTTCGGCGGCAAGGCGTCGAAGGAAAACATCTTCGCGCTCAAGCGTGAGGGCAAGGGCGAGATCAAGGAAGTCCTGTCCGTCACTGCTGATGGCCGCAAGCTCGAGCCTTACGACTACGGCTACGTGAACGCTAAGGATGGCGGTTTTGTGGCGTTCAACCTGAACGCCCTGCACACGATTCCGCCGCAGGTCGTTGAGATTGAGGCCCGCACGACCGACGCCGGTGAGTACGCGATCGCCGAGAGCGCCGAAGTGCCGTCCGAGGCACAGCTTGCCGAGTCTGGTTATGGCAAGGGGCGCCCCGCGGAGGAGGTTGCGGATTCACAAGACCGCGCTGCTGCCCCGGGAGATATTCCGGGTGTCCCAGGGCAGCAGGATCAAGAGTTTTCTCTTACCGATGCTAAGCCAGATTTCTTGGGGGACAACCCCCAAATTGAATTTAAGATCAACGAGACTGGTAACTGGCGAGTAACCAGGTTCGCCATCAAGAAAAACCGAAACGATAACAATACGAAGGATATCTCCGGTCCAGTTAGGATCCGCGTCGTTCGTCAGGGGGCGATTGTCGTTGACCGAACCATTGATTTCGCTAACGCGATTTTTTGGAATAAGAACGCCAAGGGAAAGTCTTATGACACGGAGTTTCAGCTCATTCCGAGTATTACTGACCTCTATATCAAGGGTGGCGACTCGGTAATCCTGAATCCCGTGGCACCTCCAAACGGTATTTACCGGGTCCAGATGTGGGGCCAGGACATGGACAATAAGCCTCAGGACCACAAGGTGAATGTCGCAGGTGATGGTATTCCAGTATCCTCGCACACGACTATTGGCGACAATCCGTACGAGACAACATTCGATGTTCAAGCGCGTTCTAATTTCTCAAGTGCAACAGTAACTCTGAGCCCTTCAGTCCGATTAGAAGATGTGTTTTTCTCTATTCCAATTGAGCAAACGGACGGTGTAAGGCTCGAAAATAAAGTTGAGACCTACCCGGATCGTGTGGTTATTACATGGTTCCCGACGAAGGACGGCCGCCGAATCGACTCGGTACCGGTTTCGGCAGACTCGACTGTGACGCTTCGGACTTCCTACAGATCGGCTCCAACCAGACCCGAGGACATCACTTTGCAAGGCTCCCTCGCGGCTCCGGTAGAGAAAGATCTTCCGATTCTTCCTTCAGCCGACGCTGACGTGTTGCCACTTACGCACGGCGATAAATGTGAGCTTCGCGATGTAAAATCTGTTCATCGACAGCCACCTCGCTTACTTTCCATTGCGGAGCAAAAATATGGCTTCCGACGATTTATCGTCGCGAGCCCACAAGCCTCTAGCAATAGAACTTCTTCGCAGCTGTATCTTCAGGTAGAAGACGGACAAGGTGCATTGCAGTCAGAAAAGATCGGACCCGCCAGCGGGTGGGTATATAACGCACTTGCCTACAACGAGAACGATAACTACCTCTATGCTGTTAGTCAGCCCAGGATTTCGGTGAAGACGGGCCACAGGGATGACCCTTGTTTCCCCGCAGGCCACTTACTGCAGATAAATCCTTATACGGGTGAAGTTTTTGATTTGGGCAAGCTTCAAGGACTTGATGGATTTCTTCCCGAGAATCATCCGGACAATACAACATCCAACGACCTCGGTAGCGGCATCAACGCAGGTACCTTCGATGATGACGGCACATACTGGGTCGCAGGTGCGTCTGTATGGGGTAGTGGCCGTCTTTACAGCGTGAATTTAGACACGATTACTGCAACGCTAAAGCCTGCAAAAAACGTGACTCTGCAAGCCAAAACAATCTGGAATCCGGGACAAACATTCCGTACGGTTTCAGAGGACTTTGTTGCCATCCCAGGTGCGAAAGGGTATCTGTGGGGCCTGCAAAGTGGGTGGGCGCAAAGCGATGGAAGGAACAAACAGCGCGTTTTCTTGGAACGTATTAGCACGAGCGGTGGTGCCCCCCTGCGCGTGGATATTACCGATATGAAGATGCCTGATGGGCAGACCGTCGGTCAGTTTCTCAACATTACAGACCAAGCGCCTGTTTGGGGACAAGCATGGGTTGAAGAAGACGGATCGATTGCTTTCGGAAAGGGTGGCCGGTCTTCCGTGGACTCGAACACAACGGAAGTAATCAAAATTAAGGTCGGGAACCCGACGGCGAAGGCTCCAAATCTCCTAAAAGTCGAAGTAGTCGGCGCTCAAACTGCACCGTCCTCATACAATACTGACGGTGCATCGGCAAAGGCTCCTACGACGACACCAGAACCAATTGTTCCAGACGTCACCAAAGAAGCGATTGGACAGTCTGCGAAGAAGCAGGAAGACGGGACCTATATAGTAAAATACCAGGTAAATGTAACAAACCCAGGAAATCGCGAGGCTGCCTATAGTAAGGTAGTCGACACTCCAACGATGCCGACGGGGATTGTTGTGAAAAAGACTTCTTGGTCCTTGGTCGATGAATTCGGGAAATCGTATGCCACGACATTTCAAACTGGCCAAGGTCCGTTTGTGCTATCTGGCGGTGGAACGATACAGCCGAAGGGGCTCAATAGATTTGGTGCTACAAGTAATGGCATCCATCAATTTAATGTTGAAATGACAATCTCTCTCGATGCCTATACAGGAAACGAGACTGGAGATGAATGTGCACCCGGCAAATCGCTTTTCAACTCTGTACAAGTTGGGCCCAAGGAGGCGAAGGCCTGTGTGCCTCCGCCAGAAGTAGAGAAAAAAGCTCGGCTTGTGATTGCAAAGATTTCTTCCGATGCAGTTTCGCACGAGCTATTGAAGCCAGAAAACCGTCTAGACGGTGCTGAGTTTATACTTCAAAAACTGGACGAAAATGGCCAAGTCATCGGTAATGGAATCCCAATGATTTACGATAAGGAGAATCGAATCTTCAAGTCAGAAGAATTGGAGCCGGGTCACTATCAGCTCGTAGAGACTCGGTCGCCTCAAGACAGTCTGGGTGTTTACAATCTTCTTGTGAAGCCGATTGTGTTTTCGTTGTCGGTGGACAACGGGAATGTGACGATCGCGCTAGATGAAGATGCCAAAATTGTCGCGACGCAGGTCGATAAGGCGGTGGCACCGAGCTCCTGGCAGCTTACCTCCCAGGATGCGGTACTGACCGTTGCCAACGTCCGCCAGGGCAACCTGCCCAAGACTGGCGGAAACGGCCTGCAACTGCCGATCCTCCTCGGCGGTGCGCTCATCGCCGCTGGTGCGTTGGTGGGACGACGACGGGTCGTCGCTTAGTGGAGAGTGCGTCCTGAGCGCGTGACGTTACGAACAAGCTGACGGGGCTTGGCGCTGATCAACAGTGATCGGGGCCAAGCCCCTTCGGGACTTTGGAGTGCAATCGACCAATTGCCGACAAGTGGCGCTACGGTGTAATGTCTTCGCTCCCGGTTTGAAAGTGAACCGTCTGACTAGAAAGCAGATTTGGTCACGCGTGAATCGGATTCGACTTTGGGCTTGTGGCAGCTCGGTGAGCGGACAAGGGCAAAGCGACGGGCGAAGCCTTCTATCTGGTACCGTAGAAAACGTTAGCCTCGAGGCTACCGGCTCTAAAAGGATTGCTTTTAGTTGCGTCAAGGTCTCTCGGGGTGCTTGTTTTTAGGGGGGCATCGGGGGAGATTGAACATGCCCCTTTTGAGGCTTATGGGAGGCCGCGCTCAGAGGAGATTGTGTTCTTTGGGTTGGTGGGGCCGTCGTCGATAAGGAAGACCTGCACCCGTGGCGATGGTGACTCTCAAATTACGAGCCTTGCCCTCGACCTCTTGTGTGTGTACATTGTGAGTACAAGGGTTTTGGGAGGTTGAAATGGCTGTGAAAGATAGACGGCTGAATCTGCGTACATCGTCAGTGCAGGAGGAGTGCCTGCGGCGTGCGGCTGAGGTGACGAATTCCTCGGTATCGCAGTTTGTGCTTGAGAGCGCTGTTGAGCGCGCTGCCAGAGTGCTTGCTGATCAGCGGCTCTTCGTGTTGGGGATGGACGATTTTTCTCGTGTGGAGGAGTTGCTTGCTCAGCCTGCCGACTTTTCACGGCTAGGTACGCTTTTTGCGGAGGAAACTCCTTTTGGCAAGGAGTTCAGCTTTGGAAGCTGATGGGATTCTTCACCCGCCACGTCGGTTGGAGAAGTCGGATAATCGGGCTGAGTTTCGGTGCGGGGAGGCGTCGCTTGATACGTGGTTTCACCGCTACGCGATGCAAAACCAGCGTGCCAACAACTGTGCGGTGTATGTATCAACGTGGAATGAGCGGGTCGTTGGCTACTATGCGGTGTGTACCGGGGGTATCGTCGCTAAGGTGGCGCCGGAGCGTTTTGCGAAGGGGCGGCCGGATCCTATTCCGGTGATCATCCTTGCACGGCTTGCGGTTGACCAGAATGCTCAGGGGAAAGGCGTTGGCAAGGCGCTGCTGCGCGATGCGCTGGAGCGCTGTTTTACCGTTGCCGTTGAAGTCGGTGCCGCGGCGGTAGTTGTGCACGCGCTGGACGAGCGGGCGAAGCAGTTCTACATGCAGCACGCTGGTTTTCAGGAGATGCCGGGGCAGCCGCTGCATCTTCTGCTGTCGGTGAAGGGGATTGAGCGGTACATGGCGTGATGGGGGCTGAGGCAGGTTTTCGCCGACCAGCTGTTAGGACTACGCATTTAGTAACGTGGTGTTCCCCTCACTCGGGCGGGTTGTGCACAACTAGAGCCAAAAACTGCAGATACCAACTACGCTGTTTTGGGAGCCGACTCCCACGTCTTGGACGAACCGAATGCTTTGCCTCGGCCAGCTGCAAGTAGTGGTGTCTGGGTGCTCGCAAAACGGAAAATGTACAAAGGGGAACACACGTCGACTACGCCTGACGTGTTGCTTATTTGGAGTAATAAGTAATAGTGCTAGTGCTAATACTGGGGGTGGCACATGGGCGATCTCAATCAACATAGGAAATTTTTGTCCAAAAGTACTGAAGAGCGGTTGCCTTCTCAGCGGCTTAAGGTCAAGCTCCTAGTTTGTGGATTTCTCCTATTAATCGGTGTAATTGCTGGATACTATATTTGGTGTTCAGACCTATCATGGCCGTTTTATTTGTCAAGGGTATGCAAATATGTTTTTCCTAGCTTGACCCCAATAGTTGCAGCTATAGCGTTGATATCTGGGTTCAAGACTATTGAGCAGAAAAAAGAGTCAGATGATCGCACCGAGTACTACAAACAGCTGCAATGGGCAATTGACAACTCTCTTACCAACAACGCCCTCATGCGATTGCAGTCACCGAGTCTCATTAGGAGCGTTTTGACTTCGCGCAAAATCGCCGAAGAAGAAAAGGAAATCGCACAGGCAGCTGAAGATTACGCCAATGCTCTTGAGGCTCAACTGCGCAAGGAGTCGAGTAGTCCAGGAAACCTTACGCCAGGTGGGGGTCTCGCTTTTGCCGAACCGGAACGAAATAGGAGTGGAACAAACACAACTCTTCGTTCACTTGGGATAATCCCATATTCCGTTGGATTCATTTGTATTTTTGCGATGCTCCTGCCGGTGCTCATTTTGCACTACGATGACGAAGATGAGGGGAAGGAGAAACTCAAATGACGACACGCTATCCGCAGCGACGTAAAGACAAAGCGCACATTTCGTCAGTCGACCCTGAAATTGTTGCTGCCCTTTTGGAAGCTGCCGAAACTTCACGTCACCGCACAGATGAATTCATGGCACGTCGCTACCCTGAGGATCGTTCGAAAAATAGGTTTTGGAAATCGTATTTTCTGAAGAAGCGCGCGTAGCATTTTCGAACAACAACGTAGTGAGGAAGTAGCCACCGCGGGGATGGCGGGTACCCCACGAAACGTCGCGCTGTTTTTGCCGATAACACCCTCCGGGCAGCTCGGATGTAGCCGTTGCGTCTGTCAGTAATCCAGTTCCTTAACGATGTTGCTGCTGGGTGCCGGCCGGTAAAGTGTGCTACCCAGTCGCAGACTTCGGGTGTGGTCATTTCTTCGCGGTGTTTGTCGATCGCGGACTCGCGGATGAAGGCCTTAGGATCTCAACCACTTTGTTTAACAGGTGACCCCAATTTGTGTATCTCCGCGCTGGAGGTTTCTAGGTCGTAGATGGCGTCGTCAATGAGGCGGGCTTATGCGCGGGGTGACTTGCGCTGTATAGCTATGCTTTGTTGCTGTGAAGTTCGGCCTCTAGCTCGGACCGGGAAAACCCTAAATGCTCGATGACTTCGTCGAGGCCCGTGCGGTTGCCTTGTCTCTGGCGACGCGAACCAGCGCCAGCGTTGCGTCCTGAAGCGTTTCTCGGTCGCGGAAAATCGTTCTACCTCGCAAGCGTCAACGACTTCGGAGACGAGTTTTCCGTGATACGACCAGGCAACCTGCGTGTGTTCCTCGGCAGGCGAAACGGTTCCAGTGTTGCCGTGCTGCGACGCTTCAGTAACCGTGCCCAAAAAACTATTTAGAAATCTATGTAGTTGCAACGGGGGTACGTTTGCGTGACAGGGCTTTGGCTGGCCTTCGGACTGAGGCGTGAGGAGACATCAATCTCACGAAAAGACGTCATCCTTAGGCATTAGCTCTAAAAACGGATTCTCTGAGGTCTTAAAAAGCTCTGGAGCCTAGGCGCCTCCAGGCGACAACGCTCCGGTAACCGGCCCGTCGTCACTCCAACATATCCTCTTTTGCCGCCATGAGCCATAGACGTGACCCACTAATAACAGCGTGATAGAGTTCCACATGCGAAACTAGGCAAAAAGAAAACCCGCCTCCGAGGAGAACGGGGAAACTATGTATCGGATTTTACACGATTGAAAAGGTTTGTCGAGACCGAACCAACACGAGGAACGGTTGTATCGACGACAGTGATTAACATCTGCGGCCGGGCGAAAAATCTGGGCTAAAGCGTGCATGCCAGTCAACATGGCTTGGGGTGTTCGGTATTGCCGAACGTTCGCTAATGCCGAACGCTTTTTAGCTGGGGTGAGAGATCGTCGTGGCGGTGGGGTGGAAGCGAAAGCCGTAACGATCCGTGCTCAGCGAACTATCAGAAATAGGGGGCCGTGCAACAATGGTTCGAATGTCGCTTTTACACAGGAAGTTCAAAGAAACGGTGGAAGAATAGTTTGCGGTCACCTGTATGAACGCATTTCAGCAGCTTAAGTAGTATTTTATATTTTGTGGTGATGCGCTGGGGAAACTCGCCTGAACGTTTGCTGTCACGTCATGTATGTAAGGTACACGCGCCGGGTGCCCCTAATGTGAGGTGAATCATTCACGAAGCCTTGACGTGAGTTAAAAATACGTGCAAAATTAACGGCTAAGACACACCATCACGGTGTGCAACCTTAAGAAATGTAGACACACGGGCACCCGCCCACAATGTCAAGACCTGTAAGGGGTAAGTATGGATCTCGCAGTCATCACCGACGCGTTGAAGGACTTCAGCACCTTCTCCAGCAATATCGTCAAGTTGTTCCGCCTCATTCCGGACCTGTTTATCAACTTCGGCAAGCTGGGCGACAAAGCAACTGCCCTGCCGAAATAATCACGGCTTAACTCTCAACATCCCACTGATTTTAAACTCAAAGGAGTAAACTCATGCAGGCACTCGAGAACTGGGCGTTCCTCTCGTCTGACGCACACGTAGCAGGCGCACTTCTGACCATTCTGAAGCAGCTCGGCGAAGGCGCAGACGCCATCGTGAAGCTGATCGGTCTGGTTTCCTAAGACCCCCTGATACAAACCCCGCCACAAAATGTGGCGGGGTTTTCCCTTTTGGGAATGCGTGGGAAAACGGGGGTGGCGTCGATAAATAAAAACCAACAATCAGCGCCGATCCGGGGGCAATGGGGTTAAACTTGATACATGGCTGACCACAAGGATGACGAACTCCCAATGATCGACCTCGCCGCCGTAGAAGGCTGGATCGTCGACGACACCGATGAAGACGACCCGGCGCTGCTCATGCCGGACGGGACACCAATCGAAACCTGGCGCGAAAACTACCCCTACGAAGAACGCCTCAGCCGGAGCGAGTACGAAGAACAAAAGCGTGCCCTCCAGATTGAGCTGCTGAAGTGGCAGAACTGGACTAAAGACACTGGTCAGCGCCACATCATTATTTTTGAGGGTCGTGACGCAGCGGGTAAAGGCGGCACCATCAAACGCTTCAACGAGCACCTCAACCCGCGTGGTGCGCGCACCGTCGCCCTGGAAAAGCCGAGCCCGCGCGAATCCACCTCCTGGTACTTCCAGCGCTACATCCAACACTTCCCGGCAGCAGGCGAAATCGTGTTCTTCGACCGCTCGTGGTACAACCGCTCCGGCGTCGAACGCGTCATGGGCTTCTGCACCGAATCCCAACACGCCGAATTCCTCCGTGAAGTGCCGATGCTTGAGAACATGATCCTTGGCTCCGGCATCTCGCTGACCAAGTTCTGGTTCTCCGTCACCCAGAAAGAGCAGCGCACCCGCTTCGCCATCCGCCAAGTAGACCCGGTGCGCCAATGGAAACTGTCGCCGATGGACCTCGCATCCCTGGACAAGTGGGACGACTACACCAACGCCAAGGAAGAGCAGTTCCGCTACACGGACACTGACGAATCGCCGTGGATCACCATCAAGTCGAACGACAAGAAGCGCGCCCGCCTCAACGCGATGCGCTACATCCTGAGCAAGTTCGAATACACCAACAAGGACCATGATGTGGTGGGGACGCCGGACCCGTTGATCGTGAAGCGTGGGCGTGATCAGATCGGGGACTAGGGAGTAGGCCTATCTGGGAGGCAGCAACGGAAGGGTTGGGACTTTCCCGCTTTTCCGTTGCTGCTTTTGCTGGGGGCTACACGCATGATGTCTCTTCAGCCCCTGATAGGTCCTCGGAGCCGACTTCTTGGGGATAGGTATTTGGGGTGGGATAGTCATCACGAGCGGAGTCGGGATTTTGTGAACAGAATTGCAGATGGGAGTAATGCCCCTTTAGACCCTTAAGCCTGAGACTCGGCTTTCGATGAAGGTGCAACGCTAGTCGGACACTCTAGCATGGGTAGCCCGTCTGTCGTGCAAAGCCACGCTGCTAGCAAAGTGCTGCAGACGGCGGCTTCTACGCGGAGAAACTGTGGGATTAATGGCTGAAACGGACGGACAGGCGGTTAGAGAGTTAATCGTTGAGGCGCCTCAAACCTGCGGGAGGATGCCGGTCTAAGACCACATTCCATATGGACCTCGAGTGTTGTGAGCTGGTGAAACGTCGGGTTTGATGGGGATAAATCGAGGAATTTGGTGCGTGGACGTTGGAGTCTGATGTCGCCTGTACTTACCTGCCAGAAAGGGATGTCGATGGCATAATTGTCATAGTGTAATGGCTATGGGACAATAAACGTTCTTTACCAGGAGATGGAGGTGGGATGGCGAATGAGCACTCGAACGATGCGCAACATGACCCGTGGCAGGGTGATAGCTCGCTCCAGCGACGGTCGGATAATTCGGGAAGCACGTATCCACGATCCAGCGGAAAACCTGGAGAAAGCGTGGAAGCAAACGGGGCAGGCACTGCGGCAGGCGATCGACTCTCAGAACAAGATGATGTTTTAGAAGCCGAGGTGCTAGATCAGGTTAGTAACAGGGTCACGCACGATCTCATGAGCGTGATGCGAGTTGCTCCTTTGCCTCATCCTAGTGAACTTCAAGCTTACGAAGAGGTCGAAGCTGGTTTAGCAAACAGAATTGTCGCAATGGCAGAGGACTCTGCCATTGCGGCGAATGAAGCGACAAGGTCCAACGCCGCAGTCAACTACGCTCTAGCCGAATCAATCCGTGAAGAGGGGAGAGCGGTGAGAAGAGGACAGTGGATGTTTGTCTGCCTAGCGGTTTTGTTTTTGGCTGTGGCGGTAATTCTTGAGCTGCTTGACCGAACTCCATTTGCAACGGGTATGGGGATTCTCGGTTTCTTAAGCCTGTTGGGCAGTATGTTTATTCCCAAGAAGAAGCCCCAATGGGGTCCTTCAGGAAAAGGGGAAGAAAGCTCAGCAAGGTAATGCGGAGGGCCCCACAGTGCGCCCACCCAAAAAGCAAACCCCCACCCCCATTTACCTGGGGATTCTTAAGGCTCTGTAAGTATTGCTGTTCTCTCCTCGAGCACGGTACGATTGCGGTGTTTTACACCAATAGAAGCATCCATAGAAGCTGGAGCACAGCAAAAAGGGCGGTTTCATGACAACAGCGGGTTGGCCAGCATTTGGCGAACCGCCTCGGCTGCGACGAGCCGCAGCGGCAGTAGTTGTGTCCATGCTGCTCGCGCTGGTTGCCGTGCTCGGAGGCCTCGGCGGTCAAAGCTCAGCGAGCGCCGCCGACGCTAACGGCCGCGTCAATATTGGGGACTGCTCGTTTCGTAAGGCGGACGGGGACGCCAAGAAGTGGGCGAACCAGATGTGTTGGATTGATGCGTCGGATATTGCGAAGCCGGGGACGCACAATGTGACGAAGCGTTTCGGGGATTACACGCTGACGTACACGGTGACGGTGGAGGCCTCGGATACGGGGACGGGGTCGAATAAGGGCAGCTTGTCGGCGGGGCAGCAGCCGCCGTGGAGCCGGGCTGCGTTCGGGAACCAGATTGCGGGGCAATCGTTCTTCGTTGCGGAGACGGGGGCTACCGCGAATGACATTTTCCAGACGGAGAAGAACCGCTTCGTGCGCCTTTCGTTCCGCAACGTGAAGTTCACGTACCGCGGGCAGCCGCTGCCGTCGTTTCGGATGATGGTTGCGGATGCCGAGTCGACGGGCAGTGTGCTCGGCGGCGAAATGATCAGCGTGGATGTCTCCAACTCGGGCGGCACGGGCACGGTCAATCCGCCGATTAGGCTGACGCCGAACGGCAGTCGTGAGGCGTGCCGGAAGACGTTCGGGGCGGGCGTCGAGAGGAATCAGTGGCAGTGGGCCGACATGGGCGGCAAGAAACGTGACTTCATCTGTGATAATGACTCCGGCGGTACCTACGGCACGTTCCTTGTTGGGTTGGATTCGCCGACGGCGTTTGAGATTGGCATCGCGTCGAACTCGGGCGGTACGGCACGCTTCCCGGACCCGCGCGGCAACCAGGCGTTCGCGATGGCGATCGCGCTTAACCGCATCTCCACTCAGGAAGGCAAGGAGCTGGGCACGGCGGACACGGCGGCGCAGCAGGCGTTCACCGGCCAGGCGGAGCAGCCGGTGACGAGGATTTTCACCCAGGATGGGCAACAGCGTAACTGGATTGAGCCAGTCGGTGGGTCGAGCACTACTCCGGTGCTGCGTCGTCTGAACGCGGACGGTGTGCCGGAGGATACTGTCGGGCTGCAGTCGACGATGGCTGGGAAGGATCTGGCCTTTCGTCGTTACTCCCCGGAGTGGACGTGTAGCGCGATTTCCGCTGACGGCGCCACGGACACCTTCGTGTACGAGCCAGGAGCCAACACTGACCAGGCCCCGGTGCGTTTGACGCACAACGGTGCGCCGCTGAGCCGCGCGGATGCGGAGCGCAGTGGCATTTGGTTCCGGGAAAACCGCGCGGAGGGCGTCTCCGAGGTGCAATTCGCGAACAAGGAAAACCGGGAAATCAACTGTAACGTGCACTGGAAGTCTCGCTTCGCCCCGGCATCGTTGGAGCTGAACAAGCGGGTCACCGGCACGGCGAGCAATTACGCGGAGCTTGCCGGCAAGAAGTTCACCATCGACTACGCGTGCACGGCCCCGGAGGGGTTCCAGGCCGCGTACCCGGATGTGAAGCTCAGCGGGTCCCGCGAGGTGCAGCCGGGTTCTCGCCAGCTTGTCGACGGCCTGCCAGCCGGCGCGACGTGCACCCTCAAGGAAACCGCGCCTGCGGCGGTGTCGGGCGCGGACCTGGATCTGCGGTGGAATGGCGCCACCCACGGCACCCCGAACCAGGGCAGCGCGCAGCATACGTTGACGCTGCAGCCGAATACCGCACCTGCGGCTGTTGAGGCGGAGAACCAGTACTCGGCGCGGACTGCGACGCTGCAGTTGCGTCATGTGGTGCAGGGCCCGGCGGCGACGCCCGTGCTGCAGAATCAGGAATTCACGTTTGAGCTCAGCTGCCCGGCCACCAATGCGCCTGCGCGGCAGATCACGGTCCGCGGGGGCGCCCCGGTGACCGTGGATGGTGTGCCACGCGGGCAGGATTGCGTGTTGCGCCCCGTCGAAGGGCTGACAGCGGAGCAGCAGAAGTACATCAGCCTGACCAGCAGGGACGCCACCGGTGCCGCCCAGCAGCAGGACGGGCTGGCGCTCCGCCTGCCTGCGACCGGGCCTGCGGCCGCCGAGCCGGTGGAAATCCGCAGCACCTACGACTACCGCACCGCCGATGTGCAGGTGCACCAGGTGCTTGCGGGCCCGGCGGGTGCGTTGCCGTCCGTGACGGGCCAGGGCTTCAGAGCGAACTATGCGTGCACGGCCCCGGACGCGACGAAGCGCACCGGCACTGTGACGCTGACTGATGGCCACGCCGTCATCCCGAAGATGCCGGTCGGATCTACGTGTACGTTGAGCTCGCAGGAGCCCACCGCGGCTCCCGGCGAGGGCCCGGTGCGCACGTTCGAGCTGCAGAGCACGACCGTCGCGCCGCAGACGTTGACGGTCGGCGATGGGCAGGCGGACGCATTCACCATCACCCGTACTTACGACTACAAGTACGGCACTGCACAGCTTTCCAAGGTCGTGACTGCCAACGGGGTGCGCAGCTTGCCCGCGAATTACACGTTCAACTTCGCGTGTGGTTCCCGCAACGTCGTGAGCAATGGCACGGTCGAGGCAATCAAGCTGGAGGGCACCGCGACGGTCGCTCCGGGTGCGCCCGTCACGCTGAAAGTGGGGGATCCGCGTGTCGACGACGGCCCCGGCGCCACCATGCGCGTGCCCTACGGCAACACCTGTACCTTCACCGAGGATCGCCCTCAGCTGCCCGGTGGTGTGAACTGGGACACTGACGTGGATAACGTGGCGCTGACCATCACCGGCCAGACCAATACGGCCACCGTGAACAACACGTTTACCCCTGCCGGCAACGGGCTGACCATCACGCAGCGCTACACCGGGGAGCAGGCACTGTACCCGAAGGTGGGCGTCGATTATCAGTTGAGCTGCGGTGCATTTCAAGAGACCTTCCAGCTTGCCGACGGCGCCCAGCGCACCTTCAGTGCCGCCGAAATCCCCGCAGGTACCCAGTGCACCCTTGCGCGGCGCAGCCCGGTGGACACGCAGCGTACCAACAGCAAGGGCGCGGACTACCCAATCACTCACACTACGGTGGGCCATTACGCGCCGGGTGGCGAGCAGTCCACGGAGCTGGCGCCGGGAGTTGCCTTTACGGTCGGGGAGCGCGCGACGCTGGCCATGGAGGACGAGTTCGCCTACCAGCGCGCCACCCTCACCGGGGTCAAGCGCGTGCGGTTCGACCCGGCGACCAAGGGCCTGATCGCGCCTGCGAAGCAGGAGGCGTGGCTTGGTCGGGAGTATCCGGCGTCGCTGCGCTGTGTGCTGCCGGATGGGACGCCGGGGGCGTCGCTGCAGGCGTCAGTGCGCAATGGCGTGGCCGTAACCCAGGGCGACCTGGTGGTGGGCAGTAGCTGCACCGTCGCGGAGAACCCGCTGACCCCGGAGCCGGGCATCCACATGGCGGCCACGACCGCCGTGGACGGCACACCGGGCAACACGTTTACAGTCTTGCGGGCTGGTAACTCGGTGGAGTTCATCAACACGTTCTCCCGCCGGGTCACCGACGCAACCGTGCGCACCGGCGTGGTGCTGCCGGGGACGGCGCGCCAGGACTATGAGGCCACGGGGAAGACGCTCGGCGCGGTGCTGCCCGCCCACCCGGTGACGATGGTGTGCCGCGACGGGGACGCCGAATTGCTCCGCCGCAGCGCCATCGTCGACGGCGAAGGCGCCGTCAGCGTGGCAGGCGTGCCGGTTGGCGCGGCCTGCACGGTCGAGCTCGGCGGGTATGCGCCGCTGGACCTCCAGGCGGACACCCCGGAGGATTCGCTGCGGGCAACAATGCTGCCGGACGCGGTGGACTGGACGGTGAGCCGCCCGGACTCGACACTGGCGACGGGCAAGCCACTCGAGCAGGGGAATGAGGCGGCGGTTGCTCCTGCGTTCGTGGTCGAAGAAGACGCTGCGGCCAACGTGGTGCGTGCTACGAGCCGCTACGTGTACCAGACCGCGCCGCTGAAGCTGCGCAAAGACATCGAAGGCAATTCCGCGGACATGCGACTGCTCGGCGAGGCGAACACGATGCGATTCGCGCTGCAGTGCCGGGCGCTCGGCACCGAGTTGACCAGTGTGGAAGGACTGCCGCTCCAGCTGCAGCCCGGTGACTTCACGGCGGTCGACGGCGGGCTGCGCTACATCTCCACAGGCGGCGCGGAGTCCGCGGTGCCGGTCGGTGCGCACTGTCGCCTGCGCGAAATCGCGGTAGACAACGTGCCCGCCCAGCTCACCGTGGTCGCGGCCCAACCCAGCGTGGAGGCCGACGTCACCACCCAGGGCGCAGAGCTGCACCTGGTGAACAAGATCAGCCGACGCACCACCAACCTGCAGGTAGCGATGCGCCAAACCGGGTACCTCCACGGCGCGGACCCCGCAGGCTACACGGGCACGCTCGTGTGCAAAGACGGCGACGCCACCCTGGCCATCCGTCCAGTCCAGTTCAGCGTGGCCGAAGTTCCCGAGCGCCCGCTGCCCGGCGCGGACGCCGTGCCGGTGACCGGCCTGCGCACCGTGGAGGTGCCGGCGGGGACCTCGTGCACGCTGACCATGGATGCCGCGGCGGCACTCAGCGCGCGTGGCGAGCTCGAAGTGTCCGCGGGTGATCGCCGCCCGTACCTCGGCTTCGCCGCCTGGCACAACGGCACCTACGACGGCCCGGATACCACCGTGGACGGCGTCGCCCCGCAGGACGTGGGGGCCAAGCAGTACGAATACGCAGTGGACGTCCCCGTCGACGCTCCGGATACCACCGCGGCTGACCCGGCGGTGGTCGTCGGTGTGCAGGCGCACCACCCGCGGGCAACCGTGGACGTGGCATTCACCAAGCAGGCTGCCGGCGCCCCCGACGCAGAAGGCACCTACACCTTCCGTGCCAATTGCGGCGACGGCACCCGCGATCCGTTTACCCTGCGCGCCGGGCAGACCCACGTGCTGCGGAACGTGCCCGTGGGCAGCGACTGCACCGTGGAGGAAGAGCAGACGGCTGGTACGTACACGTTCGCGCTGACCTCCCAGGGCGCCAAGCTGGGGGAGGGCTACCAGCCTGAAACCGGCACACCGACCGTGGCGTTTAAGGTGCTCGCCCCCGAGGCCACCGACACCGCCCGCGCGGGCGAGGCCTGGACGGCGACCGCACTGAACAAGTACGCCAGCGTGGCGCTGAACAAGCGCATTGCAGGCACCCCGCTGTCTGGCGTCACCAACGTGGTGGATACCGCCCTGTTGCCGGATCACGCCACCACCATGGACGTCACCTACGAGCTGACCAACACCGGCCAGTTCGACCTGAGCAACATGGTGCTGCGCGACCCAGCCTTGGCAGGCATGACCGTGCGCACGCCCGACGGCCCGCACACCATCGGCGAGCAGGGCACCATCCCCGCCGCCGCATGTTCTGCGGTGCGGGCGGCGCTGGCGCCGGGCCAGTCCGCAACCTGCACCGTCACGGTGGACATCCCCGCGGAGGGAACGTTCCGCCACCGCGGCACCGCGACGCTGCAGGCAGCCACGGGCACCCTCGGGGCGGTCAGCGCCGAATCCACGTACGGGGCGCTGCGGGTGCCGTCGACCATTGGCTGGTTGTTGCCCGATACCGGCAGCACTACACTCGTGTGGATTCTGCTCCTCGGCCTGCTGATCTTCGGCTTCAGCGCCCGACGCCTGCTCACACAGACTTCAACCTCAACAACTCCAACAACAGAAAGTTAGACACCATGAAACACATCATTTCCCGTTCCGCACTCGCGATTTCCACCGCGGCGGCCGTCGCGTTCGTCGGACCGGTCGGCGCCTCCATCGTTGCGACGATGCCAGCCGCCGTCGCCCAGTCGCAGGTCGACGTCAACCGCGCCACGAAGCTGACGATCAAGAAGTACGAGGGCGAACCGGTCGGTGAGAACGGCAGTCTCGATGGCATGACGACCATCAAGGACGTCACCTTCAGGGTCGAGCGCATCGCTACCGCGCCGCTGAACACCGCGAAGGGTTGGGAAGACGTCGCCGCAGAAGGCGAGAAGAAGGTTTCCGATGTGCAGGCGGACCCGAGCTTTAAGGCGAAGGAAGTGGCGACGAACGCTGACGGCGAGGCCGTGTTCACCGACCTCGGCGTGGGTCTCTTCCGCGTCACCGAGCTGCGCGCCGAGGGCGCGAAGCACTCCGTGGCGACTCCGTTCCTGCTCACCCTCCCGGCATTCGAAAAGGGCGTGGCGCAGTACGAGCGCACCATCAACCCGAAGAACCAGATCCTCGAGCCGAAGAAGTCTCTCATCAGCGAAAACACCACCCTGGGAGACAACGCGCGCTACCGTATCGACGCTCCCATCCCAGCATTCGGCCCGAACCCGGAAGGTGACCAGCTGAGAGTCGTCGATACGCTGTCAGCGAACCTCAAGTGGAGCCAGGCCGAGCACCCCGTGCAGGTGCAGGTGCTGAAGTCCGCGGACGACGACGCCCCTGAGACGCTTACCGCCGGCGACCACTACACCGTGGCCGATGCAGGGGACAACACCGTCACCGTGGAGTTCACCGAGGCCGGCCTGAAGAAGCTACGCGAGCTGCGCGCCGCCAATCCGGGCCTGATCGTGCGCACCGAGTTCGACGCGAAGTTGGTCAAACTGCCCGAGAACGGCACGATCGACAACACCGCGCAGGTGTACTATTCCAACGACGATAAGCCGCACAACACCACCCCAACCGACGACCCGAACGACGGCGCCACGACGCTGAACTTCGCCAAGGTTGAGGTGACCAAGCTGCTGAACAAGCAGGCCAAGGACGGCGAAAAGAACGGCGCCGGCGCCGAGTTCCAGATCTTCACCTGCACCAAGCAGGGCGACGGCTCCTGGAAGGTCGACAAAGGCACCGCTGCCCAGCGCGTGGTCATCGGAGACGAGGTGAAAACGACCCTGACCGCCGACAAGACCGTCGCCAAAGGCGACCACGCCGGGGCAGCCCTGGCGAAGGCCGAAGGTCTCAACCTGACCAAGAAGGACAGCAAGTTTGCCGACTACTGCGCCGTAGAAACCAAGGGCGTGTCCGGCTACCTGAACAACCCGGAGCCACAGCCGTTGAACTACGACGCAAAAACCAAGACGCTCAGCGGCAGCGTGAACAACGTCAAGGACAACCTGTTCGGCCGCCTGCCAGCAACCGGTGAGCGCACCATGCTCATCATCCTGGCGCTCGGCGTGGTCCTCTTCGGCGGCGGCGCTGTCTACCAGCTGCGCTCCCGCAAGGCATAGGTAGGGGAGCACACAGCGGTGAGAAACCCGGGGACTGCGATGGCGGTGGCGCTGGCCGTAACGGTCGGCGTTGCCGGCGTCGGCATGCCTGCGTTCGGGCCACCCGCCGCGGTGGCTGCGGCACCGAGCAGCGTCACGGTGGACCTGCGCGCCGCCGCGGGTGTCGACGGCCTGGACACCATCGGGGAGCGCACCGTCACCGCCTCACGCATCACCACCGTGGACATGAGTACCCAGGCCGGGCGCGAATCCCTGGCCACCCTCGACGTCCCGGCACTGCTACGTACGCAGCCCGACACGATCGTCGAAGTCGCCACCGCGCGCACCAGCGGCGGACGCGTCACCCTCGACGGCCTGCAACCCGGCGCGTACCTCTTCACGCTTGGCGACACTGAGGCGAAGACGGCGTCGCAAGTCTTCTTCGCACCCTTCGTCGTGCCCGTGACGGGCGGCTCCGCGCGCACCGTGGAACCGAAAGCCCAACAACTCAGCGTCGTGCTCGAGGCCAGCCGCAAGCGCGTCCACCCCGGCGAGGACGTCACCCTCACCGTGCGCGGAGTGGCGCCCAACCCGTCTCTCGACGGCACCATCGGCCACTACGAGCTCACCCTCACGCTCACCGGAAACCTGGAATTCGACGGCGAACCCACCGTGCGCATCAACGGGGCGGCACTCGGCCCGAGTGACGTCACCTTCCACCGCGAAGGCAACCGCCTGCGCGCAGCCTTGACCAAGTCCGGCCTGGAAAAACTCGCGCGCGCCCGCGCAACCGACGCCACCACCACCGTCACGCTCGAGCAGCGCGCCCGCGCCACCGCGCAAGGCACCGCAGGTGCCGACGCCACCCTCACCACCGACGGCATGGACCCCGAACGCAACCACGTCACCGTGCGAGCCACCCACGCGGACGTACTCATCGAGGCGCCTGCGCAGCAGGGCTCCTCCAAGGGGGATCGGCGCTGGCTGTGGGGCCTGCTCGGCCTGCTGCCGCTGATACCGCTGCTGCCAGGGCTGCCAGACACGGCTCCGTCGGACACTGCGCCGACGAGCCCGAGGCCTGCGGGCCCGCAGGGGACCGCGCCGGAAACACCGAAACCTACAACTGAAGCGCAGCCCTCGCAGGACGGACCGCGCGGCCGCGTCGATCAAGTCCTCGCCTACACAGGCGCTAACGTCATCTGGCTCGCGCTGCTCGCCCTCGCTTTGATCGTTTTGGGATGGTTGCTGGCGCGTCGAAAAGAAGACGAGCAACAACAGTGAGCAAACCCAACCGCAAACGCGCCGGGAACCTCATCTCGTTGATCGGGCTGATCCTCGGCGCGCTCCTGCTGCTGTACCCAATCGTGGCCACACTCGCCACCAACGAGCAGCTCCGCCGCCAAGCCGACGCCTACAGCGAACACACCACCAGCCTCAGCGCCGAAGAACGCGACGCCCAACTCGCGCGCGCCCGCGACTACAACCAACGCCTGCTGGCCACCGGTCCACACGCACGCCCACCCGCCACAAACGACCCCGACATGCCCGACTACATGGCACAACTCAACCTGCCAGGCTCCGGGGGCATCATGGCGCGCATCCGCATCCCCGACATCGGCGTCGACCTGCCCGTCTACCACACCACCGCACCCCACGTCCTCTACGACGGCGCAGGCCACATGTTCGGCTCCACCCTCCCCGTCGGCGGCGACGGCACCAACGCCGTCATCACCGCCCACACCGGCATGGTTAACGCCGCCATGTTCGACGCCCTCCCCACCCTCAAAGCAGGCCAAGACATCTACATAGACGTGATGGGGCAGCGACTGCGCTACCAGATGGTCAGCCGCGAAGTGGTGAAACCGGACCAATACCAGGCCGTAGGCTACCAACCAGGGGAGGATCGCCTCACCCTGATCACGTGTACCCCCTACGGGCTCAACACTGACAGGCTGCTCGTCCACGCCATTCGCGTACCTCTTGACCCTGACGCCCCCGAACCGCGCGTCACCGGCCTGGGCATCAGCTGGTGGATGATCCTCGTGGCCCTGATCGTGCTGGTGGTGTTGCTGCTGATTCTGTACCGGCGGTGGAAGCGTCGGCGGGACGCTGTCGAGGAGTAGCTGGGAGTTTGCTGGGCACCACGATCCGCGGCGACGGGCTGGTGAACTGGGGAAACGCTGCGCGGGTCTGCTGAAACCCGGGAATTTGGTGCGCGCCGCGCGAAGTGAGTCAAGCAAAAGCTACAAAATCGCCTGCGACAGCTTCCGCAGGTTCTTGAGTTGCTTGTGGTTGGCGGCGTCAAGGGCGCGTTCCTCGGCGGCGGCCACATCCTCCGCGAGTTTCGCCAGGGCCTTGCCGCCCTTCTTGGTGGCGGTCACGATTTGGCGGCGTCGGTCCTTCGGGTCGCGTTCGCGTTTGACCCACGCGTGCTTCTCCAGGCAGTCGATGAGGCGGACCATGTCGGAGGCGTCGATCGCGAGCAGCTCGGAGAGTTGCGATTGGGAGCGTGCTTGCTCGGAGACGCAGCTGAGCACCCAGAACTCTCGCATGGAGGAGTCGTGCTTCGCCAGGGTGCGCTCCACCTCGTCTTTGGTGTGCCTGCGCACGCGTTCGATCTGGAACGATGGCGAAGTAGTCAGCGCCTCTGGGAGTTCAATCGTGGCCATAAGTCCCAGAGTATCGGGCTGCTGGCCAGGAATGAAACCGTGCTACTCGGTGGGCAGCCCGTTGGCGATCCATTCCATGGTGCCGCCCTCGACGTTGATGGGTTCCCAGCCGTGTACCTGCTCGAGGTATTCGCATGCGCGGGAGGAGCGCCCGCCGGAGCGGCAGATGACGTAGATGTCCTGGTCGGGGTCGATCCGGTCGGTGAGGGTGGTCAGTTCGCTCAGTGGCAGGTTGGTGGCGCCTACGGCGTGGACTTCGGCGTACTCTTCGGGCTCGCGGACGTCGATAAGCTGGGCGTTTTCAGGGACTTTGTTGACGTTGATGGATTGCATGTGCGCGATTGTAGCGGAAGTGTCGGGTGTGTCGGCTACGATTTGCACTATGCGCACGCCTCCTCGAACTCGCCCCCCGCAGTGGGTGTTTTGGGTGCGCCGAATAGTGGCGTTGGTGCTGCTCATGGTGCTCGTCTCGCTGCCGGTACGGTGCGGCAAGGAGGAGCCTACGCCTGCGCCCGAGCCGCCCGCGCCGGCTCCTGCAACGCTCGGCCAGTCGCAGCCGTTGGAGATGTTTATCCCCTCGGTGGGGCTTCGCGCGCAGTTCGAGGACGGCCCGTGCCGCGTGCGCGCCGACGCGCTGGACCCCGCCACATTAGATAAGGCGTGCGTCTACACGGCGTCGGATAAGCCGTACTCGCTGCCGGGCCCGGGTGCTGAGGACCTGGTGGTCGTCGCGGGTCACACGGGTGCAGGGGTGCACGGGGTCTTTGACCAGCTTTTCGACGGCTCCTCCGACCACCACACCATCCATGTTGGGGACATGCTGTACCTGCGCACCGCCGATTCCGAGGCGGCCGGCGGGAAGTGGTTGTCCTACCGTGCGACTGACCTGCATGACCCGGTGAAAGAGGTGATGGCGGGTGATGCCGATATTTGGGGTGATGGGCCACGCCCGGGGCGCCTGCTCACGATCTCCTGTATTCAGCCGCGCAATATTTTGGCGGACTCGGTTCGCAACGCGGTGATTGGGTGGCAATTCGCGTCTGTGCTGGATGCGCCGCCGACCGATACGGGCGCAAAGTAACTGAAGTTTTTTGTGTAAACACTTGTGACTGGGGTGAAGTGCGTCTACAGTGGGGCTAAACCATGAAGTAAGACTTGAGACTTCATGTTGAGCAAAGGAGCCCCTAATGAAGCGCAACACCGTACTGGCCGCCGTCATGACCGGCGCGCTCGCAACCGCCATCGTCCCCATGGCCCAGGCACAGGACGTCCCGCTGCCAGCCGTGACCCACGACATCAACGGTGCCGAGTACTTCCTCACCCAGGACGGCACCCACTACGTGCCGGACCGCAACCTGGTCAACATCGCCTTTGACCAGCTCTCGGCGGCTGACCGCGAGCGCGCAGTGGACGTGGCGAAGGCGGCTGTCGCCGGGCTTATCGACGCCCCCGCCGCCGAAACCGCAGCCCCTGCAGCTACCGCAACCGAAGCGACGACCCCCGTCGAGCAGCCAGCTCCGACCGGCGACCACCAGGACGTTCCGTTCACCGCCGAAGACGTTGACCCGAACAACCCGGCACCGGCTGCAGCTGGCCTGATCGCGCTTCCGGCAGTGCTCGCGATTGGTGGTCTGACGTACTACCTCAACGCTGACGGCAAGACCTACGTCACCGACCTGGCACGCATCAACGAGCCTCCAACCGACGCTGAGGTGAAGGACTCCAACGCGCTGCTGGCAGAAAACGCTGCTGAGGTGGCGCGCCAGGGCCTGGCAACCTCCAAGGCTGCAGGTCAGGTGCCGGTTGAGGTGCAGCAGCAGGCTGCCCCAGCACAGGCGCAGGCAGAAGCCCCGGCGGCAGAGCAGCGCGGTATCGCGGCTGAGACCGGATCCAACACCCTGGTGCGGGCGCTGTTTGCGTTGGTGGTGGCGTCGATAATTGGTGCAGCCGTCTTTGCATACGGGCGCCGATACCTCATATAGTAAACCTTTGTGAAAACTCGAAATGTCCTTGCTGCAGTCTGTACTTTCTCCCTGGTATTGGGGGGTACGGCGCCCGCGTACGCGCACGTTGATGTTCAGCCGAATGGCAGTGAATGCAAAGCGTTGAAGTCGCAGTTCAAGCGGGGGCAGCAACTGGACATTTCGCGGTTTACGTTCGCGGGTGACCGCAATACGGGCATCCGCAACAACACCCTCTACCTTTACGACACCACCGGCCACCGCGCCGACATCCAGCGCGCCGCCGACCTGTGGGTCAAGGCCGTGCGCGACCGAGGTGGATACCTGGATATCAAGTTCATCGACCACAAGACGCCCGAGGCCGTCAGCGTGCTCGTTGATCCAAGCCTGCCGGTGCTCGGCCGAGTGACCGGTGGTGGGCCGTCGCTCACCGTGCGGATTAGCCCGCAAATGTTCGCGTCCACGGTTGGCGCGACCAGCCGAATCATGACCATCGCGCACGAAATGGGCCACGCGATGGCACTCGCGCACAGCTGCGACGACCTGCTCATGGTCTCTGGTCGCTCGCGCAAGCCGGGACTTACCCCGCAGCCTCTCGACGCCGAAATCCTCATCCTGCGCAACAACCTGCGCCAGAAGCCGACGCCTACCCCGTCGCCGTCGCCTGTTCCCCCGCTGGTGACCACGACAACTTCGACGACGTCCGAGCGTCCGAAGCCGACGCCGACTACGTCCTCGACTTCTTCGTCTTCTTCGTCTTCGAGCCAGCCGTCCTTCCCGGACCTACCACCACTGCCGATGCCGACCATCCCGAGCGCCCAGCCGGTACCGACCCCGACGACCTCCGAGGCGCCCACCATCACGGTGACGATCACGCCGGAGACCACGACACCTACTTCCTCGTCTGCCACGTCTTCCTCGGAAAAGCCTTCGCCGAAGCCTTCGTCAAAGTCATCCCAGGCTCCGACTACCACCCGTATCGTCTTGCCGTCATACGTTGCGCCGCCGAAGCCTTCCACCGAGGCGGAAGGGCAGCACATCGTTGACCAGGCCGCAGCCGAATTCAACGCTGCGGGTGTCGAGCTGCAGAACGCCTCCGACACGGTGGCGAAGATCCTTGCGGAGAACCGCTTCAAGAACGCCGAGCGGGCACTCAAGGAGGCGCAGGACAACCTCGATAAGCTGCGCGAACAGCTGAAGCCAGAGACGCCGGCGACGACGCCAACCACGTCTGCCACGCCAACCACGAAGGCTTCGACTACGCAGACATCGACCACGTCCAGCTCGCCGTCTTCAAGCACGACGAGTACAACCGCGCCGGTAACCACCACCACCCCGACCACGCCGGTTTCTACCACGTCCGCGCCGCGGACAACCACTTCGGCAACCCCGAGCGTGTCGGCCACCCCAACCACGTCGACGACTTCCGCGACGCGGACAACGCCGACGGTGGCGACGTCGACAAGTGGGGAGACCTCCACGTCGTCGCCTCGCTGCTGCCCGAACTGCGGTGCCACCCCGCCGCAATGCGACGCGCCGCTGTACGAGCCCGCCGTGAAGCCGCGCAACGTTCAGGCCGCGCGCCTCGCGCTCGACGCCGCGAAACTCGACCACAAGGTCGCCGAGACCCGCATGAACATCATGCGCCGCACGAACTACCCGCCGCTCATCAACGACGCGCAAGCCGACCTCGACCGCACCTTCTTCCGCGTCAACGAGGCGCAGGAGAACCTCGACGAGCTGCTGGCGAAGGAGCCAACGCCGAGCTCCTCAACCAGCTTGACGACGTCCCCTTCGTCCACCACCCCAACCACCTCGGAGACGCCAACCTCCGCCTCGGAGGAGCCTTCGGCCTCGGCTTCTACTTCAGTTTCGGTGGAGCCTTCGGTGGAGTCCACCACGCGGACAACCGAAACGACTTCGGTTGCTCCGTCGACCACTTCGGTTGAGCCTTCTACCTCGGTTAGCGTCGAAGTAACCACGCCGACGACTACGTCGACCACGTCGGAGCCGTCCGCGGAGCCTTCGACCTCGGAGGAGCCGAAGCCGGAGCCGTCCGCGCCGCGGACAACCGAAACGACATCGGCCGCTCCGACGACTACCTCGACGGAACCTTCTACCTCGGTTAGCGTCGAAGCAACCACCACTGAGGCCACTACGACCACCCAGTCCACGACCGAGTCCGCCACCACGACCGAGTCCACCACGCGGACAACTGAGCAGACTTCGGAGCCGGAGGTGGAGACGTCGACAAGTGAGCTCACACCCGAGCCAAGCGTTGGGGCGCCTGCTACCTGCGCGAAGGATGGCTCCTCAAGTGGATCCTCTGAGAACTGCGAGGGCAGCTCGAAGGGTGGCATCATCGCGGCGATCGTGGTGCCACTGCTGGCGCTGCTTGGCGCTGCGGCGTTCTGGGCGAAGGACCACCTCAAGTTCTAGTCAGTGCCAAAGGACGCACCCGCTTTTTCGTGACCTGGGGTTTTGCCGCCTCAGCGAGATGGAATTGCGTCCTTTGGCACTGAGGGTGGCTGGGGACGCACCAAAATCCCACACTCACTCCCAGCGACCTGGGGAAATGTCGAGGGGCTCTGTGAAAATGAGGGAATTTGGTGCACAGCCAAGCAAAAAGCCGCCCGGGAACACCCAGGCGGCAAACACTTAGAAGCAGCGACCTACTTCTTGTAGTTGTCGATGGAGGCCTGCAGGATCTTCTCAGCCTCTGCCTTGTTGCCCCAGCCGGAGCCGGAGACTTCCTTGTTCGGCTCGAGGTCCTTGTAGTGGACGAAGAAGTGCTCGATTTCGTCTTTGAGGAACTGGGAGACGTCGTCGATGTCCTGGTAGTGGTCGTAGCGGACGTCGTCGATGACGCAGAGGAGTTTGTCGTCGCCGCCGGCTTCGTCGGTCATCTTGAAGACGCCGATTGGGCGTGCCTTGACGATGACGCCTGGGAAGACGGACTCAGGGAGGATGACGAGGGCGTCCATTGGGTCGCCGTCGTCGGCGAGGGTTTCGTCGATGAAGCCGTAGTCGAGTGGGTAGGCCATCGGGGTGAACAGGTAGCGGTCGAGGTAGACCTTGCCGGTCTCGTGGTCGAGTTCGTACTTGTTGCGGGAACCCTTGGGGATTTCGATGGTGACTTCGACAGCCATGTGCGCTCCTTTTGTAGTCGCGTTGATAATACCGGTACTTATCATACGGGGCTGCGTCGCCGTGTGGGTTTGGGCTACGCTTATGCGCCGTGAAGCTTTGGACTTGGATTGTTGGCGGGGTTGCGTTGGTCGCGGTGGGTGGCGCGGCTGGCTTCGGTGTGGCGGCGCAGCAGGAGTTGGCGCGCATTGAACACGCCCCGGCGTATCAGTTGCCGCAGGCGGAGCCGGTGTTGGTGCCGGCGGTGCCACGCCCAGTGGATGTCCAGGCACTGCAGGCGCGCCTGGCGAAGCTTGCGGAGGACCCCGCGTTGGGCACGTTCCACGCGCGGGTGTCGGACGGTTCGACGGGTGAGGTGCTGTTTGATCGGTTGGCGGGGGAGGCGTTGCGCCCGGCGTCGACGACGAAGATTCTGACGGCTGCCGCGGCGGTGTTGGAGTTGGGGGCGGATGACAGGATCGAGACGCAGGTGGTGAGTGGGGAGCAGCCGGGCTCGGTCGTGATCAAGGCGAACGGTGACGTGTGGTTGGATGCGATGGCCATCGACCAGCTCGCCGAGCAACTCAAAAACCAGCAGGTTACCGCCGTCTTCATCGACACGAAGGCGTGGGAGGGCCAGCCGACCATGATGCCGGGCTGGGACCCCGTGGACATCGATGGCGGCTTCGTCGCGCCCCTGGAGCCGGCGATGCTCTCGGGCGGCCGCCTGAACGGGGAGACGGAGGGGGACGTGCCGCGCTCGCATACCCCGGCGTTGGATGTGGCGCAGGCGCTCGCGGACCGCGTGGGTGCGCAGACGGTCGGCATCGGCCCGGCACCTGCGGAGGCGGAGACGCTGGCAAGCGTGGAGTCGCCGGACCTGGTGCAGCGCCTGCACATGATGATGAAAGAGTCCGACAACGTCTACGCGGAAGCCATCGGCAGGGAAGTGGCGGCCCACGTAGGTATCGACGCCCCCTCTGCCACCCTGCACGTCCTGGCGGAGCACGGCTTTGACACGGACGGCATCACGCTGGTGGACAGCTCGGGCTTGTCGGTGGATAACCGGATCACCCCGCGCATGTTGGACAGCATCCTGAGTGATGCCACCCAGCACGAGCAGCTGCGCCCGATGCTGGACGCGCTGCCGGTCGCGGCTGGCGACGGCACCTTGGCCACTCGCTACGGGGACCTGGCCGGGCGTGGGTGGGTGCGCGCGAAGACGGGCACCTTGGACGAGACGTCCGGGCTGGCCGGCACGGTGACTGCGGAAAGCGGCAACGTGTACACCTTCGCGTTGCTCTCGAATGACTCGGACATTCTGGAGGCGCGCCGGGCGATGGACATGTTTGCCTCGGCGCTGCGGGAGTTCTAGCGATGGAGCCGTTCTGGCCCCGGCGCAGCCCCCACTTTTTGGCGTGCCGCCGCGCGGTGCGCGGGTGGACGGAGCCTGCGGTAATTGGGCTGTCGGGTGGGGCGGACTCGTTGGCGCTGGTGGCGGCGGCCGCAGCGGAACGGTTGGACGTGACGGCGCTGGTGGTGGACCACGGGCTGCAGGAGGGGTCGGCGGCGGTGGCCCGGCGCGCGGCGGAGCAGGCGCGGAACTTTGGGGTGCCCGCGGAAATCGCGACCATCCAAATCACACACACAGGTAAGGGCACGGAGGCCGACGCCCGCCAGGCCCGCTACGCGGCCTTGTTCGAGCACGCCGGCCCCGACCGGGATGTGTGGACGGCCCACACCGCCGACGACCAGGCCGAAACGCTGCTGCTCGGGGCGCTGCGCGGCAACCCGGCAGGGATGGCGTCGCGCGCGGGCAGGTTGGTGCGCCCGTTGCTGGGTGTCCGCCGCGCGGACACCGCGGGCGCCTGCGCCGAACTGGGCGTCGCACCCTGGCAGGACCCGATGAACAAGGACGAGCGGTACCGGCGTGTGGCGCTGCGCAACCGGGTGATTCCGCTGCTGGAGGAGATCGTCGGTGGGGAGGTGGTCCCGGCGTTGGCGGGCACGGCGGACCGGATCGCGCAAGCCGCGGCGCAGCTCCAGCGCATCACCCCGGCCGCGAACGAAGACACGCTGGACTGTGCGGAGCTCGCAACACTGCCGTCGGTGGTGAGGAGGGCGGTGTTGGCGGAGTGGGTCGTCGAGAAGCGGGGGGAGGTCAAAGGTGCCCACGTTGCGGCGATTGAAGCCTTGGTGACGAACTGGCGGGGGCAGGGCGCGGTGCAGCTCGGCGGGGGAGTGCGGGTGGAGCGGCGCGGCACAACGCTTCTGTTCGCGTAAATGGTTGTCCAAGGTGACGTGAAAGTGGCAAGATGATGAACTGATGCCAACCGAGAAGGGCTTGAGAAAGGGCACCCGATGACCGAGCTGTATGACAAGAAGGATTTCAACGTTGCGCCACACCGCTACGGAGACGACGTAGAGGCGGTGTTGATACCCGAGGAAGACCTGCAGCGGCGCATCCAAGAGCTGGCTGACATGGTCTCCGAGAAGTACCGCGACTCCGAGCAGGACCTGGTGCTCGTGTGCGTGCTCAAGGGCGCTGTGTTCTTCTTGACGGACTTCGCCCGCAAGCTTTCCATCCCGTGCGAGATGGAGTTCATGGCGGTGTCCTCCTACGGTAGCTCCACCACCTCTTCGGGCGTGGTGCGCATTCTGAAGGACCTGGACAAGGAGATCGAAGGCCGCGACGTGCTCGTGGTCGAGGACATCATCGACTCCGGCCTGACCCTGTCGTGGCTGCTGAAGAACCTGTCGGGGCGTAACCCGAAGAGCCTCGAGGTGATCACGCTGCTGCGTAAGCCTGAGGTGCAGAAGGCCAAGATTGATCTTCTCGACGTCGGCTTCGACATCCCGAACGAGTTCGTCATCGGCTATGGCCTGGACTACGCCGAGCGCTACCGCGACTTGCCGTACGTGGGCACGTTGCACCCTCGCGTCTACTCCGACGCGCCTGAGGACATCTAATACACACAGAAGAGCTGTATGACCAAGAATAAAAACGTGTTGCGGTGGGGCCTGATCGGCGCCACCGTGCTTATTGTTTTGTACCTGCTCACCCTCATCGGGGATGACACCCGCGGCTACCAGCGCGTGGACACGTCGATCGCGATGGAGCAGCTGCAGAACAAGAACGCCAAGGAAGTCCAGATCGACGACCGCGAGCAGCGCGTCCGCATTGACCTGCGGGAGCCGATCAAGGTCGAAGAGCGCGAGGGCGTCGAGCAGATCAGCGCTCAGTACCCGGCGCGCACCACGCCGGAAATTTTCGGCGCGGTGAAGGAAGCCGCGCCAGACAAGTACAAGACGAACGTGACGCAGGAGTCCTTCCTGATGTCGATGCTCGGCTTCATGCTGCCGATGGTGCTGATCTTCGGCCTGCTGTTCTTCTTCATGTACCGCATGCAGGCCGGGGGCGGCATGTTCGGGATTGGGTCGTCGAAGGCGAAGCAGCTGTCGAAGGACAATCCGACGAATACGTTCGCGGACGTCGCGGGTGCGGACGAGGCCGTCGATGAGCTGCAGGAGGTCGTGGACTTCCTCATTGACCCGAAGATTTACGAGTCGCTCGGCGCGAAGATCCCGCGTGGCGTGCTGCTGTACGGCCCGCCCGGCACGGGTAAGACGCTGCTCGCCCGCGCAGTTGCGGGTGAGGCCGGGGTGCCGTTCTACACCATCTCCGGCTCCGACTTCGTGGAGATGTTCGTCGGCGTGGGCGCCTCCCGCGTGCGCGACCTGTTCAAGCAGGCACGCGAGAACTCGCCCTGCATCATCTTTATCGACGAGATTGACGCCGTCGGCCGCCAGCGCGGCTCCGGCATGGGCGGCGGCCACGACGAGCGCGAGCAAACCCTGAACCAGCTGCTGGTGGAGATGGACGGTTTCGGCGACCGCGAGGGCGTGATCCTGATCGCGGCGACGAACCGCCCGGACATCCTGGACCCGGCGCTGCTGCGCCCGGGCCGCTTCGACCGCCAGATCCCGGTGACGAACCCGGACATCGCGGGGCGCGCCCAGATTCTGAAGGTGCACGCGAAGGGCAAGCCGTTGTCCAAGGACGTGGACCTGGATGCGCTGGCGAAGCGCACCGCCGGCATGAGCGGTGCTGACCTGGCCAACGTGCTCAATGAGGCCGCGCTGCTCACCGCCCGCATTGGCGGCAACGTGATCACCCCGGACGCGCTGGAGGAGGCCACGGACCGCGTGATTGGCGGGCCGCGCCGCTCCTCCAAGGTGATCTCGGAGAAGGAGAAGAAGGTCACCGCCTACCACGAGGGTGGGCACACGCTCGCGGCGTGGGCGCTGAAAGACATCGAGCGCGTCTACAAGGTCACCATCCTCGCCCGCGGCCGCACCGGCGGGTTCGCCATGACGGCCGACGAGGACGACAAGGGCATGTACAACCGCGACGAGCTCTTCGCCCAGCTCGTCTTCGCCATGGGTGGGCGCTCCGCGGAGGAGCTCGTCTTCGGCGAGCCGACCACGGGTGCGTCCAACGACATCGAGCAGGCCACCAAGATCGCGCGCGCGATGGTCACCGAGTACGGCATGACCTCGGCGCTGGGCACGGTGAAGTACGGCCAGGCGCAGGGCGACGCCTTCTCCGGCATGGGGGCGGGCGCCAAGATGGAGTCCTCGCCGGAGGTTGCGGCCACGATCGATAAGGAGGTACACACGCTTATCGACGCCGCCCACGCCACCGCCTACGGCATCCTGGAGCAGTACCGCGACCAGCTGGACACCATGGTGTCCAAGCTGCTGGAGAAGGAAACGCTGCGCCGCCAAGACCTCGAAGCGCTCCTCGAGGGTGTGGAGCCGCACCGGCCGGAGCTGCCTGCCTACGACATCCGCTTCGGCCGCCAGTTCGGCCGCGAGCCCGTCAAGACCCCGGTCGAGCTTGCCGAGGAGCGTGGCGAGGAGCCGCCGAAGCGCTTCTCCATCCTTGAGGCGTCGCGTGAGACGCGGGAGCGGCGTCGAAAAGAACGGGAGAAGGAGCACGGCGCTCCGCTGCCACCGCCACCTGCGGGAGGCGCCCCGACCTACGGCGGGCCGAAGCCGCCGAGCGACTGGACGTACCCGGGCGCGCCGAAGCGTGAGCCCGCGCCGGGGCCAAAGCCTGAGCCTGTGCCGAAGCCTGAGCCGGATACGCACCCGGGCATGGACAACTACCGTCCGGACGAGGAAATCGGGTTCCGCCTGCCGGAGCACGAGCGGCCCGACCAGCCCGACCGACCGTCAGAGGAAGAAACCAAACAGCTGCCACGACACAGGAGCAACGAGGATGACCAGTAAGTTCGACCGCGCCCGCGCCGAAGCCGCGGTGCGCGAACTCCTCATCGCCGTCGGCGAAGACCCGGACCGCGAGGGCCTGAAGGAAACCCCGGCGCGGGTCGCGAAGGCGTACGAGGAAGTGTTCGCGGGGCTGCACCAGGACCCGACCGAGGTACTCGAGAAGACGTTCGCGGAGGACTACCGAGAGCTCGTGCTGGTGCGCGACATCCCGGTGTACTCCACGTGTGAGCACCACCTGGTGCCATTCTTTGGCAAGGCGCACGTCGGCTACATCCCGGGCAAGGAAGGCAAGGTCACGGGCCTGTCGAAGCTCGCCCGCCTGGCCGATATGTACGCGAAGCGGCCACAGGTGCAGGAGCGGTTGACGGCGCAGATTGCGGACGCGATCGTCGATAAGCTGGGGGCTTCCGCCGTGATTGTGGTGCTGGAATGTGAGCACCTGTGTATGGCGATGCGGGGCATCCGCAAGCCTGGTGCCGTGACGACGACCTCCGCGGTGCGCGGCGGCTTCCAGAAGAACGCCGCCTCCCGGGCCGAGGTCTTGAGCCTGATAAGGAGCTAACAATGGTCAGTGTGCAGGATCTCACCGCGCCGGGGCGCACGACGGTGATGGGCATCGTCAACGTCACGGAAGATTCGTTTTCGGACGGCGGGAAGTGGCTCGCGGTTGACGACGCCCTCTCGCACGCCCACGAGCTGGTCCGCCTGGGCGCGGACATCATCGACGTGGGTGCGGAGTCGACCAGGCCGGGCGCGACGCGTGTGCCCGCCGAGGTTGAAGCGGCGCGCGTGGCCCCGGTGATCCGGGCCCTTCACGAAGACGGCATCCGCACTTCCGTGGACACGATGCGCGCCGCCACCGCCGAGGCCGCCGCCGAGGCGGGCGTGGACCTCATCAATGACGTTTCCGGCGGGCTCGCGGACCCGGACATGTACGCCACGATGGCGCGCACGGACCTGCCGGTGTGCCTGATGCACTGGCGCGCCCAGCAGTTCGTGAACGCCTCCGGTGCCGCCGACCACGGCGGGGACGTGGTGGCTGACGTGCTCGGCCTCTTCGACGAGCTGGTTGCCAACGCCACGGCCGCTGGGGTGCGCCCCGAGCAGATCACGCTGGACCCGGGCCTCGGCTTTGCCAAGACCCCGCAAGAGAACTGGCAGCTGCTGCAGGCCCTGCCCGCACTCATGGACTGCGGCTACCCGCTGCTGGTGGGGGCCAGCCGCAAGCGCTTCCTCACCGGGGTGCGCGCCGCCCGCGGGCTCGAGCACGGGCCTATCGACGCCGACCCAGCCACCGCCGCCGTCACCGCCCTGTGCGCGCAGGCTGGCGCCTGGTGCGTGCGCGTGCACGAGGTGGCCGTCTCCCGCGACGCCGTGGACGTGGCCGCCGCGTGGAAAGCGGGCAACCTTGGCTGACCGCATTGAACTCAAGGGCCTGTCCGTCTACGCGCACCACGGCGTGCTGCCGCACGAGCGCGAGCACGGGCAGCGCTTCCTGCTGGACATCACCTGCTGGCTCGACTTCGCAGGCGCCGCAGCCACCGACGACCTGACCCAGACGATGAACTACGCGGAGCTAGCCCAGTTGGCCAGCGACATCGCCTCGGGCACGCCGCGCCAGCTCATCGAGACGGTGGCCACCGAGATCGCCGATGCCGCCATGGAGCGCTTCGACATCCTGCACGCGGTGGAGGTCACGCTGCACAAGCCGCACGCGCCGATCCCGCTTCCCTTCGAGGACGTCGCCGTGGTGGCACGCCGCTCCCGTAAACGGATGGGGGCCCGCTGATGCGCGCGGTGATTTCGGCAGGCTCCAACATGGAGGACTCGCGTGCCCACCTGCAGTCGGTCGCCGACGAGTTCGCCGCCGAGCTCCTCGACGCAAGCTCGATTTACGCCACCGCGCCCTGGGGCGGGGTGGAGCAGCCAGACTTTCTCAACCAGAGCTTTCTTATCGAAACCGACAGCGACGACCCGTACAGCCTCCTCGCCCGCTGCCAGCGCCTAGAGCAGCAGGCGAACCGGGTACGCGACGTGCGCTGGGGCCCGCGCACACTGGACGTGGACATCATCGACTTCGAGGGCTACCGTAGCGACGACCCTGAGCTGACGCTGCCGCACCCACGCGCGCACTTGCGCGAGTTCGTGCTGGTTCCCTGGCTGGAGATTGACCCGCACGCCAAGCTGCTCGATCGCCCGGTCAGCGAGATTCTCGCGGAGCTGGAACCGCAGGGGGTTCGCAAGCTGTGAAACGCACGCCGCTGTCCGGAGTGATCGCCGTGTTCGGGTTTTGTACCGCCGCGGCGTTCATTGTGGTGCGCCGCCTGTTCGGCCTGCTTGAGTCGCTGAACATGGTGGTGCCGCTGAGCCTCTGGATCGTCGCCGCGGTGTGTTTCTACGTTGCGTTCATGGTGCACAAGCGCCGTGATGAGGGCAAGGTTGGCCTGGATCGCAGCCAGCTCAACCCGATGATGGCGGCGAACTTCATGCTGTTTGGCAAGGCCTGCACCTGGGCAGGAGCGGTCAGCGGCGGGCTGTACGCGGGGTGCCTGCTCTTCGTGCTGCCCCGGATGCACGTGCTGATGGCCGCGGCGCAGGACGTGCCGCCCTTGGTCTCCGGGGCGTTGGGCGGCGTCACGCTGGCGGTGGCCGGTGTCGTGCTGGAACGGGTGTGTGAGGTGTCGCCACCCTCAAGTGGAGAACAGGTTAGCTAAGGTAGTGGGCATGAAAAATACTTGGGTGATTGTTCCATTTGTGGCTGCGCTTGCAGGCACAGTGGTGATGTTGTTTACCAACTCCGCGAACATACTCAAGCTTTCGCTGATCTTGGCATTGTGGGCGGCCGTCGCGGGCCTCATCGTGATCTACCGCCTGCGCCGCGACAACGAGGAGGCCACGCGCCTGCAGGAGGAGCGGGAGAAGACGTTCGCCGCCGAGCTCGAGGCCGCGCGCGCTGGCGCACCCTCGGGTGTCGACGCCCCCTCCGAGGAATTGCTGCGCGACATTCAGGAGGAGCTGCGCTCCCTGCGCTCCACGATTGAGGAGATGAGCGGGCACGTCTTCGAGTACGAGCCTGCTGCCGTGCACGCCGCGGCGCGCCGCATCCAGGAGATTGAGTCCTTCACACAGCCCACCTACGAACCGTCCGACGACCGCCCGGCCGGGGCGCCGTCCTCCGACGCGATCGCCGGGCGCATTGGCAGCCAGCCGAGCCGGGAGACGCAGAACCCGCTCACGGCGCTGATTAGCGAGCACCAGGCGAAGCAAGAAGCGCAGGAAGCACAAGAAGCACAAGAAGCACAAGAAGCGCAGAAGTCGGCGCCTGAACCGACACCAATCCCGGAGCCTGAGCCCGTACCCGAGCCAGTGTCTGAGCCGGAGCCCGAACCGGAACCAGAGCCTGAGCCTGAGCACGGCCGCCACGAGCAGCCAGTCACTGAGGTCATCGAGGCCGTGCCGGAACCAGCCCCGCGTGTTGGGGGACGCCGCCGCCGTGACGCGGCTGGCGAGAACGCTGTTTCCGTCGCCGAGCTGCTAGCGCGCCGCAACAAATGAGCCCAACGCTGACTATCGCCGCCTGGCGCGGCCCCAGTGCGCTGAGTGATCAGCTCGCGCGCGCCGGGCACCGCGTGACGTACCCGCGCGTGGCCGCGGACATCGCCGCCGCCGACCTGGTGCTCCTCGAGGGCTCCGCTGACTTCATCGAACGTGCCGCCGCCGAGTGCGCGCCGTTCGTGCGCCCGAGGCAGATGTTCTGGCACACCAACCTGGACCACGGCGCCCAGCTCCTCGACGAGGTGGAGGTCGCAGGGGCCGTCGTCATGTGCGCGCACAACATCGTGGACAACGTGTGGGTCACCTCCGCAGCCGACGAGCTGGGGGAGACCGTGATCGCGCTGCTGCTCGGGGAGCTCGGGCAGGTCACGATGCCGATCACGGATGCGGATCGCCCACTGGTGGCCACCGCCCAGCACCTTCGCGCCCTGCAGCGCGTCGTCCGGGAGGACGCACTCGCGCTGCTGCGGCAGGCCAACCCCAACTTCGAGGCGGTCGCGGACGCCTTCGACAGCGCCGAGCTGCCGCCGCTGCGCCCGCTTGACCGGGCACCGGTTGGGGGAGACGGGGTGCGTCGATTAGTAGAAGTATTGGAGCGCCGCGCGGCGCAGCAACGAGAGGAAAACCTGTGACTTTTCAACCGGGCAACGCGGTCGTCGTGCGTGATGAGCAGCTGCTGGCCACCTACGGGCGGGCGTTTCGCAAGATCGGCAAGACGATTGCGGTCGTGCCGCTGGGCGCCGACGTGCACGCCGGGCACATCGAGCTGATCCGGGCGGCGAAGTCCCTGCTCGGCGCGTACGTGTTCGTCACCTACTCCGGCGAGGAGGTGCCTGAAACCTTCCGCAACGAGGGCGTCGACGTAGTCTTCCACGGCGAGCTGCGCACCGCCGTGAGCGTGCGCACCGGAATGGAGCACCTCGACGACGCCGACGCCGTGTCCCGCGACGTCGCCCGCATCCTGGCGGTGCTCAACGCCACCCATGCCACCGACCTGGTGATGGGAGAGAAGGACTTCGAGCTGCTCGTGGCCACACAGCTGGCCGTGTCTGGGCTGCGCATGGAGGTCAAGCTGCACAGCGTGCCTACCGTGCGCATGCCGAACGGGCTGGCGCTTTCGCTGCGCAACGAGCGCGTCGCCGAAGACGCCCACGACCAGGCGCTTGCGCTGTCCGCGGCGCTGACCGCCGGGGCCCACGCCGCCGAGCACGGCGCCGAGACCGTCCTGGACACCGTGCGCGGCGTACTCGAGGCCGCCGGGGTTGCACCGGCGTACCTCGCGGTGCGTGACCTGGCCATGCGCGAGGCCCCTGCCCAGGGCGACGCCCGGCTGCTCGCAGCCATCGACCTGCCCGCCACCGACGGTGGCACGGTGCGCCTCCACGACAACGTTGGTCTGCCGCTCGGCATCGGCTTCAAACACATCGAGGACTAGGGCGGAAAGACGAGGGCCATAGCGAGAAACGGCGAGTTATTCGCTACACTCTTTGGCATGCCTATAGACCTGATTGCTGGAATCCTGAACGAGCGCTTCGGCATGGACTTCACCCCCGAGCAAGTCCAAGCCACAGGGCGCACCGAAGACTCACAGCTCTTCGTCGCCAGCAATGATGCAGGCCAGGCCGTCGAAGTCGAGCTTTTCGACGCCACCCAGCCCGAGAACCAACGCCGCGACATCGCAGGCCTGAACCGGGCGCTTGCCGCCTCGAACCACCCCGGCGCGTTCCAGCCGCGCAGTGCCGGCTACACCGACGACGGCCACCTCTACGTACTGCGCGAAGCCCCGACCGGCGCTTCGCTCGCTCGCCTGATCAGCGACAAGCGTGCTGACGGTGGCGTATTCACCCCCGCCGAGGCCCGCGAGCTGCTCATCGGCGTGGCTGAAGCCATCGACGACTACGACGCCCAGGGCCTCGGCGCGTTCGTGGCCCGCTCCGTGGACGCCTCCCGGATGCTGGTGCAGCCAGCCTGGTCCAGCGTCCCCGTCAAGCTCACCCTGGTCGGCCCGACGGCCACCGCACCCGAGCACGCCGAGGAGCAACACGCGGCGAACGTTGCAAGCTTCATTGAACTGTTTAACTCTATGACCGGCCTGGACGTCGACGAGGACGCCGCCAACGCCGCCACCGGCTGCGTCGGCTACCTCAACGCCGTCGCCGGTGAACCCCTCGATGAGCCGGAGGTGTCCCCGGTCGCGCCGGGCGCCACCGACGGTTACCGCCAGCCACCGCAGCCCTACCCGTATGGGCCGACCGGCGAGTACGTGCGCCCAGAAGACGAGAAGAAGTTCAAGCTCTGGCCGTTGATCGCGGCCATCGTGGCGCTGCTGCTCATCGCCGCAGGCGGCATCTGGTACTGGATGCAGCACCGCGGTGAGGAGTGGGTCGGCGTCGAGGCCGAAATCGCCGAGACTTACCCTGGCATCGTGTCCGACAAGGCTGGGCAGAAGGGTTGGCACGGCCTGATCTGTGACTCCGCCACGCCAGACGAGGGCCAGGAGGGCAAGATCCGCTGCGCGAACGAGACGTTGGGGGTCTCCGTCGCAAAGTATGTTTCTTCTGATGCGCTCGATCGTGTCCTGCCGGACCCGAAGGAAGCCGTCGTGCTGGGCTCCGGCGAGTGCCTCATCTACGACTACCAGCTTCCCGACGCCACCCCGCCAGCCTTCGTGCTGACCCCGCGCACTGAGCGCGAGTACATGGTGGTCATCAACGGCGATGATGCCGAGGCACAGCGCCTCGACCTGCCACTGTGTGCCCCAGTTGCTGACGAGGAGTAGCCTAAGCCGGGCTATGAAATCAACGAACCCAGTACTGCTTATTGGAGTGCTGGTGGTCTCTGCGATGATGATGATCTTCAACGAGACCACCGTCGCTGTTGCCCTGCCCGCAATCATGGCGGACTTCGGCGTACCCGCCGATACGGCCCAGTGGCTGATGACCGGCTTCCTGCTCACCATGTCCGTGGCGATCCCGGCCTCCGGCTTCGTCATCCAGCGCCTCAGCACCCGCGCCGTCTACTTCGCCTCGATGGCGCTGTTCATCGTCGGCTGCGTCATGGCGGCCACCGCGCCCTCGTTCGGGGTGTTGCTCGCCGCGCGCGTGGTGCAGGCACTTGGCACGGCGGCGATGTTGCCGCTGCTCATGACGGTTACCGTGACGGTGGTCGCCCCGCAGCGCCGCGGCACGGTGATGGGACTCAACGCGGTGGTGATGTCGGTGGCGCCCGCCCTTGGCCCCACGCTCGCCGGCTTCGTGCTCGGCGCGTTTACCTGGCACCACATCTTCTGGGTGATGGTGCCCATCCCAGCCGTGGCGGTGCTGCTCGCGGTGTTCGCCCTCCCGAACGTCGGCGAGCGCCACGACGCTCCACTCGACATCCTGTCGGTGCTCCTTTCAGCACTCGCGTTCGGCGGCCTTGTCTACGGCTTATCGACGATCACCTCCCTGCTCACCGGCGATTCCTGGAACCCTGCCGCGGCCCTGGTCATCGGCGCGGTGTTCCTGGTGCTGTTCGTGCGCAGGCAGCTGCGACTGGCGCCAACCGGGCGCGCGCTGCTTGACCTGAGCGTGTTTACCCACCGCAACTTCGCCTTCTCCGTTGTGGGCGTGTTCATCGCCTTCGGCATCCTGCTGGGCACCGTGAACATCCTGCCGGTCTACATGCAGGTCGGCCTGGGGATTTCCACGGTGGCCACCGGTCTGATCCTGCTGCCAGGTGGTATTGCACAGGGCGTCGCGTCCCCAATTGCGGGGCGCTGCTACGACGCCTACGGACCACGGCCCCTGGCCATCCCGGGTGCGGTGCTGATGTTGGCCTCCCAGTGGATCCTTGTGGCCATCCTCGCCGATGACACCCCACAGTGGCAGCTCGTTGCCGTGCTGATCCTGGTCAACGTGGCGATGTCCATGATCATGACCCCGCTCATGACCGTGTCACTGTCCTCGCTGCCGTCGCAGCTCTACGCCCACGGCTCCGCGGCGCTCAACACGCTGCAGCAGCTCGGCGGGGCGGCGGGCACCGCGGTGTTCATCGCAACGATGACCATGGGTACCCAGGCCACCGGCAGCGCCTCCGACGGCACGGCGCGCGCGTTCGTCGTTGGTGGCGTCGGCATGCTGCTCGTCGTTGTAGCCGTGTGCTTCGTGGGAGGCAAGCCGAATACACGACTAATTGACCACGGCTGACCCGGACCGACTAGGCTAGGTCAGCGTGAAGAATCAAACAACGCAGGACCTCTCCGAACAGCAACAGTTCCGTCGTGCGAAGCGCGAAAAGCTTCTGAGCGAAGGCCGCGACGCTTACCCAGTCGTCGTCGACCGCACGACCTCCTTGCGCGAGCTGCGCCAGAAGTACCGCGCCGTGCCCGAAGGCGAGGGCGACGGCCAGTTCAACCTCGCGCCGGGCGAAGAGACCCAGGACGTCGTCGCAGTCGCGGGCCGCATTATGTTCCAGCGCAACACCGGCAAGCTCTGCTTCGCCACCCTCCAGGAGGGCGATGGCACCCAGCTGCAGGTCATGCTTTCCCTCGCAGAGGTAGGGGAGGAGGCACTCGCGTCCTGGAAGGCCGACACCGACCTCGGCGACATCGTCTCCGTCCGCGGCCGCGTCATCGCTTCCCGCCGCGGTGAGCTCTCCGTCCAGGCTCAGTCCTGGCACATGGCGTCCAAGGCACTGCGTCCGCTCCCTGTCGCGTTCGCCGACATGAACGAGGAGCAGCGCGTTCGTCACCGCTACACCGACCTCATCATGCGCGAGGACGCCCGTAAGAACGCCATGACCCGCATCAAGGTCATCGCCGCTGTGCGTAAGTTCCTCACCGGCCACGACTTCGTCGAGGTCGAAACGCCGATGCTGCAGACCCTGCACGGCGGCGCCGCGGCCCGCCCGTTTATTACACGCTCTAACGCGCTCGATATGGATCTTTACCTGCGCATTGCACCGGAGCTCTACCTCAAGCGCTGCGTCGTCGGCGGCATTGAGCGCGTCTTCGAGCTCAACCGCAACTTCCGCAACGAGGGCGTCGACTCTTCCCACTCGCCCGAGTTCACCATGCTCGAGACCTACCAAGCGTGGGGCACCTACAAGGACGGCGCGAAGACCATGCAGGAACTCGTGCAGTTCTGCGCGAAGGAAGTCTTCGGCTCCACCACCGTCACCCTTCCAGACGGCACCGAGTACGACCTCGGCGGCGAGTGGAAAGTCATGGAGATGTACCCTTCCCTCAACGAGGCCCTGCAGCGCAAGTTCCCGGGCCAGCCTGAGGTCACCATCGAGTCCTCCGTGGAGGAACTGAAGGGCATCGCCGACGTCATCGGTCTGAAGGTGCCGAAGGATGAGGGCTGGCTGCACGGCAAGCTCGTCGAGGAGATCTGGGAGCACCTCTGCTCCGACCAGCTCTACGAGCCGACCTTCGTGATCAACTTCCCAGTCGAGACGTCCCCGCTGACCCGCGACCACCGCGATCAGCCCGGCGTCACCGAGAAGTTTGACCTCTACGTCCGCGGCTTCGAGCTGGCCACCGGCTACTCCGAACTTGTCGACCCCGTCATCCAACGCGAACGCTTCGAAGACCAGGCCCGCCTCGCCGCACACGGCGATGACGAAGCCATGGTCCTCGACGAGGACTTCCTCGCCGCCATGGAGCAGGGCATGCCACCAACCGCCGGTTGCGGCATGGGCATCGACCGCCTGCTGATGGCCCTCACCGGCCTCGGCATCCGCGAGACCGTCCTGTTCCCGCTGGTGAAGCCGGAGGCGTAGGTCAAGCTAGCTTGGGTTTGAATGGGCCCGGCGCTTGGGATTTTGTGTTTTCCCAGACCGCCGGGCTTTTTGCATTGCTTGTTCGCGTGCTGCGCACCAAATTCCCTTTTGCCTGCTTCGCGACCTGGGAAAACGCTCGTGACCCCTCCAAAAATGTGGAATTAGGTGTCATACAAGCAGAGGCAGTGCCAAATGACGCAACACGAAAAGGAATAGCACTACATAATGCCAGGTAGATAAAGGACTAGGTGTATGGGGTTGCGTCTTTTGTCACTGCCTCGAGCCGAGAGGAACTTACTTCAGCGGGATCCCATTGGCGTCGGTGTCGTAACCTCCGCCGCCGACGAGGACCATGATCATCTCGATGATGCACCACACCCATAGTGCGAGGAAGATCGGGGTGGAAACGATCCAGCCGACGAATGGGATCAGGCTGAAGAGGCTGCCGGTCAGGAAGAGCCCCACTTTGGTGACGCCACGGACGTTCTGTCCTAGGTAGAAGTTACCGATGCCAAACGAGCCAAGGAAGAAGAACAACGCCGCCGCGAGGAACTTGTTCTTTTGGGGTACGGCGTACCCGTATGCTGACTGCATTTGCGCCATTTGTGATGGTGCGAACTGTTGCATCTGCGGTTGCCCGTACGGTGAACCCTGCCCAAACTGGCCGAATTGCCCAGTCTGCCCGTACTGCCCGAACCCCTGGAATTGGTTGGTTGGCTGCGTGATTGGGAGCCCGTCTTTGTCGTACATGGGCTGCTGGTTGGTCATGTGAGTCCTCAATTCAAGGCGGTCGGCAATGGTGTATTCCGTAGTGTAGTTCATTCGTGTCCTTGTGTATCGGTATGATGCGCAGAGTTAGGCAGCAAAGTTAGTCAATAGTGATGGGCGTAAGGCGATGCGATGGTGAAGCAGGTTTCGTTGTGGGTGTGGGTGCTCGTTGGTGTGCTCGCGGCCGCCAGTGGGCTCAGTGAGGTCTTTGGCAGTGCGGCGCGCGGCGAGTTGCTGGACGTCGGCGTGTTTCGCGACGCCGGCAACGCCCTGATCAGCGGCGCCGACCTGTACGACGACTTCCCGACTCGTAGCGGGTTCCGCTTCATCTACCCGCCGTTCGCGGCCTTGCTGTTTGTTCCGCTGACGTGGATGCCTGAGCCGGTGATGGACATGGTGTGGACGTTGGCGACGATGGCGTGCGTGGCGCTCATTTCGTGGTTGGCGCTGCGCAGGCTAGACGTGAAGGTCACGCCGCTGGTGCTGGTGGGAGTGATTGCGTGGTCCTTGGCGATTGATCCGCTGCAGGCGAATTTCTTCTTCGGCCAGATTAACGTGTTCTTGTTCGCGCTGGTCGTGGTGGATGCGCTGGGCCTGTTGCCGCGGCAGTTGCGCGGTGTCGGTGTGGGGATTGCGGCTGGGATTAAGATCACGCCGGCGGCGTTCGCGATTTTGTTCTTGGTGAAGAAAGATTGGGCGTCGGTGGCGCGTGCTGCGGGGACGTTCGTGGGCACGATTCTGATTGGTGTGCTGATGCGTCCGGCGGAGACCTGGTACTACTTCACCGACGAGTTCTTCAACACCGACCGCGGCGGCAACGCGATGTACCCGCCGAACCAGGCGCTGTCCGGCCTGTTCGCGCGTGCGGGTCTCGATGCCCCGACCGGCGTCATCTTCTTGGTGTTCGCGCTGCTCACAGGACTGGGGGCGTGGTACCTGCTGCGCCGGGGGCTGGACGTGCATGCGCTGTTCTTCGTCGCGCTGGGCATTAGCGTGGGTGGGCCGTACGCGGTGTCGCACCATTTCTCCTGCGTGATGTTGGCGGTCCCGCTGATTTTTGCGGCGGTGCCGTCGGTGTGGAAGCTCGCGTACGTGCTCTACGTCGCGGTGCTGTTTGTGCCGTCGTACCAGCTCTACCCGGAGGTTGATGCCTACAGCTTCTCGACGCCCCTTTGGTACATGGGCAACCTGATCGGGTTGGCGTCGTTGGTGATGTGGGCGGCACTGCTGCTGGAGCGTTGGTTCCCGGCTGAGAGCAAGCTTATTGCACACCAAAACGTTCCGGCATATAGTGGAACGTAATACCAACCACAGGGTTGTTACCTGCCGGGTTCGGCGGGGCAAGACCTGGGACGTTTTCGCGTCCCGGGTCTTTTTTCATCCCTGGATCTATGAAGAAAAGGAGTGAACATGGCAACCAAGCAGGCCGGCTTGCAGGAGCAGGCGGCGGATATCCTTGCGGGGATTGGCGGTGCGGACAACATTGCGTCCTTTACGCACTGCGCGACCCGTTTGCGTTTTGAGCTCAACGATGCCTCCCTGGCTGACAAGGAGCGTCTCGAGGCGAACCCGAAGGTGATGGGTGCGGTGCCGCAGGGTGGGTCGCACTACCAGGTGATTGTTGGCGGGGACGTCGCGACGGTGTACAACGCGATGAACAATCTGCCGGAGATGCAGTCGCGTGGCAGCCAGAGCAACGATGACGTGAAGGCGGCCCAGCGCGCGAAGGCGCAGGGCAAGGTGCCGTGGATGGACGCCTTTTTCGAGTACCTCTCGGATTCCTTTAGGCCGATTCTGGGTGTGTTGCTTGGGGCGTCGTTAATTATTGCGTTTGCTGCGGTGATGGACGCGCTGGGCTTTGTTGACTTCCATGCGGAGGTCAAGACGCCGGGTTGGCAGTTCGTCGACGCGATGTGGCGCTCGGTGTTCTACTTCCTGCCGGTGATGGTGGCGTACAACGCAGGCAAGAAGCTCAACATTGAGCCGTGGGTGCCTGCCGCCGTCATCCTGGCGCTGTTCACCCCCGAGTTCATGGGGCTGGCGGACCACCCGGATGCCGTGACTGAGGTCAACGACCTGCTCGGCACCGAGGTCAGCCGCGTGACGGTGATGGGCTTGCCGATGTTGCTGCCTGGCTACGAAGGCAACGTGTTCGTGCCGCTGATCATGGCGGTCGTGGCGGCCCTGGTGTACAAGGGTTTCCAGAAGATTATTCCGTCCGCGGTCCACATGGTGTTCGTGCCGTTCCTCACCCTCTTGGTGATGATCCCAGTCACCGCGATCGTGATTGGGCCGCTCGGCTACGCGCTCGGCGCATGGATTGGTGTTGGCCTTGCGTGGCTGAACGGTAACGCGCCGTTCGTGTTCGCCATCCTGATCCCAATGCTGTACCCGTTCCTGGTTCCGCTCGGCCTGCACTGGCCGCTCAACGCCCTCATGCTGGTCAACATACAGACCCTGGGCTACGACTTCATCCAGGGCCCAATGGGTGCTTGGAACTTCGCCTGCTTCGGTGCAACCGCTGCTGTGTTCGCGCTCTCGCTGCGCGATAAGGATCCAGTCATGCGCCAGACCTCCGGTTCAGCGCTGGCAGCTGGTCTGTTCGGTGGTATTTCGGAGCCGTCCCTCTACGGCATCCACCTGCGCTACAAGAGGATCTACCCGCGGATGCTGGTGGGCTGCTTCACCGGTGGTCTGACCATCGCGATTCTGGGCACCCCGTTCGGCGGCGTGCAGACCAACGCGTTCGTGTTCACCTCGCTGTTGACCACCGTGGTCTTCAGCCCGATGTGGGTCTACGTCATCGCTATTGCGGTCGCGTTCTTCACCGCGTTCTTCGTCATCTACTTCACCGACTACCGCACGCCGGAAGAGCGTGAAGAGGCTCTGGCTCGCGCACGCGCGGCACAGGAGGAAAAAGAGCAGGAGGAAGCTCCGGCAGTTGCGGCAGCAGCTCCGGCGGCGGCCGCTCCAGCCGTTGCAGCAGAGGCCGACGCGCCTGCAGCTGCGGCGACCCCAGCAGCGGACACCCGCGAGGTCACCGCGCCGATCGCAGGCAAGGTTGTCCCGATGGACCAGATCCAGGACGCCGCGTTCGCATCCGGTGCGCTCGGCCAGGCAATTGGTGTGCTGCCGGAAGGCGGCGTCGAGAAGGTTGTGGCGCCGGTTGCTGGCAAGGTGATCTCTGTTGCGAAGACGGGGCACGCCTACGGCATCAAGACTGACGACGGCGTCGAGGTCCTCGTCCACATCGGCATTGACACCGTCAAGCTGAAGGGCGAAGGCTTCACCCCGCTCGTGGAGAAGAAGCAGCGCGTCGAGATTGGCGACGCCCTCGCGGACGTCGACTTCGGCGCAATCGCAGGTCACGGCGTGGACACCACGGTGATTATGACCGTGGTCAACTCCAAGTCGCTGGCCGCTGTGGAAGATATCGCCACTGGTGAGGCCGAGGTCGGCCAGCCACTGTTGGGGGTAACCAAGTAGGGTCGAACACATGCAAATACTGCGCATCTTTAACAACAACGTCGTCCTGGCCCGCCGCGGGTCGGAGGATGTTGTGGTGACCGGTCGGGGCATCGCCTTTGGGGCAAAGAAAGGCGACGTCCTCGACGAGTCGAAGGTGCAGCGAGTATTTGTTCCGGCGGATGGTCGGGACCCGGACCACTCCGGCCAAATGATTGCCGGGCTTCCCGCCGAAGATATACACCGTGTGACCGCAGCGTTGGAGGCCGTGGGCGCAAAGCCCAGCATCACGCTGGTCACCGCGGTGACGGACCACATTATTAATGCACTTGAGCGGGCCTCCCGCGGCGAAGAGATCGCCTACCCGTTGCGCGCCGAGGTCCAGCACTTGTACCCAGCAGAGTATGCACAGGGCGAACGCCTGCTGGAGCACATCAACATTCTTTTCGACGCCACCCTGCCCACCACCGAAGCCACCGCGCTTGCGATGCACCTGGTCAACGCCGGTTTCAACACCGGTGACCTGGCGCATACGTACCGGATGACGGGGTTGATTCAGCAGATGATGCAGATCATTGCGGCTGAGTTTGGGGTGGAGTTCGAAGCGGCGTCGATAAATGTGGCCCGGTTTATTACACACATTCGTTATTTGTTTGTTCGCCTTGAGCAGGGGAAACAACTCGAGCGCGGAAATTCTCCGCTGGCGCGTGAGTTGACGCGCAGTTACCCGAGGGAAGTTGAGTGCGCCCGAAAAGTGGCCGCTGTAGTGGAGCTTCGCTTCGATACAGCGTTGACAGAAGATGAAATTGCGTACCTTGCTCTGCACATTGCGCGCCTCAGCGCGTACCATCAAATGTAATACCATTAGCTTGATTGCTGAAAGGACACACTCATGACTGACCGCACCGTCTTGTATGGGATCGGGGTTTCCGCAGGTACCGCCTCTGGCCCGGTCGCAGTTGTTACACCCGCCGTTGGTATCGACGAGCACGAACAACCATGCACCGACCCTGACGCCGACGGCGAGCGTGTCGTCGCGGTCTTGGAAGAAGTCTCCGCGTCCTTGACGGCGCGCGCAGAGCACGCAAACTCTGAGACATCCAAGGCTGTCCTTGAGGCCACCGCCGCCTTGGCGAAGGACCGCGGCCTGGTGCGCGGCATTAAGAAGGAACTGAAGAAGGGGACCGGCGTGACCAAGGCGGTCCACGACGCGGTGGAGGCGTACGCGGCGAAGTTCCGCAAGCTCGGCGGCTACATGGCTGAGCGCGTCACCGACCTCTACGACATCCGCGACCGCGCCACCGCGCGCCTGCGCGGGCTGCCGGAGCCGGGCGTTCCAGCGCTGACCGAGCCGTCCGTGCTCGTCGCGAACGACCTTGCACCGGCTGAGACCGCGACGTTGGATCCAGCGTTGGTCGTCGGCATCGTGACGGAGGCCGGCGGCGCGACATCGCATACGGCGATCCTCGCCGCGCAGCTCGGCATCCCCGCAGCGGTGCAGGTCAAGGGCATTACTGAGGCGCTTGTCGACGCCCCAGCGATCGCGCTTGACGGCGGCGTCGGCGAGGTGATCGTCGCCCCGAACGAGTCGGACGTCGCCGAGCTCGAGGAGCGCTCCCGCCGCCGCGCCGCAGCCCTGGCAGGCTCCTCCGGCGAGGGTGCCACCCGCGACGGCTACCGCGTGAAGCTGCTGGCCAACATCGGCACCGCGGACGATGCCGCGAAGGCCTCTGGCTACGACCTGGAAGGCTCCGGCCTGTTCCGCACCGAGTTCCTCTTCCTGGACCGCGATTCCGCCCCGAGCGTCGAGGAGCAGACCGAGACGTACACCAAGGTGCTGCGCGCATTCGGTGACCGCCGCGTCGTCGTGCGCACCCTGGACGCAGGCGCCGACAAGCCGCTGTCCTTCGCCGACCTCGGCGAGGAAGAGAACCCGGCACTGGGCCGTCGCGGCCTGCGCCTGTCCATGGCCCGCGAAGACCTCCTCGACGACCAGCTCAAGGCGCTGGCCGCAGCACGCAAGGCTGTCCCGGAGGCTGAACTGTGGGTCATGGCCCCAATGGTGGCCACGGTGGAGGAGACCCGCTGGTTCACCGAGCGCGCACGCGCCCACGGCCTGCCGAAGGTCGGCGTGATGGTGGAGACCCCCGCGGCCGCGATCCGCTCCTCCCACATCCTGGACATCGCGGACTTCGCATCCATCGGCACCAATGACCTGTCGCAGTACACCATGGCCGCCGACCGCATGCAGGGCGAGCTCGCAGAGCTGCTCACCCCGTGGCAGCCAGCAACGCTGGCCATGATCCGTGAGACCTGCCGCGGCGGCGAAGCCACCGGCAAGTCCATCGGCGTGTGCGGCGAGGCAGGCGGCGACCCGCTCATGGCGCTCGTCCTCGTCGGCCTGGGCGTGAGCTCCCTGTCCATGGCGCCGGGCAAGGTCAACGCGGTGCGCGCCGCGCTACGCCTGCACGACCGCGACACCTGCCGCCAGATGGCAAACTTTGCCGTCGACGCCCCGACCGCGAAGGAAGCACGCGAGAACGTGCTCAAGATCGCGGATCCGGTGCTGCGCGACCTGCTCTAAACTGGCCGGTTGGGGCCGGAGGAGGCGTCGAAAAGCCTCTGTTCGCTACGAGCGAACATCCGGCCTGAGCTGGTGCGATGGCCCCTGAATCCATGAAGTGACGCCCTCGGCGGGACGATGTGTCCGCCGGGGGCGTTATGGTTGGTGACAACTCTTTAAAAACCGTTATTAGTAAGGGGTCAGCCAGTTGTTTGAGAGGTTTACCGATAGGGCCCGCCGCGTCATCGTCTTAGCCCAGGAGGAGGCGCGCGAGCTGAACCATAACTTCATGGGTACCGAGCACATCCTGCTCGGACTTATTAAAGAAGGCGAAGGCGTCGCAGCAAAGGCGCTCGAGTCCATGGGTATCAATCTTGACGACGTCCGCTCCGAAGTCATCGAGATCATCGGGCATGGCACGCAGCCAGTCACTGACCAGATCCCATTTACCCCACGCGCCAAGAAGGTACTGGAGCTCTCCCTGCGCGAAGGCCTGCAGATGGGGCACAAGTACATCGGCACCGAGTTCCTGCTGCTCGGCCTCATCCGCGAGGGCGATGGCGTCGCAGCCCAGGTGCTGATTAAGCTCGGCGCCGACCTGCCACGCGTGCGCCAGCAGGTCATCCAGCTGCTCTCCGGCTACGAGGGCGGCGAAGCACAGAACCCGGAGACCCCGCAGGGCGGCGGCCCCGGCTTCGCGGGCGCCGGTCAGGGCCCTGGCATCATGGGTGGGCCGCGCCCGGGCCAGCAGGGCGAGCGTTCCAACTCGCTCGTGCTCGACCAGTTCGGCCGCAACCTCACCGCAGCAGCCCGCGAGGGCAAGCTCGACCCGGTGGTCGGACGCGACAAGGAAATCGAGCGCATCATGCAGGTGCTCTCGCGCCGCACCAAGAACAACCCGGTGCTGATTGGTGAGCCGGGCGTCGGCAAGACTGCCGTCGTGGAGGGCCTCGCGCTCGACATTGCGAACGGCAACGTCCCCGAAACGCTGAAGGACAAGCAGGTCTACTCCCTCGACCTTGGCTCCCTGGTTGCAGGCTCACGCTACCGCGGTGACTTCGAGGAGCGCCTGAAGAAGGTACTCAAGGAGATCAACCAGCGCGGCGACATCATCCTGTTCATCGACGAGATCCACACCCTCGTCGGCGCCGGCGCTGCCGAAGGCGCCATCGACGCTGCCTCGCTGCTCAAGCCGAAGCTGGCACGTGGCGAACTCCAGACCATCGGTGCGACCACGCTCGACGAGTACCGCAAGCACATCGAGAAGGACGCCGCCCTCGAGCGCCGCTTCCAGCCCGTCCAGGTCGACGAGCCGTCCGTCGAGGACACCGTCACCATCCTGCGTGGCCTGCGCGACCGCTACGAGGCGCACCACCGCGTCTCCTACACGGACGACGCCCTCAAGGCCGCCGCCACCCTCGCAGATCGCTACATCAACGACCGCTTCCTGCCGGATAAGGCCGTCGACCTCCTCGACGAGGCCGGTGCCCGCATGCGCATCAAGCGCATGACCGCGCCTTCCGAGCTGCGCGAAGTCGACGAGCGCATCGCCGACGTCCGTCGCGAGAAGGAAGCCGCCATCGACGCCCAGGACTTCGAGAAGGCGGCTGGCCTGCGCGATACCGAACGCAAGCTCGGCGAGGAGCGCAAGGAGAAGGAAAAGAAGTGGCGCTCCGACGACCTCGAGGAAATCGCCGAGGTTGGTGAAGACCAGATCGCCGATGTGCTCGCGCACTGGACCGGCATCCCAGTCTTCAAACTCACCGAGTCCGAGTCCTCGCGCCTGCTCAACATGGAGTCCGAGCTGCACAAGCGCATCATCGGCCAGGACGAAGCCGTCCGCGCCCTGTCGCGCTCCATCCGACGCACCCGTGCCGGCCTCAAGGACCCGAAGCGCCCATCCGGCTCCTTCATCTTCGCCGGCCCGTCCGGCGTTGGTAAGACGGAGCTGTCCAAGGCACTTGCCGAGTTCCTCTTCGGCGACGAGGACTCCCTCATTCAGGTCGACATGGGCGAGTTCCACGACCGCTTCACCGCCTCCCGCCTCTTCGGCGCCCCTCCGGGATACGTCGGCTACGAGGAGGGCGGCCAGCTCACCGAGAAGGTCCGCCGCAAGCCGTTCTCGGTGGTCCTCTTCGACGAGATCGAGAAGGCGCACAAGGAGATCTACAACACGCTGCTCCAGGTGCTCGAGGAAGGCCACGTCACTGACGGCCAGGGCCGTATGGTGGACTTCAAGAACACCGTGCTCATCTTCACCTCCAACCTGGGTACTGGCGACATCTCCAAGCCAGTCGGCCTCGGCTTCACCGGCAACACCGCCACCGACGCCGATGCCCAGTACGAGCGCATGAAGAACAAGGTCCACGACGAGCTGAAGAAGCACTTCCGTCCAGAGTTCCTCAACCGCATCGACGAGATTGTGGTCTTCCGCCAGCTGACCCAGGAAGAAATCGTGCAGATGGTGGACCTGCTCATCAGCCGCGTGGACACCAACCTGGCCGCGCAGGACATGGGCATCGAGCTCACCGAGAAGGCCAAGAACCTCCTGGCCATCCGCGGCTTCGACCCAGTGCTCGGTGCGCGCCCGCTGCGTCGCACCATCCAGCGCGAGATCGAGGACCTGCTTTCGGAGAAGATCCTGTTCGGCGAGATCGGCGCCGGCGAGATCATCACCGTCGACGTCGAAGGCTGGGACGGCGACATCGAAGCCGCCCGCAACACCCGTGGCAAGGCAGCACCGGACGCAACCTTCACGTTCACCCCGCGCCCACGCCCGCTGCCAGCGGAAACGTTCGGCGAGGATGCTGCGTCCGAGGAGCCTGAAGAGAAGGCCGTGCGTGACATCGCCCCTTCCGATGGCACCCCGGAGACCGAGGCCTCCCAGTTCCCGGACGAGCGCGCAGAGTCTGGTCCTGAGCCTGACTCCGACTCCGATTCCGACGGTCGGGGACCTGAACCGGTCTAATCAGTAGGTTGGAAAGCCGCACCCTGGTGGTGCGGCTTTCTTTTTGTCTTGGTGGGGCGGGTATTGGTGCCAATAGACGCAACCTTATACGTCTAGCGCTTTTCTGACCTGCAAGAATGGAGGCCGTGGATTTTAGAATTGCGTCCTTTGGCACTCAGCGCATCCAAAGATGCACCAAATTCCCTCGCGCGGCGGCAGCGACCTGGGGAAACGCAAAAACGCGCTCCTAAATCAGCGAATTTGGTGCGACCACACCAAGGCCGGGTTCGGCAGGCCGGAGCCGACCAGCCAGGCGCCTAAACCTACAGCGCTGAGTACAGCGAAGATGCCGAAGAGGATGGCGTCGGCGACTGGGCCGGTGTACTGGTAGTTCGAGGCGGTGTTGATGGAGGTGTCGTCTGGGATGTTGCAGTTCGGGGTGAAGGCTGGCGCATTCGGGTCGAAGCGCTCGTCGAGCCAGGTGATCACGTGGGCGGTCTCGAGGACGATTGGCAGGGCGTGGCCGGCGCCGGCGAAGTTTGCGAATGGGGTGGTGGAGGACCCTGAGTCGAGTGGTGTGGATCGGGTGCCGGGGATTGCGACGCTGCGGTACTCCACGGGTGAGCCGAGCGCGCAGTAGTTGCGGGCGAGTTGGACGGCTTGTGGGGCGGGGACCATGTCGTCGTCGGGGTTGGTGAGCACCAGCGTTGGGACTTTGGTGGGGACGCGGCCGAGCTTGTTCTGGTCGAGGCGGGCTCGCAGGACGGGATTGTCGTGGGCGAGTTTGGCCAGGTTGACGCCACGTTTCGTGTAGGCCTTGAATTCCTTGGGCGCGATTCGGACGGCGTCGAGGATGCACGCCTTGGACAGGGCGTCGAGGGTGCGCACGCCTTCCTCGTTGAGTTCGGCGTAGAGGGCGTCGCGGAAGTCGGGGTAGGTGGAGGAGTAGGAGACGGCGGCGAAACCAGCGACTGGGGTGATCAGGGGTCCGTGGGACTGCTCGAGCACGGCCAGTGGGTCGGCTGGTGGGGCGCCGACGAAGGCGGCGACCACGTTGAGTTCGGGGGCGTAGTCGGCGACGAGTTCGGCTGCCGCGCCGGATGCGCCGCCGCCTTGCGAGTAGCCCCAGAACGCGACTTTTTCGCCGGCGTGGGCGGCGTAGCGGGCGGCGTCGATGACGGCGTGTCCCTGGTCGACGCGGTTGAGGTACGTGTGCGTGCCTGGGGTGCCGAGGCCGACGTAGTCGGTGACGATGACGCGGTAGCCGGCGTCGAGAAGCATGTGGGCCATGGGGCGCTCGTAGTCGACGCTGAAGGAGGTCCCAGAGTCGGAGGACGTCAGTGAGGTGTTCTTGCTGGGTGCGCAGTGGTCAGCCATGCCGCGGGTGCCGGGCGCGATCACGACGAGCCCCTTCGCGTTGTCCCTGTCGTAGAGGGTGGCGGTAACTGGCGCGCGCGTGCCGGACTCGGTGGTGGTTTCGTAGCGCACGACTTTCGGCGCGGGGCGGAAGGCGGATTTGATGGCGGAGGAGCCCACCTCCGCCACAGAGCTCAGCGGGTCGAGCGAGCTAGCGGCGGCGGAGGGGGCGAGGGAAGCGGCGAGCGCGAGGACGCACACAGCGGAGATCACAGGACGATGCAGCACGATGAAAAATACTAATCGACAATGCTTTGGTTTAGGTGAAAAGATGCGTCAGTCCTGTGCTGGTGAGCCAGGCGCCCATCCCAACGGCGCTGAGCACGCCGAGGATGCCGAGGAAGATCGCGCCGATGGTTTCGTTGGTGTACTGCAGGATGAGGTGGTCGGACTGGGTTGGTGGGGTGTTGGGGATGGGGCAGGTGGCTGTGAAGGGGGCGGCGTTGGGGTCGAAGCGCTCGTTGAGCCAGGTGATGGCGTTAGAGGATTCGAGGTAGAGGGGCAGAGTGTGGGCGGAGCCGTCGACATTGGCGAAGGGCGCTTCGGGGCGGACACCTTGCATGGCAACTGCTCGGTATTCCACCGGTGTGCCCAGGCTGCAGTAGTCGCGGGCGAGCTGGGTCACTTGTGGGGAGGGGACGAGGTCGTCGGCGGGGTTGGTGAGCGCGAGGGTCGGCATGCTCGTGGGCACGCGGCCGAGTTTGTTCTGGTCGAGGCGCGCCCGCAGGGTCGCGTTGGCCTGGGCGAGTTCGGCGAGGCTTTCGCCGCTCTTGGTGTACTCGGTGAAGGGTTTCGGCGCGACGCGGGGTGCCTTCGCCATGCAGGCATTGGAGAGTGCCTCGAGCGTGTCGACGCCTTCTTCGTTGAGTTCGGCGTAGAGAGCTTCGCGGAAGTCAGGGTAGGTGGACGCGAAGCTGACAGCGGCGAAGCCGGCGACGGCACTGATTTGTTTGCTGGTTGCTTGCTCGAGCACGGCCAGTGGGTCGGAGGGTGGGGCGCCGACGAAGGCGGCGACGACGTTGAGATCGGGGGCGTAGTCAGTGACGAGTTCGGCTGCTGCTGCGGAGGCGCCACCGCCTTGGGAGTAGCCCCAGAAGGCGATTTTTTCGCCGTCGTGTGCGGCGTAGCGGGCGGCGTCGATGACGGCGTGGCCTTGGTCGACGCGGTTGAGGTAGGTGTGCGTGCCTGGGGTGCCGAGGCCGACGTAGTCGGTGACGATGACGCGGTAGCCGGCGTCGACAAGCTTGCGCACGATGCCGCGCTCGTAGTCGATGTTGACTGATTTTTGGTGGGCCGTGCGCAGGACGGCGGGGCTGTTGCTCGGGGCGCAGTGGTCGCCGAGGCCGCGGGTGCCGGGGGCGAATGCGACGAGCCCTTTGGCGTCGGGGGTGTCGTAGAGGGTGGCGGTGACGGGGGCGCGGGAGCCGTCCTCGGTGGTGGTTTCGTAGCGGACGAGCTGCGGCTTCACACGTTGCGTGAAGCGCTGGGAGGTGGCGCTCTCGGATGAAAGTGGGGTGGCGTCAACGATGGGCGCTGTCGAGGCGCCGAGGGCCATAGCGCAGGCTATGGTCAGGGAAATTTTTGACCAATGATGTTTCATGGTCGGGAGTCTAACGTACAAATGTCTGTGACGTACAATTGTCAGGGCAGCAGCATGAGGCTCACGGCCATGATCGCCATGCCGCCCATGACGCCGTAGACGCTGTAGTGGTGGTGCCCGGTAGCAATCGCGTTCGGCAGTAGCTTGTCGAAGCTGATGAACACCATGATCCCGGCGATCACCGCGAAGGAGTAGCCCATCGTGGTTGGCCCCATAAAGGGTGCGAGGATGAGGAATCCGACGAGCGCACCGAGCGGTTCCGCTAGCCCTGAGAGTGTGGCCCACCCGGCGGCCCACCAGCGTCGGCCGGTGGCCTCGCGCAGCGGGACTGCGACCGCGACGCCTTCCGGGATGTTGTGCAGGGCGATGGCGACGGCGATCGGGATGGCTAGGTACGGGTCGGCGAGTGCGGACATGAAGGTGGCGAAGCCCTCGGGGAAGTTGTGCAGCGCGATTGCCACGCCGGTGATGACGCCTGCGCGCCGCATGGCTTGGGCGCGTTTTTCCTCGTCGCCCTGGATACTTTCGTGCGGGTTGATGTCGTGCGGCACCAGCTTGTCGATCACCGCGATCAGCGCCACTCCGCCAAAGAAGCCGAGGATCGCGCGGCCCTGGTCGAGCGACTCGATACCTGCGGGAAGGAGCTCCGCAAGCGAGATGTAGACCATCACGCCTGCGGAGAACCCCAGGCTGCCGGCGAGGAACCTGTCACTGATGGAGGATTTGAGCGCAACAACAATTCCGCCGATGCCGGTGGAGATGCCGGCTAGCAGGGTCATCGCGAAGGCGACCAAAACGCTCGAACTCATGCGGACAGTCTATGTGTAGTCTGAGCGCATGGGAATTTATTATCGCAAGAAGCACAAGGTGAGTAAGAACTCGTGGCTGAACTTCTCTAAGTCTGGTGCTTCGGCTTCCACGAAGGTCGGCCCTGTCACGTTCAACTCGCGCGGTGGCGTGTGGGTGAAGCTGCCCGGTGGGTTCAATTACCGCGGTAGGTGGAAGTAGCCGGCGTCGTCTTGGACGGCGAGGCCGTCCTCAAGCAGTGAAAATAGCGCGCGGGAGCGTTGCGCTGCATCGGGCCACACCACGTCGATGTCGCGTTGTGGCACGGGTGCGGACGCGCCGCGCAGCACCCGCATGATCTTGCCGCGCACCTGCCGGTCGGTGCCGGCGAAGCGCTGTGTCTTCTTCTTGCGCTGCTCCTCCGGGTTCGGCTCTGGCTTGCCCGCTGCCACCCACGCGCAGCGGCTGACCGGGCACGCCCCGCAGTCCGGGTTTGTGGCGGTGCACACGAGGGCACCGAGCTCCATCAAGCCGACCGAAAAGGTTGGGCCGTCCCACTCCGAACCGTCGTCGGGCAGCAGCGCCGCCACCTCCTGAAGCTCCGCCTTGCGCGGGTGCGCTACGGGCCTACCACGCTCGGCGCGCGCGACCACCCGGCGCACGTTCGTGTCCACCACCGGCACGTTTTCCCCGTAGGCAAAGCAGGCCACTGCGCGTGCCGTGTAATCGCCGATGCCGGGCAGCGCCAGTAGCTCCTCGACGCTGCGGGGAACAATACCTCCATGAAGCTCGGTGATCGCTCGCGCGCACTCCAGCAGACGCAGCGCGCGACGCGGGTAGCCGAGGCTGCCCCAGGCGCGCAGCACCTCGTCGGCGCCGGCGGCCGCGAAGGCCTCCGGGGTAGGCCAGCGGCGCATCCACTCCTCCCAGATGGGGGCGACGCGCGCCACCTGCGTCTGGTGGCTCATCACCTCGCTGAGTAGCACGCCCCACGCGCTTGTGCCTGGTGCGCGCCACGGAAGCTCGCGTGCGTTGGCGCGGTACCACGGGATAATCTCGGCGGGTTGGAGGTTTGTTCGAATTTTGGCCACATCCTCAGTCATCTCTGCCAAAATATAGCCTATGAGTACAGAAAAGACGCCTCGTGAGGTGTGGGAACTCCTCAAGGCAGGAAATGAACGATTCGTTGCAAGCCAGGAGACTCACCCGCACCGCGACCCCACGTGGCGCGAACAGCTCCGCGACGGCCAGAACCCCATCGCCGCCGTCGTCGCCTGTTCGGATTCGCGCGTCCCAGTTGAGCTGCTTTTCGACGTCGGCTTCGGTGACATCTTCGTCATCCGCACAGCGGGCGGTTGCGTCGACGCCGCGGTGTCCGCCTCCGTCGAGTACGCGGTGGAAGGGCTGAACGTGCCGCTGGTGATGTTCCTGTCGCACGAGTCCTGCGGCGCGGTCGGCACGGCGCTCAACGCGGTGGAGACCGAGGAAGTCCCGGACGGGTTGGTGCGCGTGTTCGTGGAGAAGATCGTGCCGTCGGTGCTTCAGTCGCCCACGCGTGACCCGAAGGATGTTGAGGTCACCCACGCGAACTTGAGTGCGCAGCACCTCATTGAGCGCGTGCCGGTGCTCGCGGAGCGTTTGGCGAACGGCACTGTCGGCGTGGTGGCGGCACGCTACCAACTTGCCGATGGCGAGGTTCACCCGACCATGGAAACCTTCGGTATAGAGTAAGGGGCATGACTAACCAGCATCCGCTTCCTCCCGAGATCTACCGGCGCCGCCGCGTTGCGGCGCTCGTTGCGTTGTTGGTGCTCGTGGTGTTCCTGGTGTGGGGGTTGAGCGCTATGGCGCGCTCAGGCGGCGGCGACGCCGACGTATCGACGTCCACTTCGCCCACCACCACGCCTGTCACGGAGCCGACGGTGCCGGAACCGGGTGCCGCGACGCCGAGTGAGTCCGAAACTGCAAAGGAAAGCGCATCCGGTGAGCCGACCGAGCCGACCTCGTCAGCAGAGCACACGCAGGCTGCCCCGTCCGGCACCTGTGAGCTAAAGGATTTGCGTGTGGTGGCGTCGACAAACCAGCCGTCGTACGCGGTGGGGGAGCAGCCGGTGTTCTACATGGAAGTGCAGAATCCGACGGACGCGGACTGCGTCATCGACCTGGACACCAACATCATGCGTTTTGAGGTCTACGACATGGCTACCAACAACCGCGTGTGGTCCGACGTCGACTGCTTTGACCCTGTCTTTGCTGGTCAGGAGACGTTCCCGCGTGACTCGAAGCGTGGCTTTGAAGCCCGCTGGTCGGGTACCAGCTCGCAGCCGAACGTGTGCACCGACCGCCAGCCGGTACCAGCTGGGTCGTACTACCTGCACACCGTGATCGGCGACAACGCCTCCGACGCAGTCCCGTTCAACCTGACTTAGCTGAGGCGGCGCAACCCCTCGTAGATGTGGCGCGCCCACAGGCTGGTCACGTGGTCTGCGGAGCTCAAGTCTTCCGGCTGCGCCTCCAAAATGGCGGGCAGCGTGCCGAAGACGGCCACGATCTGATCCATCAAGAACTTCTGCACGCGAGGCACGCGCGCAAGCGCCCGGTAGCCACGTGGGATCAGCGCTTGCACGAGGTTCTCCTCGTTCGCGGGCAGCCCCAGCTGGCGCGCCAACGTGGTCGTGTTCAGCAGCTCCGAATCCGGCAGGGTGTCCAAGGCATCGAGGGCCTGGTGGACCTGCTCGTCCGTGGGCACGGTGGTCGTCGCGATGTAGTCGCGCACCAGCATCTCAACGTCGTGGGCGTTGTTGCCCTCCAGCTCGGAAAGCTGCAGGCTGAGCTGGCGGGCGTCGACACCCAACTCCACAATGCTCAGCTCCAGATCGGTGACGGCGCGCTCGAGCATCAGCTGGCGCTGCAGCACGTTGAGCACGTCGGCGACGGTGGCATAGTTGTTCATCTCTGCCACGAACAGGCGGTGGTTCGACATGTCGAGGCGCTGGCGATAGCGCTCCACCGTGGACAGTGCCTGGTTCGCCCGGCCCATCAGGACCGCCGGCTCCTCCAAGCGGTGGCGACGCCCACCCGCGTACACCGTCACCGTATTCATCGACGCCGACACCGAGATGACCGGCCTGCCGGTCTGCAGCGCGGTGCGTTCCGCGGAGCGGTGGCGGGTGCCGGACTCACTGGTGGGGAAGTGCGGGCTGGGCACGAGCTGCACGTTGGCGTGGGTGATGCGGGAGCCGTCGGCGGATAAAACGACGGCGCCGTCCATCTTGCACAGCTCGCGCAGCAGCGGTGGCTGGAAGGCGACGTCGAAGGCGATGCCGCCGTCGCAAATCTCGACGACCTCCGGCCCGTCGCCGAGGACGATGAGGCCACCGGTGTGGCCACGTTGGATTCGCTCGAGGCCGTCGCGAAGTGCGGTGCCGGGGGCGAGGCGCTCGAGGGCGGCGCGCATCGTGTCATCACTCATGCTGTGCAAGTGTAGCGATAGCCTGGCCAACCGTGGCCACCTGCTCAATTCGCAGGCCCGGGACCTGCAGTGACTCGCCCGCGGGCACGATTGCGTGCTCGTATCCCAGGCGTGCTGCCTCTTGCAGGCGACGGCCCAGGTTTGGCACCCGCCGGATCTCGCCGGCCAAGCCGACCTCCCCGATCACCACCGTCTTTGGTGGCAGCGGTGTCTCGTGCAGGCTCGACCAGGTCGCCAGCGCCACCGCTAGGTCGGTCGCGGTCTCCGTGATGCGCACCCCACCCACGGTTGCCACGTAGGCGTCCTTGTCGTTCGTGCGCTGCCCGCAGCGCGCCTGCAGGACCGCCAGCACCATCGGCACGCGGTTGCCGTCCAGGCCCGTGACCACGCGCCGGGGCGACTTGTTCACCGGGTCCACGGTGAGCGCCTGCACCTCCGCGAGCATTGGGCGCACCCCGTCCATCGCCACGGTCACCGCGGAACCATCCGGGGTGCGGCCGCGGTGGGAGAGGAACAGCCCGGACGGGTCCGGTACTTCGCGGATCCCCTCGGCGGTCTGCTCGAAGCAGCCCACCTCATCGGTCGCGCCAAATCGGTTCTTGATGCCGCGCAGCATACGCAGGCTTGATTGCCGGTCGCCCTCGAAGTTCAGCACCACGTCCACCAGGTGCTCGAGCACTCGCGGGCCCGCGACGTTGCCGTCCTTGGTCACGTGCCCTACCAGCAGAATCGGCAGGTGAGTGGTCTTCGCCAGCGTGGTCAGCGCGGCCGTGACCGCGCGGGACTGCGCCACGCCGCCCGGCACGCCCTCCACACCGGGAGCGTGCATCGTCTGTACCGAGTCCACGATGAGCAGCGAGGGCTTGATCTGCTCCACGTGACCAAACACGATGTCCAGGTTGGACTCGGCCGCCAGGTAGAGGCGCTCCCGCAGTGCGCCGGTGCGTTCGGCGCGCCCGCGGACCTGCCCCGCCGACTCTTCGGCGGTGACGTAGAGCGCCTTGCGCCCATCGATCGCCGCCCAGCGCGAGGCCACCTCAAGCAGCAGCGTCGACTTGCCGACGCCCGGCTCGCCCGCCATGAGCACCACCGACCCAGGCACGACGCCGTTGCCCAACACCCGGTCAAGCTCGCCGATGCCGGAGCGCACCGTCTTGGTCGCGGCGGCGTCGATAGTTGTGATTGGGCGCGCAGGCGTTTGCGGCGTGAGTGCAGCGGCACGCGGCGCACTGGAGACCCCCGTCGCGCGGGTGGCGGTAACCACCGGCGCTGATTCTTGCAATGTCCCCCAAGAGCCGCATTCAGGGCAGCGGCCAAGCCACTTAGGAGAGGAGTATCCACACTCGGAACAGGTGTGGATCACCCGAGGCTTCTTCGCCATAGAGCCTTACTTGTTCAGGTCGCGGTGGACCTGGCCGGAAGGCAGCAGCGGAGCGGAAACCGGGGCGTTGACCTCGAGGGTGCCGGTGTCGAACGTGAAGGTCACAGGCACGGTGCCGCCGTACGCGAAGCTGTCGTTCGGCAGGGCGGTGCGGATGTACTCGATGCAGTTCTTGCCGTCATCCTGCGGCATGCGGTCCAAGCCTGCAGCGGAGTCACCAACAAGCACGCAGTTGTAGCCGATTTCCTTCGAGGATTCGATGCTGACCGGGGTGCCGTCAACGGAAACGGAACGCAGCGAGTGCGACGTCATCGACGTGTCCTGGTTCAGCGCGCTGAACTTCAGTGCTGCGGAGCCGGTCTCGTCGAGGACGACGGTGACGTCCTGTACGGCCAGCTCGCCGTTCTCGGTTTCGACGTTGGCGCCGTCAACTGCAGCCACCTGGTCAGAGGTCTGAGTGATTTGGCCTGCGGAGCATCCGGCCATGAGCAGTGCGGTTGCGAGTGCGAAAACCGGCTTCAGGGACTTCACGTGGGTGTCCTCCATCGTTCTTGTTTCACATATATGTTTCTCTGCACAACCCTAGCGCCTGGACCTAGACTTTTCACAGTTTCCTCACGCGTACCAGGCCCAGGCGGCGCGGGTGGGGTTAAACTTTAGTTGAGTTCGGCGCATCGCGGGTGCGCGTCCCCATTACGGCCCGTAATGGTAGGGTGGTGAGGTTACTGAGCCGGTTGTCATCCTCAAGGAGTGTTCATGGAATTCAAAGTCGGAGAAGTGGTTGTCTATCCGCATCATGGTGCGGCACGCATCGCCGACATCGAGCAGCGCGAAATTGGCGGAGAAACGCTCGACTTTCTCGTACTGCAGATCCTCCAGTCGGACCTTGAGGTCCGCGTTCCTGTAAAGAACACCGAGCTTGTCGGTGTGCGCGACGTCGTCGGCAAGGAGGGCCTGGAGAAGGTCTTCTCGGTGCTGCGCGAGACCGACGTCGAGGAGGCCGGCAACTGGTCCCGCCGCTACAAGGCGAACCAGGAGCGCCTCGCGTCCGGTGACATTAATAAGGTGGCGGAGGTTGTCCGTGACCTGTGGCGCCGTGACCAGGGCAAGGGCCTGTCTGCGGGCGAGAAGCGCATGCTGGGCAAGGCGCGCCAGATCCTCGTCGGCGAACTCGCGCTGGCGGAGCCGGTCGACGAGAAGAAGGTCGAGGAGCTGGAAGAGGGCGTTCGCAAGATTATCGAGGAGCAGGTCAAGGCCGGTATTTCCTTCGCGCCTGACGTGGTGGTTGAGGACGAGGATGACATCGACTTGGATGACCTCAGCTTCGACGACGATGAGGACGACGAGAAGTAGCGGGACGTAGCCGAATGTCTCGCAGGGTAGTGGCCGTCGTCGCTGCGGCCGGCCAGGGCACGCGGCTCGGGGCGAGCGTGCCGAAGGCGTTCGTGCCGCTGCGTGGGCGCAGTCTGTTGGAGCGCTCGGTGACCGCGATGGAGACCGCCGAGGTGGTGGACTCGATCATCGTGGTGGTCAGCCCCGAGATGGAGGAGATCGCGCGCACCACGCTGCGCGGCCACGACGTCCGCTTCGTGCATGGGGGCGCGGAGCGCGCCGATTCTATCTACGAGGGCCTCAAGGCGATCGAGCACGAGGACGCCTGCGTGCTCATTCACGACGCCGCCCGGGCCCTGACCCCGCCCGGTATGATCGCGCGCGTCGCCCGCGCCGTGCTCGAGGGCGCGGATGCGGTGGTGCCGGTGCTGCCGGTAGTCGATACCATCAAGGAGATCGACGCGGCTGGGCGCGTCGTCGGTACCCCGGATCGCTCGACGCTGCGGGCGGTGCAGACGCCACAGGGCTTTGACCTGCGTTCTCTGCTCGCCGCGAACCGCGCGTACTACGAGGGGACGCCGGACTTCGTCGCTACGGATGACGCGAGCCTGATGGAGTGGTTCGGCGTGGACGTGCACACGGTGCAGGGGGACCCGATGGCGTTTAAGATCACCACGCCGATTGACATGCGCCTGGCGCAGAGCATTACGGACGAGGCGGAGCCGACAATCTTTGAGGTGCCGTCGGGGAGTACGCGGTAGGCTTGCGCGCATGACGTCGCACACAGATTTTCCACAGTTTAGGGTCGGTACCGCGTTTGACGCGCACCAGATCGAGGCCGGGAAGCCGTGCTGGATCGCGGGTATCCTCCATGAGGGTCAAGACGGCTGCGAGGGACACTCGGACGGTGACGTTGTCAGCCACGCCGTGGTGGATGCGGTGCTTTCGGCGACGGGCTTGGGGGACCTGGGGTCCTTCGTCGGGGTGGGTCGGCCGGAGTATGACGGGGTGCGGGGCACGCAGCTGCTCAAGGAGCTGCGGGAGTTGCTCGAGCAGCATGGCCACCAGGTGATCAACGTGTCGGTGCAGATGATTGGCCAGACCCCGAAGATGGGCCCGGTGCGCGAGGAGGCGCAGCGCGTGCTCTCGGAGGCGCTCGGCGCCCCGGTGTCGGTGTCGGCGACTACGACGGACCACATGGGTTTCACCGGTTCGGGTGAGGGGCGCGCTGCCGTCGCTACTGCGCTGGTTGCACTAAGCTAAGGGCCGTGACTGCCGAGACCCAACAGATTTTTGACACCGCGACGCGCACGCTGCGTCCATTCCGCCCGCTGCGTGAGGGCCACGTTTCCATCTACTTGTGCGGGGCCACGCCACAGTCCGCCCCGCATATTGGGCACTTGCGCTCGGGGGTGGCGTTCGACATTGTGCGCCGCTGGTTCGCGGCCAAGGGCTACGACGTCGCGTTCGTGCGCAACGTCACCGACATCGATGACAAGATCTTGAACAAGGCCGCCGAGCATGATCGGCCGTGGTGGGAGTGGGTCAGCACGTATGAGCGCGAGTTCACGCGCGCCTACAACACCCTCGGCGTGCTGCCACCGTCTGTCGAACCGCGCGCCACGGGCCACGTCACCCAGATGGTCGACTACATGCAGCGGCTTATCGACGCCGGCTTCGCCTACGCCTCCGAGGGTTCCGTCTACTTCGACGTGACTGCCTGGACGAAGGCGAGCGACGACTACGGTTCCCTGTCCGGCAACCGTGTCGAGGAGATGAACCAGGGCGAAAGTGACGTGCACGGCAAGCGCGGCAGCCACGACTTTGCACTGTGGAAGGCCGCCAAGCCCGGCGAGCCGAGCTGGCCGACCCCGTGGGGCGACGGCCGCCCCGGCTGGCACCTGGAGTGCTCCGCCATGTCTACCTGGTACCTGGGCGCCGAGTTCGACATTCACGGCGGCGGCCTGGACCTGCAGTTCCCGCACCACGAGAACGAGCAGGCGCAGTCCCACGCCGCGGGTGATGGCTTCGCCCAGTACTGGATGCACAACCACTGGGTGACCATGGCGGGCGAGAAGATGTCGAAGTCGCTGGGTAATGTGCTGAGCATCGACAACATGCTGGACGCCGTGCGCCCGGTGGAGCTGCGCTACTACCTGGGATCTGCGCACTATCGCAGCGTGCTGGAGTATTCGCCGGAGGCGCTGCAGGAGGCCGCGGCGGGCTACCGCCGCATCGAGGACTTCGTGCATCGCGCCGGCACGCCCGAGTCGACCACCTGGACCGAAGGCTTCGCCCAGGCGCTTGACGACGACTTCTCCGTGCCCCGCGCGCTCGCCGAAATCCACAACGTGGTCCGTGAAGGCAACAAGGCGCTCGCCGCGCACGACACCGCCAGGGCTGGCGAGTTGGCTGCTCAGGTGCGTGCGATGGCCGCGGTGTTGGGTGTGGACCCCGGTGTGTGGGACGATGGGGCGTCGAAAAATAATGGAGTAACCGAGGCACTTGATGTGTTGGTTGGTGCCGAGCTTGAGCGCCGGGCCGCCGCGCGTGCCGAGAAGGACTGGGCCGCGGCCGATGCCGTGCGTGACCGCCTTGCCGCCGCAGGCATCGAGGTCACCGACACCGCCGACGGCGCGCAGTGGCAACTGAAGGAGAACTAATGGCCAAGCCATACCACCGCCCCGATAAGCAGAAGAAGAACAAGAAGACCGCTACGAAGGGCTCGGGCGGGCAGCGTCGCCGCGGGCTGCGCGGGAAGGGCGCAACCCCGAAGGCCGAGGACCGCGTCTACCACGCGGCGCACAAGCGCAAGCTGGAGCGCAAGCGTCGCGACCAGGGCCGCCACGAGCGCGAGCTGCCGGACATGGTTGTTGGCCGCAACCCCGTCGTGGAGTGTCTGCACGCCAAGGTGCCAGCCGAGGCGCTGTTCGTGGCACGCGGCACCGGGCACGACGACCGCCTCAGCGAGGCCGTCACCCTGGCGAACTCCCGCAACATCCCGGTGCAGGAGGTGGACCGCCACGACTTGGACATGATGACCGGCAACGGCATGCACCAGGGTATCGGGCTGAAGATCCAGCCGTACAAGTACGCGGACGTCTTCGACCTGGTCGCGGGTGTGGCGGACCGCGGGGAGACCGGCATGTTCGTCATCCTGGACAACATCACCGACCCGCGCAACCTTGGCGCGGTGATCCGCTCGACGGCCGCGTTCGGCGGCCACGGCGTGATCATCCCGGAGCGCCGCTCCGCGCAGGTGACGGGCGTGGCGTGGCGTACCTCGGCGGGCACGGCGGCTCGCCTGCCTGTCGCGCGTGTGACCAACGTGACCCGTACTGTCAAGCAGTTCAAGGACAACGGCTACATGGTCGTGGGCCTCGACGCGGGCGGCGAGCACACACTGGACACTTTCGAGGGCGCCACCGACCCGGTGGTCATCGTTGTCGGCTCGGAGGGCAAGGGCATCTCCAGACTCGTACGGGAAAACTGCGACGTGATCATGTCCATCCCGACGACCGACTGGGTAGAGTCCCTGAACGCCTCCGTCGCGGCGGGCGTGGTGCTCAGCGAGTTCGCACGTCAGCGCCGCGTGAAGTAGCCCACCGCCCGGCACACGAGGTAGATGGCGAAGGACACAAACGCCACCATCACGCTCACCGGCAGGCCGGGCGCCAGCGAGAGCAGCATGCCGCCCACGGCGGCGAGCTCCGCGAAGAGCACCGACCACGCCACCGCCGCCGCGGGCCGCGCCGTAATGGCCACCGCGGACGCGCCGGGCGTGATCAGCAGCGCCATCACCAGCAGCACGCCCACGATCTGCACGGTCTGGGCGGCCGCCATGCCGAGCAGGATGGCGAACAGCGTGGCCAGCATCTTCACGCGTACCCCGCTGGCGGCCGCCATCTCCGGGTCTACAGAGGCGAACAGCAGCGGACGCCACAGCACCATCACGGCCACCACGACCAGCAGCGTGGTGGCCGTCAGCACCCCGAGGTTCTCCCTGCTCACCCCAACGATCTGGCCGGTGAGCAGCGCCATCGCCGTGGTGGAGTTGCCGGGGTAGAGGTGGATGCACAGCACGGAGATGCCCATGCCGAAGCTCATCACCACGCCCACAGACGAATCCGTGTCGCTGCGAAGCCCCAAAAGCACGAGCACGATCGCCGCCACAATCGAGCCGACGACTGCCCCCAGGCTGAGGTTCAGGCCCGTCACGAGGGCAACCGCGGCACCCATCAGTGCGAGCTCAGAGGTGGCGTGCACCGCGAATGACATTTTCCGCATCACGATCAGCGGCGCAATCACCCCGGAGAGCACGCCCAGCATCGCGCAGGCGATCAGCGCAGTGATCACGAAATCGAACCCGAGCAGGTACTGCGTTTGCTCCAGCATTTACAGGATCACCGTCTTTCCACCCACGCGCACGACCTCCACCGGAGCCCCGTACAGCTCGCTGAGGACCTCGGAGCGCAGCACCTCGTCGGCACTGCCGACCACGTGTCCGTTCGGCCCCAGGTAGAGCACCGTGTCCACGATGTCGATCACCGGATCGATGGAGTGCGTCACCATCACCACCGCGACCTTCGCGGCGTGCAGCCGGGACACGAAGTCGCGCTGCCGTGCCACGTCGAGCGAGAGCAGGGGCTCGTCGGCAAGGATGAGGTCGGGCTGCTTCGCAAAGGCCTGCGCCTGCCGCACCAGCTGCTGCTGACCACCCGACAGGGTGCCCACGCGGGCGTCGGCAAGGTGGAGCGCGCCCACGCTGTCCAACAGCTTATCGACGTCCCCCTTCCTCGGCCGACGCAGCGGACGGTGCTCAAGCGAGAGCGACACCAGATCGCGAACCCGCACCGGCAGCTCCGGCGGGAACATGCGCTGCTGCGGGATAAACCCGATGTTCTTCGGCGCCGAAATCGTGCCTGAGCTGAGTTTCCGCGTGCCCAGGATCGTGCCGAGCAGCGTGGACTTGCCGCTGCCGTTCGGGCCCAGCACAGCGACAAATTCCCCCGCGGCGACATCAAGGTTGATGTCGTGCCACAGGGGATCACAAGAGGCGTTGGTCAGGTGCAGCATTAGAGCTCGTCAAGCGCCTTGGCAAAGTAGTCGAAGAAGTTCTCGCCGTTTGGTGGGGTCTCGTAAATGTCGACGACCTTCACGTTGTTGGCCTTCGCCACCTCAACCAACTTGTCGGAGACACCGTTCGGGCTCTGCGGGTTGTTAATCAGGATGTCGATTTCTCCGGACTCGAGTGCAGCGATGAACTCCGCGAGCGCCGCCGAGGACGGCTCCGAGTGGTTCAGCGTTGCGTGGCGGAAGGACTCCGGAGTGACATCCTCGAGCGCGGACTCCTCGATGATCGCGTCCGCGATTGGGTGCGTCTGCGCTACGCGCGCCGCCTTGAGGCTGTCCAGCTTCGTCTGCAGCTGCTCAAGCTTCCCGTCGAGCGCGTCCGTGCTGCCATCAGTGCGCTGCGCGAGGTCCGCGCCCACCTTCGCGATCGCCGCGGTGGAGTACCAGATGTGCTCGTTCTCCTCGTGGGCGTGGTCATGGTCGTGGCCCTCATGGTCGTGGTCGTCATGGCCATGCTCGCCGTGCTCGTGATCGTGGTCGTGCTCGTGCGCTTCCGTCAGCGGCAGCGCCGAGACCACGTTCGCGTCTTCCGCCGCGCCGTAGATGCGGGCATCGTACGCGCCACCGTTAGCCACCACGAGCACCGCCTTCGCCACCTGCGCCAGGTCGGCGGCCGTCGGCTCGTAGTCGTGCGGGTCCACCGAGGTATTCGAAATGATCGCGGGGACGTCCTGGCCCGTCACCAGGCTCGCGACGTCCGCCCACACCTGCGTCGTGGCCACGATCTGGCCGTCGGCAGCCTCAGCTGCGGTGTCGCCGGTGCTGTCAGTGCTGCTGCAGGCGCTCAGCGCGAGCGTCGATGCAGCAAGGATGCCAATGAAGCGTCGTGAAAACATGGCCGCCATTGTACGTGGTATTGAAAATGAATATCAACAACGAGCGTCGGCGAGCGCCTTCAGGAAGGCCGCCATCTCGTCCACGCCTGCGACGTCGACCCCTACCTTGATCCCCACATCCGCAGGCCCCAGCACCGCCAGCGCTGTGTCGTCCGTGACGTCATCGCCAGCGAAGAGCGTCGCAGCAAAGCGCTGCTTGTGGACCCGCAGCCACGAACCCTTCGACACATCTACCGCGGAAAACTCCACCACGTTATTGCCTGGCGTGACAGGGCGAGGCGTTTGAATCCGCAGCGCCTCCGCCAGCATGCGCTCGCGCTCCGCCGCGTCCCCCACGGGCGCGACGTGCAGCACCCGCTGGTAGGGCTTGACCTCCACGTACGCCGGCGGAACCGCGATCGTCTCCAGCTGCTTTTCGATTCCGTCCAAATACTCGACGTCCTCCGGCGTAAGCTCCGGGCCTGGTTCCGCGCCGTGCGAGCCCACCAACACGACGGGCTCGCGCAGCGGGAACACCCTGCGCAGGCCCTCCAGGTGGCGGCCGGACAGCATCGCCACCTCCGTATTCGGGGCGTGTGCCAGGCGCTCAATCGCCTCCAGCGCCACCGGGTGCGGTTTCACCGCATAGGGGTCCGGGTTCAGCTCGCTGATCGTGCCATCGAAGTCGAGGCAGACAAGGAGCGAAGGGGCCGTCGATAAGTAGGCGATGGAACTCACAGCATCATCACCCGCATGCTCGGTTCGTTCACGTCGTCGCCGTCGAGCGTGAGCACCTTCTCGGTGTCACTGACATTGTTGATTCGGAACGTGGCCTCCGGCACCACCAGCGACGCCAGTTGATCGTGCGTGTAGCGCGCCGCCCCCTCGCAGTCGGCTGTGTCGGCGAAAGAAATCTCGTTGACCGTCAGCGTGTCTTCAGTGACCGTGACGTCGCCTTCAACCTTGCCGCATCCCGTCGAGCCCGTCAGCTTCGAACCGTCGATGCTCACATTCGCCCGATCCGGCACATCCCCCGGCGTGTCCGGAGCCGTGTACACCGCAACGACCTGCCACACCGGCGGCGCCGGCGAACACGCCGCCAGCCCCAGTGCTGCACCTGCAACAACCAGCCGTTTCATCGCGCAACCTCCTGCAAAAACTCCGCGGCCCACCGGTGCACATCGTGCCCCAACACGCGCGCATACATCCTCCGCATCCGCTCCGGATCCGGGTCAAGTGCCTCCCGCATCGCCCGAAGTATCGACGCCCCCTCGAACGGATTACACAAATACGCATCGTGCAGCTCCACGGCCGCGCCGGCGAACTCGGACAGCACCAACGCGCCGTCCCCGTCCGGGTGGCAGGCCACGTACTCCTTTGCCACCAGGTTCATGCCGTCCTTAAACGGCGTCACCAACATCACGTCCGCAGCCGCATAGAACGTGCCCAGCTCCTGCTTGGACACACCGCGATGCATGTAGTGGATCACAGGGCGACCCACCGAGCCGAAGCGGCCGTTAATCCTGCCCACGGCCTCTTCGACCTGGCGGCGGGTCTCGCGGTAGTGCTCGATGCGCTCCCGCGACGGGGTGGCCAGCTGGATCAGGGTGGCGCCGACACCTTCCTCGAGCAGTTGCTCAAACGCGAGCAAACGCTGCAGGATGCCCTTCGTGTAATCCATGCGGTCCACCCCCAGCATCAGGGCCGCAGGATTACCTACCGATTCCCGCAGCTTCGCCACCGCTTCCGGCGAGCCAACCTGCACCGCCGCCGGGTCAATCGAGATCGGGAACGTTCCACTGCGCGGGCTGTTGTTATCGTCGCCGACGAGTGCGCGGAAGTTGCGCTCATCCGCCTCGCGCTGAAACCCCACCAGGTCGCAGCCGTTGAGTCCGCCGATGAGTTCCTCGCGCCACGGGAGCTGACGGAACAGGTCGGGGGAGGGGAATGGAATATGCAGGAAGAACCCGATGGTCAGGTCGGGGCGCATCTCGCGCAGCAGGCCCGGCACCAGCTGCAACTGGTAGTCCTGCACCCACACCGTCGCGCCCTGCGCCGCCACCTCGGCGGTCGCGCGCGCGAAGCGGACGTTAACGTCACGGTAGCGCTGCCACCACTGCTCGTTGTACTGCGGGGCCACGATCAAGTCATGGTAAAGCGGCCACAACGTCGAGTTGGAGAAACCCTCGTAGAACTCCTCGTAGTCCTGGGCGTCCAACGTCACCGGGTGCAGGTCAATGCCATCAAAGCGAAACGGCGCGACCGGTTCATCCACCGCGCCGGACCACCCCACCCAGCAACCGGCGCGTGCCCGCAACACGGGTGCGAGCGCAGCCACGAGCCCGCCGGGTGACGCCTTCCACCCGCCCTCGACACGGTCGACGGGCAGGCGGTTAGCCACCACTACGAACTCATTCACAACTACGACTTCTTCTTTACAGTCTTCTTTTTGGTGGCCTTTTTCTTTGTTGCTTTCTTCTTGGTGGCCTTTTTCTTCGTGGCCTTCTTCTTAGAAGCCTTCTTCTTGGTGGCTTTCTTCTTCGTAGCCTTCTTCTTGGTCGCCTTCTTCGGCTCTTCCTCTTCCTCAGCGCCCAGGACTTCCTCCGCGTACTTCTTGTACACGAAGCCCTGTGGCTCGACACCGAGCATGGACATCAAGGTCACGCCATCAAAAAAGTCCTCGGCGTAGGTAGCAACAATCCTGCGAGCACCAGATGCTGTCTGCTCCTCAACGGCGTGGAGCGCCTCAGGCGAGGGGCGAGAGTCGGTGATCTTGGGTGGCACTACGGGTTCCTCCTTGTATGACGCGCATTACTAGCACAACGATTCTACGCCAATATTAGTGACGAAGCCCGCCTGGGGGCCTCCGTCGGCGGATCTGCTGGAACGTGAAGCGCCCGGCCCGCTTGAACGCCTCGTACGGAATGTAGTGCTGCGGGGCACGCAGACGGCGCGCCACCCACTCGCCAAACACCACACCGCCAGCCAGCGCCATACAGGTGCCGACCGCCATGAACAGGTTGGTCAGGCCCACCACGATCTGCTCGTTCATCATGGCGTACATCCCGCGATACACACCAGAGCCAGGCAAGAACGGGGTCACACCAGCCACCGCCGTGATCACCGGGTTGATCAGGAAACGGCGGGCAATCAAACCACCAGCAAGGCCGACGACGAACGCCAACGCCGCCGTCGCCATCAACGCACCGGAGCCGATCGGGATCAGAAACAGGTAGTACATGCTCGAACCGGCGGCGGCCGTAAACGCCGCCACCACCACCGCGGGGCGCTCCGCGAAGCACGTCACCGCGAATGACGCCGACGCCAACGTACTCCCCGCAATACGCGCCGCCGCACCACTAAACGTTGGGGTCCCCAGCATCGTTTCCAGTGGCGGCAAGCCCAGGCCCATGAGCTCCCACGTATTCAACCCAATCGCGACACCAGCCACGATGCCGCCGGTAAAGAGCAGTGTCTGGAAGAATCGCGCCGAGGCCGTCACCGGCGAGCCCGTCACCCCGTCAAGCAGCGACTGCACCAAGGTCAGACCCGCCAACAGGACCACAATGCCCACCGCGATCACTTGGCTGGGCACAATCGTCTTGCCGATCATCGGCGCGACCTCGTAGAACAGCGCCGCCGGGATTGTCGTCAAGAAGCCGCCGATGGCGCAGTGGAAGAAGTAAGGCAGGGAGTTGCGGGACAGAATCTTGTTAAATCCCATGATGAGAAACGCCGTGAGCCCGCCAATCGCGGACATGAACAGGTCCCCGCCCAGCAAAATCGCGACCGCCGCGCCCATCACCAGCCAACCCGCCAGGTAGCGCGTGTTGCGCCACGGGATAGGGGAGTTATCAATATCGTCGAGGATTTTCTCCGCAAGCTCCGGTGGCGTGGCGCCCGAACGAATCGAGCGAATCAGCCGGTCCGCCTCCTGCAGCTTGTGGTAGTTCTCGCTCATCATCGTGACCACGCGGAACACGTTGACCGGGGTACGCTTATGCACCCCAATAATCGTGTTAATCATGATCGTGTTCACCGTGATGTCCACATGGCAGTAGTGCAGACCATACGAAGACGTCACTGTGTGAATCTGCGCAATCGCATCCGAAGACGTCGTGCCATTCGCGATCAGGATCTCCCCAATGCGCGCAGCAATATTCATAACCCCGGCTACCTGCGCGGTATCCGTCAGATCAATCGGGGCAAGCACGGACGGCGGCGGCGACGTTCGCGCCGCGTCAATCGTCGCCACGTGCTGGCGTGACCCGCGGACAAACTCCCACAGCGAATTCAAGTTCACGTATTCGACCCTAGCAAGCCACCCCGACACGCCTAGAATGGCCACATGACCTGGCAACTCTACGAGCAACTTATCGACGCCACCCCGACCACCATCACCGTCACCGACTTCGGCATCGCACCCCACTGGGCCTGGCTCCGCACCTCCGACGGCCACGTCGGCATCGCCGCCGTCTACCCCGGCGACGGCCGCCCCGTCCTCTCCGAGTCCCCAATCGGACGCCCTCTTATCGACGCCGCCTCCATGGTCACATCGTGGAACTTCGCCGAAGCCGGCGTCGGCCTCGCCGCCATCAATGCTTGGGTGAACCGCGACGCATCCCACTTCGCCGAAGCTTCGGACGCATTCGTCGCCTACGCCTCCCACTACGCCGGCAAGCGCGTTGGCGTCGTCGGGCACTTCCCAGGCCTGGAGCGCACCCTCCGCGACGTCGCCGACCTCTACGTCTTCGAGCGAGTCCAACGCCCCGGCGACTACCCCGACTCCGCCTTCGAATACCTCGCCCCAGACCTGGACGCAGTCTTCATCACCGCCTCCGCCCTCGTGAACAAAACGATGCCCCGCCTCTTGGAGCTCGCATCCGGGCTGGACACCATCATCGTCGGCCCATCGACCCCGATGAGCTCCATCCTCTTCGACGCCGGAGCCACCACCCTATCCGGGTTCATCCCCACCGACCCTGCCGGGCTCGTCGGTACTCTGAAGGGCATCGGTGGAGGTAGGAAGTGGGATTTCGGTAAACGAGTGAACGTTAGTGTAGACTCTTCAGCGCTGCTAGAGTGGCGCAATCGGTAGCGCAACGCACTTGTAATGCGTAGGTTGCGAGTTCAAGTCTCGTCTCTAGCTCTGCACAACACCTCCTACCTGGGATAACGGGTAGGGGGTGTTTGCGTTGGTGTGCCTGACTATTTTGGTGCCCGACGCCCCGCAATCGCCCCGGTGCACCAATTTCCCCATTTTCGCCAAGGCTAAGCGACGTTTCCCCAGTTCAGCGTTTGGTGGCGGTGAGATCTGGTGCCCAGGCAATGCACAGTCATTCCCGACGACCTGCATTGGTCGACGCTAAGAGGTCGACCGGAACGAAATCCAACCGGCCCCAACCCCGCCTCTCCCGGCGGACTATCCCTGTTTTACTCACCCACATGCAGGGGGCGTACAGGAAACGTTCAGAGAAACGGCGTTAGATAGAGGCAGTTATGTTCATGGGCGTGGAAGCCATTCATGGCGGCCGACGCAGTTCCCGAGAGAAATCTAAGGGAAACGCGAAATGCCCTGGTGTATGAAGGAGTGAACTGTACATGTCTGAGGCTACGAAGCCTGTAAAGGTGCTCGTTGTTGATGATGAGCCGAATATCGTTGAGTTGTTGACGGTTTCTTTGAAGTTCCAGGGCTTTGAGGTTGAGAGTGCGGGGTCTGGCCAAGAGGCCCTGGAGAAGGTGAAGGACTTCCGTCCGGACGCGTTCATCCTTGACGTGATGATGCCGGGGATGGATGGCTTTGAACTGTTGGGCAAGCTGCGCAGTGAGGGCATTGATGGCCCGGTGCTGTTCTTGACGGCGAAGGATGCGGTGGAGGATCGGATCCACGGCCTGACTATTGGCGCTGATGATTATGTGACGAAGCCGTTCTCCTTGGAAGAAGTCATTACTCGTCTGCGTGTGATTCTGCGGCGCGGCAAGGTGACGGAGGACGCGGATGAGGATACGACGCTGCGGTACGCCGATCTGACGTTGAATGATGAGACGCACGAGGTGACGAAGGCGGGCGAGATCATTGAGCTGTCGCCGACGGAGTTCAACCTGCTGCGCTACCTGATGCTGAATGCTGAGGTGGTGCTGTCGAAGGCGAAGATTCTGGATAACGTGTGGCACTACGACTTTGGTGGCGACGGCAACGTGGTTGAGTCGTACATTTCGTATCTGCGACGCAAGGTGGATAACGGTGATGTGCCGTTGATTCATACGGTGCGTGGCGTCGGCTATGTGCTGCGTACACCTCGTAAGTAAGGCGTAGGTGACCGATGAGTAGGCGTCGGCTTCATGCGCTTGCGTACTCGAGGACGAAGCCGCTGCAGAAGCAGCTGGTGGCGTTGGTGTTGGCGATTGCCACGCTGGCGCTGTTGGTGAGTTTCTCGGCGGTGTACATCTTCATGCGCAGCATTTTGTATCAGCGTGTCGACGACCAGCTCAGCGAGGGGTTGGACACGTGGGTTGGTCAGGTGACGTGGGTGCCGTCGTCGGGTGCGCCGAGCGATTTTTATCAGGAGACGTGGTATCCGCAGTTCGGGACGTCGTGGAGCCCGGTGTATGTGGATACACCGCCGGACCTTTCGAGGGTCAAGCAGCAAGATAAGGCGGTGACGGTGCCGTCGACAGGCGTGGCGCCGGGCGTGAAGTGGCGCGCGATGTCACGCGAGATGCCGGACGGCACTGTGAAGTATGTCGCGAAAGAGCTCGACGCAGAGCACCGCGTGCTGCGTTGGCTTGCGATTGTGGAAACGACATTTGGGCTCCTTGCCGTGGTGGGGATTGCGTGCGCGGGGCGCACCTATATTCGTAAGGCGTTGGCCCCGTTGCGTGAGGTAGAGAACACTGCGCTTGCAATTGCCGACGGCGACACGAAGCGCCGGGTGCCGGTGTGGTCGAGGGAGACTGAGGTCGGCAAGTTGTCATATGCGATGAACACGATGGTGCAGCAGCTGCAGGAGTCCGTGGAGGATGCGCAGCTGAAGGAGGAGCAGATGCGTCGCTTTGTGGGTGACGCGTCTCATGAGCTGCGTACTCCGCTGACGAGTGTGCGCGGGTATGCGGAGCTGTACCGGAAGGGTATGGCGCCGGATGCGGACATGGTCATCGGCAAGATTGAGGAGGAGTCTGCCCGCATGCAGTTGCTGGTGGAGGATCTCCTCGCGTTGACTCGTGCGGAGGGCACTCGCCTGGATAAGCGCCAGGTGGATGTGTTGGAGATGGTGACTTCGGCGGTGAGCTCTGCGCAGGCGGCGTTCCCGGAGCGTTCGCTCACGATTGAGAACAACGCCACCTCGGTGCCGACGGTCAACGGTGACCCGTCGCGGCTGCATCAGGTGTTGCTGAACCTGATTGTCAACGCGTTCAAGCACGCGGGCAAGGACGCGTCGGTCACGGTGGCGTTGCGGGAGAACCTGGACCGCATCATCATTGAAGTGATTGATGACGGCTGCGGTATGGAGGAGAAGGACGCGGAGCACATCTTCGAGCGGTTCTACCGCGCGGACAACTCCAGGAACCGCGCTTCTGGTGGCGGTTCGGGGTTGGGGTTGGCGATCGCGAAGTCCCTCATCGAGCAGCACGACGGCACCATCACCGTAAAAAGCGCGCCGGGTGAGGGCTCCACGTTCACCATTTCCCTCCCGATGGAGAAGGGCCCGAAGGCTTAAGCCTCGAGTGCTGCGCGCAGCTTCTCCGCGGCTTCGTCCATCTTGGCCGGGTCGGTTTCGTCCATCTTCATCACGGTGGACAGGTCGTAGCCGGACATGTCGTTGGCGGGGAAGACGTGGATGTGTGCGTGCGGCACTTCGAAGCCGGCGATGAGGTAGCCGGCGCGCTCGCTGCCAAATGCTTCGATGATGGCGTTGCCTACTCGCTGGGCAACGTCATTCATTTTTGCCCACAGCGCTGGCTCGATGTCGGTCCACTTATCGATCTCTTTGACGGGAACGACCAGCGTGTGGCCGTACGCGATCGGCTCGATGGTGAGGAACGCGGCGACGTCCTCGTCCTTGTACACGAAGCGTCCTGGAATTTCACCTTGAATAATCTTTGTAAACACAGTGCTCATAGCGCCTAGGTTACCGGTAAGTTAGTGGGCATGCGCATCCTTGTTATCGGTTCGGGCGGCCGTGAACACGCCCTGTTGAAAGGTCTTGCAGGACACGAGCTCACTGTCGCGCCGGGAAACGCCGGCATGGCATCACTTGCTGAGGTCAGGAGTGTCGACGTCGCTTCGCCTGAGTCGGTCGTCGAGCTGGCGAAAGACGTTGACGCTGAGCTTGTCGTGATTGGCCCTGAGGTGCCGTTGGTGGCGGGTGCGGTGGACGCGCTGCAGGCCGCGGGCATTCCAGCGTTTGGTCCGACGAAGGCCGCGGCGCAGCTGGAGGGGTCGAAGGCATTCGCGAAGGACGTCATGGCCGCTGCTGGTGTGGCGACGGCCCGCGCGCAGCGCGTGGAGCGCATCGAGGAGATCGACGATGCTCTTGAGGCGTTCGGCCCGCACTACGTGGTCAAGGATGATGGGCTGGCTGGCGGCAAGGGGGTCGTCGTCACGCTTGATGCTGCCGAGGCCCGCGCGCACGCTCGCGCGGTGATTGAGGCCGGCAACCCGGTGCTGTTCGAGTCCTTCCTCGAGGGCCCGGAGGTGTCGCTGTTCTGCCTGGTGGACGGCGAGACCGTCGTGCCGCTGCTGCCGGCGCAGGACCACAAGCGCGCCTACGACAATGACGAGGGCCCGAACACTGGTGGGATGGGCGCGTACACGCCGCTTCCTTGGCTGCCGGAGGGTGGCGTGGACCGCATCGTGGACGAGATTGCGCGGCCGGTGGCGCGCGAGATGGTCGCCCGCGGCATCCCGTACCAGGGCCTGCTGTACGTCGGCGCCGCGTGGGGTCCGGAGGGCCCGTCGGTGGTGGAGTTCAACGCGCGCTTCGGCGACCCGGAGACTCAGCCGGTGCTCAGCCTGCTGCGTACCCCGCTTGTCGACGTCCTCTATGCTGTGGCCACGGGCAGCCTCGATACGCTGCCGGCGCTGGAGTGGGAGGACGGCTACGCGGCGACGGTGGTGCTGGCGGCGAAGGATTACCCGGAGCACCCGAAGACCGGGGACGTCATTGCAGGCGCCGACCTGGACAACCCCGATGTTGTGCTGCACGCGGGTACCGCTACCAAGGATGGGGAGTACGTCTCTGCTGGCGGGCGCGTGCTCAATGTGCTGGGGAAGGGCGCAACGCTGCAGGATGCGGTGGATGCTGCCTACCAGGTGATTGAGCAGATTTCGCTCGAGGGTTCCTTCTACCGCAAGGACATTGGACGGCGCGCGATTGAGGGAGAAATCCGTATCTAGCGCGCGTGTCGGGACGTTGTGCGATAATCAGCGTCGTGGCTGAGAAACTGTTGAAACCGAACAATAGCAACGTCCTGTCGAACCGCTACGCGTCGCCGGAGATGGCGACGCTGTGGAGCGCAGAACACAAGATCATTCTGGAGCGTCAGCTCTGGATCGCCGTGATGAAGGCGCAGCGTGAGCTGGGAGTCGAGATTCCCGAGGAGGCGATCGCTGCGTACGAGGCGGTCGTCGACAAGGTGGACCTGGCTTCGATTGCTGAGCGTGAGAAGGTCACGCGACATGACGTGAAGGCGCGCATTGAGGAGTTCAACGCGCTGGCCGGGTACGAGCACATCCATAAGGGGATGACCAGCCGTGACCTGACCGAGAATGTCGAACAGCTGCAGATTTATCGCTCGCTGGAGCTGATTCGCGACAAGTCGGTTGCGGTACTCAAGGCGATCGGGAACCGGGCGGATCAGTACTCCACCCTGGTGATGGCGGGGCGTTCGCACAACGTTGCGGCGCAGGCCACGACGCTGGGCAAGCGTTTCGCATCGGCGGCGGATGAGATGCTGGTAGCGGTTGAGCGCATCGAGACGCTGCTGGCGGCCTATCCGCTGCGCGGCATCAAGGGCCCGATGGGTACTGCACAGGACATGCTGGACCTGATGGGCGGCGACGAGGCGAAGTTGCGTCAGCTGGAGCAGTCGGTGGCGCGCCACCTGGGCTTCGAGCGTACCTTTGACTCGGTCGGCCAGGTCTACCCGCGTTCCTTGGACTTTGACGCGATCTCGGCGATTGTACAGCTGGGAGCGGGTCCGTCATCGCTCGCGACCACGATCCGCCTGATGGCCGGCAACGAAACGGTGACGGAGGGCTTCAAGGAGGGCCAGGTTGGTTCTTCGGCGATGCCGCACAAGATGAACGCGCGTTCCTGTGAGCGCGTCGGTGGCTTCCAGGTGATCCTGCGCGGCTACCTCACCATGGTCGCTGACCTTGCTGGGCAGCAGTGGAACGAGGGCGATGTGTTCTGCTCGGTGGTGCGCCGCGTGGCCCTGCCTGACGCGTTCTTCGCTATCGACGGCCAGTTTGAGACATTTCTCACTGTGCTGGATGAGTTCGGTGCGTTCCCGGCGATGCTCAACCGTGAGCTGGACCGTTACCTGCCGTTCTTGGCCACGACGAGGATTTTGATGGCGGCGGTACGCGCGGGTGTGGGCCGCGAGACGGCGCACGAGATTATCAAGGAGCACGCGGTTGCGATGGCGCTTGATATGCGCGAAAATGGCGCTGAACAAAACCTCATTGAGCGCCTCGCCGCTGATGAGCGCCTCCCGCTCGACAAAGAGCAGCTGCAGGATGCGTTGGCTGACCGCCACGCGTTCATTGGCTCGGCGGAGTCGCAGGTCAGCAACGTGTGCGCTCGTATCCAACAGCTTATCGACGCCCACCCGGACGCCGCTGCGTACAAACCAGGGGAGATTCTGTAACCTTTATGTCCATGCGTCCAGAGCTTTCTGACTATACCCACCTGGCTGGCGGCAAAGTCCGCGAGATTTACGAGGTGGATGACGAAACGTTATTGATGGTGGCGTCCGACCGCATTTCGGCGTTCGACTTCTCGCTGGAGCCGGCGATCCCGGATAAGGGCCGGATTCTGACTGCCACGTCCATGTTCTTCTTCGACCTGCTTTCGGGTGTGCGCAATCACCTGGCGGGCCCGATTGATGATCCCCGGATTCCGGAGGAGGTCCTCGGCCGCTCGTACGTGGTGAAGAAGCTGAAGATGATTCCGTTCGAGTGCGTCGCTCGCGGTTACCTGACTGGTTCAGGCAAGAAGGAGTACGACCGCACCGGCATGGTGTGTGGTGTGAAGCTGCCCGAGGGCCTGGTTGAGGCCTCGAAGTTACCGGAGCCGATTTTCACCCCGGCGACGAAGGCTGCGCAGGGTGACCACGACGAGAATGTCACGTTCGAGTACGTGGAGGAGAAGGTGGGCGCGAAGCTCGCCGCCCAGCTGCGCGACCTCACCTTGGAGGTGTACACCAAGGCTGCGGAGTACGCGGAGACCAAGGGCATCATCCTGGCGGACACGAAGCTGGAGTTCGGCGTCGACGAGGAAGGCAACCTGGTCCTTGCGGACGAGGTACTCACGCCTGATTCGTCCCGCTACTGGCCAGCCGATACGTACGAGGAAGGCAAGGTGCAGCCGAGCTTCGATAAGCAGTACGTGCGCAACTGGCTCACCGGCCCGAAGTCCGGCTGGGACCCTGCGGAGAACACGCAGCCACCGGAGCTGCCTGGTTCCGTGGTGGAGGCGACCCGCGACCGTTACATCGAGGCGTACGAGCGCCTCAGCGGCGAGAAGTTTGGGGACTGGCCGGGGGCGCGTGCCTAAGGCGTGAGGTTGCGCGTAGACTCGTCGCCTATGACGAATTTCAGCGCGCAACCGCCAGTGGCAGCACAACACCCTACGACTCGCGTGTTTCATGGACGCGAGTTCGTCGATAATTATGAGTGGCTCCGGGACAAGCAGTCCCCGGAGACCATTGCCTATTTGGAGGCGGAGAACGCGTATACCGCGGAGGCGACCGCCCCGTTTGCCCCGCTCGCTGAGCAGGTTTACCAGGAGATGAAGTCTCGCATCAAGGAGACTGATATGTCCGTGCCGCAGCGCAACGGCGACTGGTGGTACTACGGCCGCACCATCGAGGGTAAGAGCTACGGCGTGTCCTGCCGCGTGCGGGTCGGCGACGACCCGTGGACGCCGCCGACGCTGCCGGAGGACGGCTCGCCGCTGCCGGGGGAGCAGGTGCTGCTTGACCTCAACGAGATGGCCGAGGGCCATGAGTTCTTCTCACTCGGCGCGTCAGCGGTATCTACGTCGGGGCGCTTGCTCGCCTTTTCGACGGATACCTCCGGCGACGAGCGCTTCGACCTGCGCATCAAGGACCTGGAGACCGGCGAGCTGCTGCCGGATACCATCGAAGGTGCCTTTTACGGCGCGACGTGGGCGGGGGAGCAGTACCTGTTTTACCTGCGCGTTGATGACGCGTGGCGCCCGCACCAGGTGTGGCGCCACGAGGTAGGCACGGCGGCGTCAGAGGACGTGCTGGTCTACCAGGAGGACGACGAGCGCTTCAACCTCGGCGTGGGCGGGGACCGCGCCGAGCAGTTCCTGTACATCGTGGCCAGCTCGAAGCTGACCAGCGAGTGGCGCGCGGTACCCCTGGAGACGCCGACCGCCGAGTTCGAGGTGCTGTGGCCGCGCGAGGAAGGCGTGGAGTACGACCTGGATTACGCGGAGCTCGCCGGGCGCGGGTACTGGGTGGTCACGCACAACGCCACCGGCCCCAACTTTGCAGTGGGGACCTGCCCGGTGGATGCGCGGGTGCCGCTGACTGAGCTGGAGACGTTCGTGGAGCACAGCGCGGACGTGCGCGTAGAGGGCGTCGATACGTACCGGGACTTCCTGTTTTGTGCCTACCGCTCGGGCGGCATTAGCAGGCTTGCGGTAGCGCCTGTGGAGGGGGACAACTTCGGCGCGCTGCGCGAGCTCGAGTTCGACGAGGAGCTCTACACCGTGGGCCTCGGCGGTAACCCTGAGTGGGACGCCCCGGTGGTGCGGCTGACCTACACCTCGTTTACGCAGCCTGCCCAGCTGTTCGACTACCAGGTGGCCACCCGCGGCGTGACGTTGCTGAAGCAGCAGGAGGTGCTCGGGGGCTACGACGCCGCCGACTACGTTGCCAGCCGCATGTGGGCTACGGCCGACGACGGAACCCAGGTGCCGATCTCCGTGGTGCACCGCGCGGACCTGGACATGACCCATCCGCACCCGACGCTGCTCTACGCCTACGGCTCCTACGAGTCCTCCGTGGACCCAGGCTTTTCCGTGGCGCGACTGTCGCTGCTGGACCGCGGCATGGTGTGGGCGTGCGCGCACGTGCGCGGCGGCGGCGAGATGGGCCGCGGCTGGTACGACAATGGCAAGATGCTCACGAAGAAGAACACGTTCACCGACTTCATCGCGTGCGCCGACGAGCTGGTGCGCGCGGGCGTGAGCTCCTACGACACGCTTGTGGCCGAGGGCGGATCGGCGGGCGGGATGCTGATGGGCGCGATTGCGAACATGGCCCCGGAGAAGTTCGCGGGCATCCAGGCGATCGTGCCGTTTGTGGACCCGCTGACCTCAATCCTCATGCCGGAGCTGCCGCTGACCGTGGTGGAGTGGGAGGAGTGGGGCGACCCGTACCATGACCCGGAGGTGTACGACTACATGGCCTCCTACGCCCCGTATGAGAACATCACAGCCCAGCGCTACCCGGACATCCTTGCAGTGACCAGCCTGAACGATACGCGCGTGCTGTACGTGGAGCCCGCGAAGTGGGTGGCGAAGCTGCGTGAGATAGCTACGGGCGGGGAGATTCTGCTTAAGACGGAGATGTCCGCCGGTCACGGCGGTGTGTCCGGCCGCTACGAGAAGTGGAAGCAGACCGCGTTCGAGTACGCCTGGACGCTCGTACACTCGGGGGCGTGCACCGTCTAGCAGCCGCAAAATAAAGGACTCCCGCGGGAGGGATCCGTTCGTTATACTGTCTTCGTCGTAATGACCTCCGAGACACGAAGGATTCTCATGGCAAAAGTCGTGGTAAATGTCATGCCTAAGGCTGAAATTTTGGATCCGCAGGGCCAAGCTGTCCTGCGAGCGCTGGGCAGAATCGGGGTGAACGGTGTCGAGGACGTGCGTCAGGGCAAGCGCTTTGAAATCGAAGTCGACGACACCGTGTCCGACGATGAGCTCAAGCGCGTCGCCGAAACCCTCTTGGCAAATATGGTGATTGAAGACTTCGAGGTTGTTCGATGACGGCAACCATCGGTGTAATCACGTTCCCAGGCACGCTCGACGACGTCGATGCGTTGCGTGCGGTTCGCCTGGCTGGCGCACAGCCGAAGTCGCTGTGGCACGCTGATGAAGATTTGACGGGTGTTGACGCCGTCGTGGTCCCCGGTGGGTTTTCCTACGGGGACTATTTGCGTTCCGGAGCCATCGCCGCGCAAGCCCCAATGATGGGCGCTGTGGTGGAGGCTGCGAAGAAGGGCATGCCGGTGCTGGGCATCTGCAACGGTTTCCAGATCCTCACCGAGGCTGGACTGCTGCCGGGCGCGCTGACCCGCAATCAGCACCTGAACTTCTACTGCGTGGACACCTACCTTGAGGTGGCCAACGCGGAGACCGCGTGGACGAACCGCTTCAACGAGGGGGACAAGATCCTCGTGCCGGCGAAGCACGGCGAGGGCCGCTTCCAGGCGTCCGCCGAGACCATCGAGCAGCTGGAGAAGGAAGGCCGCGTGGTGTTCCGCTACACGGATAACTTCAACGGCTCTATCAACGCGATTGCTGGTGTGACGAGCGAAAACGGCCGCATCGTGGGGTTGATGCCGCACCCGGAGCACGCGATTGAGGCGCTTACGGGGCCGTCGACGGACGGGCTCGGGTTGTTCTTGTCCGCTATTTCTTCGATCGGAGCGTAGGGAAACAATGACTGTACATAATGACACGGTGGAGCACGCCGCGCAGACTCCTGAGCTGGAGCAGCCCTACGCGGAACTCGGCCTGAAGACCGACGAGTACGAAAAGATCAAGCGCATTCTGGGCCGCCGCCCGACGGATGCGGAGCTGACGGTGTACTCCGTCATGTGGTCCGAGCACTGCTCCTACAAGTCCTCCAAGGTGCACCTGCGCTACTTCGGGGAGACGATGACGGAGGAGATGGCGTCGAAAATTCTGGCCGGTATCGGCGAGAACGCGGGCGTCGTCGACATCGGTGACGGCGACGCGGTGACCTTCCGCGTGGAGAGCCACAACCACCCGTCCTTCGTGGAGCCCTACCAGGGTGCCGCGACGGGTGTGGGCGGCATTGTGCGCGACATCATGGCGATGGGCGCGCGCCCAATCGCGGTGATGGACCAGCTGCGCTTCGGCCCTGCTGACGCGCCGGACACCAAGCGAGTCCTGCCTGGCGTGGTGCACGGCGTTGGCGGCTACGGCAACTCGCTGGGCCTGCCGAACATTGGCGGCGAGACCGTCTTCGACGAAGCATATGCGGGTAACCCGCTGGTCAACGCGCTGTGCGTGGGCACGCTCAAGGTCGAGGACCTGAAGCTGGCGTTCGCCTCCGGCACGGGCAACAAGGTGGTCCTCTTTGGCTCCCGCACGGGCCTTGACGGCATCGGCGGCGTGTCGGTGCTGGGCTCTGCGACCTTCGAGGAAGGCGAGGAGCGCAAGCTCCCAGCCGTCCAGGTTGGCGACCCGTTCGCGGAGAAGGTCCTCATCGAGTGCTGCCTGGAGTTGTACAAGGCCGGCGTTGTCGTCGGTATTCAGGACCTCGGTGGCGGCGGCTTGGCGTGTGCTACCTCCGAGCTGGCTGCGGCGGGCGACGGCGGCATGACCGTCAACCTGGACAACGTGCCACTGCGCGCGGCGAATATGAGCGCCGCCGAGATCCTGGCGTCTGAGTCCCAGGAGCGCATGTGCGCCGTGGTCACCCCTGAGAACGTGGATCGCTTCATGGAGATCTGCGCGAAGTGGGAGGTCGGTGCGGCCGTGATTGGTGAGGTCACCGATGAGAAGGACCGCTACCTCGTCTACCACAAGGGCGAGCTGGTACTGGACGCGCCGCCGTCATCGATCGACGAAGGCCCGGTCTACGACCGCCCGTACGCGCGCCCCGAATGGCTTGATGGCGTGCAGGCGAAGGCGGACGTCGATACTTCGGAGGACCTGGAGGCTACCTGGCTGAAGATGGTTGCCTCCCCGGCGCTGTGCTCCCGCGACTTCATCACGCAGCAGTACGACCGCTACGTACGTGGCAACACCGTGCAGGCCCAGTACTCGGATGCGGGCGTGCTGCGCATCAACGAGGAGACCTCGCGCGGCGTGGCGATTTCCGCTGACGCGTCCGGCCGCTACGCCTACCTGGACCCGAACATGGGTGTGCGCCTCGCGCTTGCGGAGGCCTACCGCAATGTTGTGGTCACCGGCGCGAAGCCGGTCGCGGTGACGAACTGCCTCAACTTCGGTTCCCCTGAGAACCCCGACGTGATGTGGCAGTTCCGCGAAGCCGTCCACGGCCTCGCCGACGGCGCTGCTGAGCTGGAGATTCCGGTTTCCGGCGGCAACGTGTCCTTTTACAACCAGACCGGCGAGACCCCAATCCTGCCGACCCCAGTCGTGGGCGTGCTCGGCGTGATCGAGGACGTCAACGCCGCCATCCCGCACCGCCTGCCGAAGGGCGAGGGCGAGCAGGCCTTGCTCGTGCTGGGTGACACGAAGGCGGAGTTCGGCGGCTCGGTGTGGCAGGACATCTCCGGCCAGGGCCTGAGCGGCCTGCCACCGCAGGTAGACCTCGCGAACGAGGAGCGCCTCGGCGAGCTGCTGCACGCGAACAAGGACATCCTCGCCGCGCACGACCTCTCAGAAGGTGGCCTGTCCCAGGCTGTCTTCGAGATGCTGCTGGGCTCCGGCAAGGGCGCCAAGCTGGACCTTTCGGCGGTCCACGAGGACGCGTTCACCGCGCTGTTCTCCGAGTCCGCCTCCCGCGTGCTCGTCGCGGTGGATCCGTCGCTTGTCGACGCCACCATCGAGCGCGCAAACGCCACCGGCGTCCCAGCGCACGTGTTGGGCACCACCACCGACGACGGCCAGATCACCTTCGGTGAGCACTCCGTCGCCGTGGCCGCGCTGGCCGACGCGTGGGCGAATACGTTGCCGGCACTGTTCGGCAACGCGACGGCCCCGAACGCCGCGCTGTAACTAACGCGATTTAGAGGTTATGCCGCCAGGTCATTACGGTGCCTGGCGGCGTTTCCATGCGCAGGCCTGTTGCCTCAACACCGGGCTGGCCTGCGTCGTCGACGGAGAAGCTGACGAAGGTCTGGTTGTAGGTCTGGTTGGGAACGAGCGCCTGCGGGTCCCGTGGCAAGACCGGGAGGTCTACGGTGTCGCAGAGCTGGGTGGCAAAGTTGCGCACGCGGTTCGCCGCCACGTTGCCTTCGCCGACGATGGTGATGTCGGGGCTGGCTACGTTTTCGTCGGGGCTGTCGCCTGCGGTGTTGCCGGTGTAGATGTAGCTGATGTCGAAGCAGCGCAGCTGGGTCACGTCGGCGAGCGCGGTGTCGGCGTTGGTGTAGTCGCCGACGCGGCTGCGTGCCTCCTGCCCTGAGATGACGCGGGGGTTCTCTACGCGTGCCCGGAAGTGGTACGCCCCGCCGCTATCGCCGAGGAGCGTGACGGCGGCGGACTGGCGGAACTGCAGCGCGGTCGCCGTCTTCGGCTGGGGCGCCGCGCAGCCAACCAGTGAACCGGCCACACAGGCGCTCGCGGCCAGCAGCGCAGCGGTTCGCTTCAGCACTGACATAGCCGCCACTAGTCGACGCGCTGCTGCGCATCATCTGGGCGCACCAGCGGCTCCGGCTCGTACTGCGCCCGCAGGTCCTTGAGCGTCTGCGTGTGCTCCCAGAGGCGCTTGTCCTCGTCCGTGACTGGGGTGAACTTGCGCGCGGCCAGCGGGTTGCCGTCGATGTCGATACCGATGTAGGTCACCGTGGCGTGAATCGCGTTCTGGAGCGACTCGCGGCCGCCGCGCGGGTCCCCCGATCGAACAAAGATGGAGGTATGCATCGAGCGCGCATCCGTCCTGGTCAGGCGCGCTTCCACCTCGATGAGGTCGCCGATGTGGATCGGCTTGTAGAAGCGGATGCCGCCCGCGTACACCGCTGCGGTGCGTTCCCCGGACCACTCCATCGTGCAGGCCATGCCGGCCTCATCGATCCACTCCATGGCGGTGCCGCCGTGCACATCGCCGCCCCAGTTGATGTCGGTCGGCTTCGCCAGGAAGCGGTGGATGGTGCGCGGCGCGGTGGAGTCGTCCGTGTAGGTCTGTTCCAGCATGGACGCCTCGATGGCCTTGCGCAGGTCGATGCGGGAGATCGCGGCGGCTTCCACGCGGCGCTCCTCATCGGTCTCAGGCGTAAATGTCGGCACCGGGGTTGGGCGCCCAGCTGCATCCTTTGCCACGAAAATCACCAGGCAGTCGCACGCGCGGGTGAAAACACCTTCCCGTGGGTCTGCCGAGAGCACCTCGTTGACGATGTGCATGGAAGTGCGGCCAGTCATCGCGATCCGGGAACGGACCTCCACAATGTGACCCGACGGAATCGGTCGGGTGAAGTGGATGTGGCCGACGTAGGCAGTCACGCAGTAGGTCGAGGACCACTGCGCGGCACACGCGTATGCCGCCTTGTCGATCCACTGCAACACACGGCCACCGGAGACGCCCTGGGCGCCCGCGTGGAGAACATCTGTAGGAGCCGCCATGAAACGTAGCGTGATGGAAGGAGACTTCATGGAACCACAGCATAATATGAAATCCATGGCACAGAGGAAGGCACCGAAGAAGACAGAGCTGGACCCAGCAGCGACACGAGCGGCCGTCCTGGCAATCAAGGACTGGTTGTTGGACGAAGAGGGCGTCGATAAGCCCGGCAGGGCTTTGCTCGCCGACGCCGTGCGGCGCACAGCCCGCACCCTCGCCCACGAAATGCCCGGGCACACAGTAGAGCTGCGAATACCCCCGTTTGTTGCCGTGCAATGCGTCGAAGGCCCCCGCCACACCCGCGGCACCCCGCCCAACGTCGTCGAAATGGACCCGACCACTTGGCTGCGAATCGCCACAGGTTGTGCCACTTTCGAGGAAGAAGTTCGCGCCGGGCGTATCGACGCCTCCGGCTCCCGAGCCCACGAAGTCCAAAAAGGGCTGCCAGTTCTACCCCTTCACCCCTAGGCGTTCGTTAGAGTAGAGCACGTGCGAACCGAAGAGGAATACATCGGGGATGACACTCCGCGCGAAGAATGCGGTGTGTTCGGCGTTTGGGCGCCCGGTGAAGACGTATCAAAACTGACATATTTCGGACTATTTGCCCTCCAGCACCGCGGCCAAGAAGGCGCAGGTATCGCTGTGGGCGACCATGACCAAGTGGTGGTGTTCAAGGACATCGGGCTGGTCAGCCAAATCTTTGACGAGCCGACGCTCGGCGCGCTGCAAGGCGACGTCGCCATCGGCCACACCCGGTACTCCACGGCGGGCAACAACTCGTGGGACAACGTGCAGCCGATGTACCGCGTCAGCCCCAACGGCACCGACGTCGCGCTGGCACACAACGGCAACCTGACCAACTACGTCGAGCTGCAGCGCGAGGCCGTGGAGCGCAAGCTCATCCCCGCCGACGGGGTAGAGGGTCAAGGCTCCTCCTCCGACACGGCGGTCGTCTCCGCCCTGCTTGCCGATGCCATCCGCGACGACGTCACCCTCCTGGACTCCGCGCGCCAACTCCTGCCGCGCGTCAAGGGAGCGTTCTGCTTCATGGTGACCGACGGCAAGACCCTCTACGCGGCCCGCGACCCACACGGCGTGCGCCCACTGTGCCTCGGCCGCCTGGAACGCGGCTGGGTCGTCGCATCCGAAACGTGTGCGCTGGACATCGTGGGCGCCTCCTTCGTCCGCGACATCGAACCAGGCGAGCTCATCGCCATCGACGAGACCGGCGTCCACTCCGAGCGCTTCGCCGACGCACCACACGCGCACTGCGTGTTCGAGTACGTCTACGTCGCCCGGCCCGACTCAGTTGTCGACGGCCAATCCGTCAACAGCGCCCGCATCGATATCGGGCGCCGCCTGGCCCGCGTCGCACCCGTCGACGCCGACCTGGTCATGCCGGTCCCAGAGTCCGGCACCCCGGCCGCCATCGGCTACGCCGAGGAGTCCGGCATCCCGTTCAAGCAGGGCATGATGAAGAACGCCTACGTGGGCCGCACCTTCATCCAGCCCTCGGACACGCTGCGCCAGCTGGGACTGCGCCTGAAGCTCAACCCGGTGCGCGAAGTCATCGAGGGTAAGAAGCTCGTCGTCGTGGATGACTCCATCGTGCGCGGCAACACCCAGCGCAAACTGATCCGGATGCTGCGCGAGGCCGGCGCCGCCGAAGTGCACGTGCGCATCGCTTCGCCACCAGTGAAGTGGCCGTGCTTCTACGGCATCGACTTCGCCAGCCCCGGCGAGCTCATCGCCAACCACGGGCGCGGCGGCAACGAAGAAGTTGTTGCCGAGTCCATCAGGACCATGGTGGGTGCGGACTCCCTGGCGTTCGTCACCACCGAGGACATGATCGCCTCCACCAACCAGCCAGCCTCCAACCTCTGCGCGGCCTGCTTCACCGGCGAGTACCCACTCGGGCTCCCGGAGGGCAACCACAACGCAGATCTTGTTCGTCGTCTTCAGAAAGGTGAAAACGCATCATGACCCACCACAACACCCCAGCTGAATCGGGCGTGTCCTACGAGGCCGCAGGTGTCTCCATCGAAGCCGGCGACAAGGCCGTAGAGTTGCTCGCGCCCCTTGCCAAGCGCGCCTCCCGCCCAGAGGTCCAGGGTGGCATCGGCGGCTTCGCCGGCCTGTTCGCCTTGGGCAAGTACAAGGAGCCGCTGCTCGCGGCCGGATCCGACGGCGTCGGCACCAAGCTGGCCGTCGCTCAGGCGATGGACAAGCACGACACCATCGGCATCGACCTGGTCGCCATGTGCGTCGACGACCTGGTCGTCTGTGGCGCGGAGCCACTTTTCTTGCAGGATTACATCGCGATCGGCAAGGTCGTCCCCGAGAAGGTCGCCGACATTGTTTCCGGCATCGCCGAGGGCTGCGTCCAGGCAGGCTGTGCGCTGCTCGGCGGCGAGACCGCGGAGCACCCAGGCGTCATGGACGTCAACGACTACGACGTCTCCGCCACCGCCATCGGCGTCGTCGAAGCTTCCGAGCTCCTCGGCCCGGACAAGGTCCGCGAGGGCGACACCATCATCGCGATGGCGTCCTCCGGCCTACACTCCAATGGCTACTCACTCGCACGCTACGTGCTGCTCGAGCGCGCCGGCCTGCCTCTCGACGGCCACGTCGACGCCCTCGGCCGCACCCTCGGCGAGGAGCTTTTGGAACCAACCAAGATCTACGCCCTCGACTGCCTGGCGCTTGCCAAGGAGTGCGACGTGCGCACGTTCTGCCACGTCACCGGCGGCGGCCTGGCCGGCAACATGGAGCGCATCATCCCTGAAGGCCTGGTCGCAGACATGGACCGTTCCACCTGGACCCCCGGTCCGATCTTCCAGACCATCCAGTCCGTCGGCGACGTCCCCGTCGAGGAGATGGAGAAGACCTTCAACATGGGCATCGGCATGGTGGCCGTCGTGGCACCAGAAGCGCGTGACCAGGCGTTGGCGCTGCTGAAGGACCGCGGCATCGACAGCTGGGTCCTCGGCGAGGTCCGCGCTGCAGATGCCGACGAGGATGCCCGCGCGGTGCTTCGGGGCCAGCATTCTTAGGAATCACGCACCACATTCCGCAATTTCAATCACCGGGCTTCACAAAAGCCCAGGTCGCTGATTGGCTGTGCAGGAATGTGGTGTCGCCTTAGTGGCCTCAGTGCCAAAGGACGCACCCAGTTTTATCTAGCCCTTTTGTGGCCTGCGGATACGTAAGGGTCCTGTTTTGGAATTGCGTCCTTTGGCACTCGTGCTCCCGTGCGTGCACCAAATTCTCTCCCGCCCGACCAGCGACTAGGGAAAACGCCAGGCCTCTACCTAAAACCAAGGAATTTGGTGTCTCCTTGGTGCCAGCAGCCCCTGAACGAGTGTTAAAGGCACCAAAAGAACACCCGCGGCCCGGATGGGCAGCAGGTGTTCTTTGTAAGCGTTGGACGTTTAGCGGCCTGAGGTGCCGTACGCATCCCAGTCGGCGTAATCGGCGTACTGTTCATCTACCTCGTAGTCGTCGTCCTCTTCCCAGCTCTTCTTCGGAGCTTTGCCTGCGAGCTCGCGTTGCAGCGACTCGAGGTCCATTTCAGGAGAGTTGTACTTCAGTTGGCGAGCAACCTTGGTCTGCTTTGCTTTGGCGCGTCCGCGACCCATTGCGTGACCCCCTTGAGGTGGTTCTTCTGGGCGGCTCCCGGGCAGGGAGCGGCCTCATGCTTTTCGATTCGTTAATTGTCCTGTAGGACATAATAGCGCGAACGTTCCAAAAATTCCCCTCCACGGGGTGACCTGTGTGTTTGCCCAGCGGCCCCGGCAAGAGCCCGCACCGGGCCCCAATTTGAGACCTAGTTGCCGCGCAGCCGTTGTTGCGCCTTGCGTCCGGCTTTCTCGCCCTCGTCGGTGGGGAGGGAATCGGGGTCGATGCGGGCGGCGACGCCGTCGATGTCAAGGTCGACGTCAGTGCCGGCGTTGAGTGCGGACCGTTTCAGGCGGGCCAGTGCGATGGGGCCGTAGTCGGCGTCGTGGACGACGGTGCCGAGTGTGCCAACCGCGCGCCCGCCCGCCCGGATGGTTGCACCGATCTCTGGCTCGGTGGGTGCGGAGCCGTCGAGCTGCAGCATGACCATCAGGCGGGGGGAGCGGCCAATGTTTTCCACGCGCGCGACGGTCTCTTGTCCGCGGTAGCAGCCCTTCTCCAGGTGGACTGCGGCGATGCGGTCGCCGCGGTTGATCAGGCGCGGGGCTTCGTGCGGGATGGTTTTTTCGTCGCAGTCGGCGCCGAGTTCGGGCTCGCCGGCCCGCACGCGCTCGGCGGTGAACGCCATGAGCCCGCCGAGCACGCCGCCGCGTTCCACCAGCGCATCGACGACCTCTTCGAGCCGGTCGCGTTCGACCGCGATGTCGAAGCGCGCGTGCGCGGTCCACGGGGACACCCGCCGGGAAAACGCCGTGCCGTCCATCGACGCGAGGGCTTCCGTGGCGTCGGCTGGGCCGATGAGCGTGAGGATCGCCAAGTCGGTGTCGGTGATGGTGACGTCGGACCAGAACACCATCTTGCGTAGGAACGCGGTGAACGTTTCGTATTGCGCGGCTGGCAGGTCGAGGTAGAACGTGGTGCCGTCGTAGAAGACGTCGGCGTGGTGGAGGATCCTGCCCTGCGCGTCGAGGTCGAGGGCGGAGGCTGCGAAGCCGGAGGGGGCGTCGTCAAGCTTTTGTGAGAGGAGGTTGTTTAAGAACTCTGGTGCGTCGGGCCCCGCGACCGCGACGATGCGGCGCTGCGAGCGGTCGATGATGACGGGCTGGGCGTCCATGGCGCGCTGTTCGCCGAGCGGCTCCCCGTAGTGCCAGGCGACCCCCTTCGCGTCGAGTGGCGTTGTGCCTGCAAACTCTGCGGCGCCGGGGCGTTGCAAAAGTGGAGAAGAGTTCAACACATCCACCATCGTAGCGGGATACTATGAACGCATGGGTTCGTCGCACTTGTTACCAGCTCCAGTGATCTATCTTGTGGAACCGTTCGGCGGTTCTATTCGACGCCAAAACGCCAGCATGCCGCACGTGTTTTGGGACGACGCCGCCGTCACGCGTGGCGACGGCATCTTCGAAACCATCCTGATCCGGAAGGGGGTGCCCGCCAACCTTGAGGCCCACATTGAGCGTTTCCGGCGAAGCGCCCGCACACTCGACCTGCCGGACCCGGGGGTGGACCACTGGGTGAAGGCGACGAATGAGGCGGTGGCCGACTACGTGCGCGAGCGTGGCAGCGAGCCGGAGGAAGTGGACGCGCGCTGCGTGTGGACGATGACGCGCGGCCGCGAAACCACTGGGGTGCCCACGGCGTGGCTGACGGTGCGCCCCATCGACGAGACTGCCCTGAAACAGCGCAAGAGCGGGGTATCGGTGATGACGACCTCGCGTGGCTACTCCTTGGACACCGGTGAGCACGCAGTGCCGTGGATGCAGGTAGGCGCGAAGACCTTGAACTATGCGGCGAACATGGCTGCGCTGCGCTGGGCGAAGAGCCACGGGCACGACGACGTCATCTACATCGACCCCACCACCGAGCGCGTGCTGGAAGGTGCGAACTCGACGGTGATCGTGGTGAAGAAGGGCGGGCGGATCCGCACGCCGAAGCCGGGGCCGGGCATCCTGCCGGGCACGACGCAGGCCGCGCTGTTCGAGTACGCATCCGAGCGCGGCTGGAAGTGCAAGCAGAAAGACATCTACCTCAATGAGCTGTTCAAGGCTGAGTCGGTGTGGCTGGTGAGCTCCACGCGGATGGCAACGAGGGTGAAGCGTCTGAATGACAAAAAGCTCCCGGCCCCCGAGAACGCTCGGGAGATCCAGGAGCTGGTGCAGCAGGCGCTCGACGCGAGTCTCGGCCTGTAAAAGCCTGTAAGCCCTAGTGCTTAGCCGGCCACGCGCTTGAGCTCGGCGGACATGTAGGGGACCATCTCGCCGTCGACGGCGCGCTCGTCAACCCAACCGAGGTTGTTGTTCGGCATCAGGCCGTAGACGCGCTTGCCCGGACCGTGGTTCTCAGGGCCCGTTTCCGTCACGATGGTCGACGCGCTGGTCAGCTGCCATGCGCGCTCGTTGAGCAGCGTGCCGTACATGATCTCGGTGAGCCCGCGGGAGTTGGTGAGGGTGACCTCGATTTCGTCCTTCAGGGAAATGCGCCAGAAGCCGACCTCGCGCTGGTCCGCGCCGGTGGGCTTGCCGTCCTTGTCCAGGCGCCAGATGCGGGACTCGAAGCGGAGGTAATTCTCGCCGTCGTGGGAGATGACCAGCTGCTGGCCAAAGGCGTACTCGTCGCCGTTATCGTTGGCTTGGCCCTCGCCGTGCCACACGCCGACCAGCGGCAGAAGTGCTAAGAGGCCGTCGTGGAGGCTAGGGCCTTCACGCAGGTTTGCCGTGTCCGCTGGCAGGGGCATCTCATCAAACCCGAGGGCGGGGATGTTGCGGTGCGCGGTCGCCTTCGACTGTTCAGCGGCGAGGTTGACTGCTTCGTTTCCGTTTAGCTTTTCACTCATGCGTACCAGGCTACAACGTCCTACACCAGCGGTGCGAGGTCGGCAGCTTCCACGACGGTGTTGATGCGGTCGCGGGAAAATTCGATGGAGCCGCCGGAAAGTTGCACGTTGTCGGCCTGGCCGCCTAGCGGCAGGTCGCGGGTGTCCCTGTCCAGGGTGTACGCGTCGATGACGCGGTCGGTGAGGTCGGAGGGGACGTCGATAAACTGGCTGGGCCGCATGCGGAAGGTGGGGCCGTCGAGGCGCAGGGTGACCACGACTGTGGTGGGAATGTCCGTGCCGGGGACGGTGCCGGTCATGCGGGCTTCGCTTGCGGTGCCGCCGGAGGGCGAGATGTCGTAGGGGTGCGCGATGTCGAGGTCGGTCATGCCGAGGAGCTGGCCGAACGCGACGCCGTCGAGGCGTACTGTGCGGCGCACGACGTCGGCTTGCGCGCCAGTGAGGTCCGCGCGGCGTAGGCGTTGTCCGGCGTTTGCGGGCAGTTCCAGGTTGATCAGCTCCACCCCGGCGTTGCCCACGCCGACGCCCGCCACCGGCACGTCTACGGAGTGCAGGCTCACCCTTGACACAGCTCCGGTCACAGCAGCCAGCGCCACCGGGAACCCGGAGATGTAGGCCTCGGGGGCGACTTCGAGCCCGTTGAGCTGCGCGGCCTGCCTCGACAGCGTGCGCTCCACGCCGGAGGCAAACAGGGTGTCGGCGGTGCCACCGATGCACAGCACCGCAACGAGCCCGAGTGCGATCGACCGTTTCTTCACGTCTCTAGTTGTACACACACGCTAGCCTTGGGGCATGACGAACACTCGCTTTCACCCCCAACCGCTCACGCTGCCGGAACATCCGGAGACGGCCAAACAGGTCGAGGCGATGCTGCAGCGCGTCGCGGACTACGACGGCATCGCAGCCTTTTCCGAGCAGTTCCTCAACGGGCTTCACGACGCCCGCCTGGGCCACAACCACCTGGTAGTCAACCAAGGTGACGACGTTGTAGGAGTCGTGGGGTTCGCCCCGGACGGTTCGGCGGAGCTCGCGGTGGATCCGCAGTCGCGAGGTCAGGGGATGGGCCGCAGCCTTGTCGACGCCGCCTTCGCCCACAACCCCGCCGCCGGCCTATGGGCCCACGGCAACCTGCCCGACGCCCACGAGGTCGCACTGCTGCTCGGGCTGCGCCCGGTGCGCGAGCTGCTCGTGATGCGTCTGGACGAGGTGCGCGCTGAACCTGTACAGCTGCCCGAGGGATACGAGGCGTTCAACCTCACCGAGGCGAGCGCAAAGTGGGGCCGTGGGGCCGTCGAAAAGGCGTGGCTGGAGGCCAACAACCAGGCGTTTTCCTGGCACCCGGAGCAAGGCGGCTGGGATACCGAGCGCCTGCACCGCGCGATGGAAGCGGAGTGGTTCGACCCAGCCGGGGTGTGGCTGCTCTACCGCGGCGAGGAGCTTGCGGGCTTCCACTGGACGAAGCGCCACCCGGACGGCACCGGAGAGGTCTACGTTGTCGGCTTGGCGGACGCCTTCCGCGGCCACGGCCTTGGCGGCGTATTGATGGAACTGGGGCTGGTTCACCTCGCGGAGCAGGGAAGCCCGGCCGTGATCCTCTACGTTGAGGCGGACAATGCCCCGGCCGTGAAGCGCTACGAGGAGCTTGGATTCCAGGTCGCGGAGCGCCACGTCGTCTATAAAGCGGCGGGGGCAGCGGCGGGTGATTAAACCCAACCGTCACGCAACATTCATGTGAAGTTCACGAATAGGGGCCTTTAGTGTTCACCATCACGCTTTAGCGTTACTCCTCGAACATTAAAGGTCACTATTTCTTGGAAAGGTATTCCACGTGAATTTCAAAAATCAGCGTTCTGCAGCAGTATTCGGTGCATTGGCGGTAGCGTCGGCCGCGTTGGTTGCGTGTGGCAACGGTGCAGACAATGCGGCGGACACCTCCGCAACGGATACCCCCGGTTCCGATGCTGCAGTCGCAGGGGAGTACGAACTTTCCGGCGAAACTGGGCAGCTGCTGGCGGAGGGCGCGTCTTCGCAGCAGAACGCGATGGACTACTTCCGTACCGTGTACGAGGCAGACGTTCCGGGGGCAACGCTTGCGTACAACCCGACTGGTTCCGGCGCTGGCGTGAAGCAGTTCCTGGATAACCAGGTGGTCTTCGCAGGCTCCGACTCGCCACTGAAGGAAGAGGAAGTCGCAAAGGCGGCGGAGCGCTGCGGTGGCAACGAGGCGTGGCACCTGCCGTTCGTGATTGGCCCTGTCGCGGTTGCATACAACCTGGAGGGCGTCGACGAGCTGACGCTGAGCGTCGACAACATCGTGGAGATCTTCCAGGGCGTCATCAAGAACTGGAATGACCCGAAGATTGCGGAGTCCAACCCGGGCGTGGAGCTGCCGGACCAGAAGATCAACGTCGTTTACCGCGCGGATGAGTCGGGTACCTCGGACAACTTCCAGAAGTTCCTGATTGCCGCGTCTGACGGCAAGTGGGAGTCGAAGGGCAAGGCGTTCCCGACGGAGGTTGGCTCCGGCGCGAACGGCTCCACCGGTGTCGCTGACCAGGTGGCAAACACCCCGGGTGCGATCACCTACGTTGAGGCGGGCTTCGCAGACAAGATTGCGAAGGTTGACTTCGGCAACGGCCCGGTTGAGCTGAACTCCACCACCGTGGGCAACGCGCTGGCACACATGAAGTTCTCCACGGAGGGCCACAACATGGTGGTGGACTCGGAGGCACTGTTCGCGTCGAAGGATGCGGATTCCTACCCGCTGATCCTGACCACCTACGAAATTGTGTGCTCGGCTGGCTACGATGCCGCAACCGCTGGCATGGTGCGTGACTTCCTGAACGTGGCGCTGGACTCGCAGGACAGCGAGCTGGAGTCCGAGGGCTTCATCCCGGTGTCGGGCGCGCACGCTGAGCGTCTCCGCGAGGCCATTAACGCGATTCAGTAACAATGGCTACAGCTCACGTTGAGGCGCGCCCCCGGCGCCGAGCCGGGGACCGCGTCTTCGAGGGCGTATCGACGTCCTCTTCGGTTTTAATCACGCTCATCATTTCTGCGATTGGCGCATTCCTCCTGCTGGAGGCGTTGCCACCGCTGCTGCGGAACGAGGGCGGCTTCCTCGGGTTCCTGACGTATTCGGGCCCGTGGGAGACGGCGAACCTGGACGCAATGCGTTTCGGTATCCCGAACTTGTTCTTCTCCACGGTGATGATCTCGCTCATCGCGCTGCTGATTGCGATGCCGGTCGCTCTGGGCGTGGCGCTGTTCCTTTCGAGCTTCGCGCCGAAGCGCATGGTGCGCCCGCTCGCGGTGCTGGTGGACTTGCTGGCGGCGGTGCCGTCGATCGTCTACGGCATTTGGGGCGCGAAGGTGCTGGGACCTGCACTGGGCAAATTTTATGAGTGGGTGCATTCCTGGGGAGGCGACTTCTTCCTCTTCGCCCACTACCAAAACTCGCCGTCGTTCGCGACGGGCCGAAACATCCTGACCGGTGGCATCGTGCTGGCCATCATGATCTTGCCGATCATCGCAGCCACCGCCCGCGAGATCTTCACGCAGACGCCGCGCGGTCTCATCGAGTCTGCGATGGCCTTGGGCGCGACGCGCTGGGACGTGGTGCGGATGACGGTGTTGCCGTTCGGTAAATCCGGCTTCGTGGCCGGTTCCATGCTGGGTCTTGGCCGCGCGCTGGGCGAGACGATGGCGCTGTACATGGTGGTCTCCCCAGCACCGCTGTTCCGCGGCTCGCTCTTCGACGGCGGCACCACCTTCGCAACCGCTATTGCGAATGCATCGGCGGAGTTCAACAACCCGATTAGCGCTGGCGCCTACATTGCGGCGGGCTTGGTCCTGTTTGTGATTACGTTTGCGGTCAACGCTGCAGCGCGCGCGATTGTGAGGAGAAGTAAATGACAACGAAGAGTGTGTCGCCATTTACCCCTGTGGCGAAGTCGCGCACGATCAAGAGCGCCGTGATGGGCGCGCTCGTTGCTGCCACGATGGTGCTCGCGATGCTGCCGCTGTTGTGGTTGCTGGTCACGGTGGTCGGCCGCGGGTGGGGCGCCATCAGTGACGTCACCTGGTGGACCACGGACATGGTCGGTATCCGCGCCACCAAAGAGGGCGGCGGTGCGCTGCACGCGATTGTGGGAACGCTGGCGCAGACGTTGGTGGCGTCGATAATTGCGATCCCGATTGGCGTGGCCACCGCGATCTACCTGGTGGAGTATGACAAGGGCGGGAAGCTGGGCAAGCTGACCACGTTCATGGTGGACATCCTGTCAGGCGTGCCGTCGATCGTTGCGGCGCTGTTCATCTACGCGCTGTGGATCACGGTGCTGGGGCAGGCCCGCTCCGGCTTCGCGGTCGCGCTGTCACTGATTCTGCTGATGCTGCCCGTGGTGGTGCGCAATACGGAGGAGATGCTGCGCGTGGTCCCGATGGACCTGAGGGAGGCGTCATACGCCCTGGGCGTGCCGAAGTGGAAGACCATCGTGCGCGTCGTGGTGCCGACGGCCTTCTCCGGCATCACCACCGGCATCATGCTGGCGATTGCCCGCGTGATGGGCGAGTCCGCGCCGGTGCTGATCCTGGTTGGGTCCACGCCGATCGTGAACTGGGCCGGCATGTTTGGTCAGCCGCAGTCCTCGCTGCCGCTGTTCATGCTGGACATGTGGAAGGCAGGCGGCACGGGCGCAGCCGCCGACAGGCTGTGGGGCTCGGCGCTCACACTGCTCATCATTGTTGTTGTGCTCAACGCGCTCGCGCGGTTGATTGCCGCGAAGTTTTCAGTGAAGAAATAAGGATTACGTGCAATATGTCGAAGCTTCAGATGCGTGACGTCAACATTTACTACGGTGATTTTCACGCGGTGCAGGATGTCACCATGGAGATTCCCGCGCAGGCAGTCACTGCGTTCATCGGCCCTTCGGGCTGTGGCAAGTCAACCGTGCTGCGCACGCTCAACCGCATGCACGAGGTGATCCCGGGCGCCTCCGTGCAGGGCGAGATCATCCTGGACGGCCACAATATTTACGGCAAGGACGTGGACCCGGTGTCGGTGCGAAGCACCGTCGGCATGGTGTTCCAGAAGGCCAACCCGTTCCCGACGATGTCCATTGAGGACAACGTCGTGGCGGGCCTGCGCTTGGCAGGGGTGAAGAACAAGAAGGAGCTCAAGGACGTCGCGGAGCGCTCCCTGCGCGCGGCGAACCTGTGGGACGAGGTCAAGGACCGCCTGGACAAGCCGGGTGGTGGCCTTTCAGGTGGTCAGCAGCAGCGCCTCTGCATCGCAAGGGCCATCGCGGTGCGCCCCGAGGTCTTGCTTATGGACGAGCCCTGCTCCGCCCTCGACCCGATCTCGACCCTGGCCGTGGAGGAACTCATCCACGAGCTGAAGGAGAACTACACCATCGTGATCGTGACGCACAACATGCAGCAGGCCGCGCGTGTGTCCGACAAGACGGCGTTCTTCTCCCTGGAAGCAACCGGTAAGCCTGGCCAGCTCATCGAGTTCGACGACACCACCACGATCTTCGAGAACCCGTCACGGCAGGAAACCGAAGACTACATCGCAGGCCGCTTCGGCTAGCCGCTACTTCTTGGCTCTGAACCGCCGCTCGATTGCCGCCAGCTTCGAGTGGCGGTCAAACGCGTCCTCGTCGCGCTGCTTCATGTACTCCTTCGGGTTTAGGCCCGTGACCAGGAAGACGACGCGACCGGCGACGTTCACGCAGCGGTCCGCGTAGCGCTCGTAGTAGCGGGAGACGAGCGCCACGTCGACGGCCTCCCGGGCAGAGTGTTCCCAGGAGTCAGACGTTGTGATGGCGTTGAGGTAGTCGTGGAGGTCGTCGACACCTTCGTCGATTGCGTTGAGCTCAACAGCGACGTCCGCGTCAGGGTCGAGCAGCAGGTCGTGCGTGATGTTGACCATTTCGTCCACGCGGGCGGCCATCTCAGCGATCGGGGCGTGCTCCGTGTTCGGCAACACGGGGAAGGGGTGGCGCAGCCGCGCCAGCTTCGCAATGTGCTTCGCCATCGCGCCCATCCGCGAGAAGTTCTCCACGATATAGATAGAGGACAGCACCTGGCGCAGGTCTCCCGCCACCGGGTTCTCCAGCGCGAGCAGGCTCATGCTGCGCTCCTCGCAGCGCAGCTTCAGCTCCTTGAGCGGGTCGGACGCGTTGAGGGCATGCTCGGCGTCCTCGAGTGACTGCTCCAACAGCGCGGTGGACGCCAGCTGCATGACCTCGCGCACGGTGTCGCACATCTGCAGCAGGTCGCGGTTGAAGGCTTCGAGGTGTTCACGGTAGGCGGTACGCATGTCCGCCATAGTAATAGGTATGGCCTCATCAACGAGGTAAAAGCCTAGCCGCCGTTGTTCTCGATCTCGGCGCCCTCCGGCACGGTGGCGTCCTCCGGGTCGTCGAGCCAGCCCTCAGGCAGCGCAACCTTGGAGGAGGAACCCTGGCGGCCGCGGGCGTCATCGGCGTGCTCGGCGAGTTCTTCGGAGTCCGCGATGGTCGCCAGCAGCGCCCCGAGCTCATCGAGCGTTTCCACCCGGGCCAGGTCCTTGCGGAATTCGCCGCCAACCGGGAATCCGCGCAGGTACCAGCCGGTGTGCTTGCGGATGTCGCGGCAGGCCTGCTGCTCACCGACGTGCTCCGCGAGCAGTTCCGCGTGGCGGGCGATGATGCCGCTGACGCGCCCGAGCGTCGGCTCCGGCGGGATCGGCTCCCCGCGCAGCTGTGCACCGATCTGGGCGAATAGCCACGGCCTGCCCAAGCACCCGCGGCCTACCTCCACGCCGTGGCAGCCGGTTTGCTCCATCATGTCGGTCGCATCCTTGGCAGCGAAGATGTCCCCGTTGCCGATCACCGGCAGCCCCGTGCCGCGCATGTGCTCAACCAGCCGGGCGATCTCATCCCAGTGCGCCGCCCCGGAGTAGCGCTCCGCGGCAGTGCGCGCGTGCAGCGCCACGGCTGCCGCACCTTCCTCGGCGGCGATGCGCCCGGCGTCCATGTGCGTGTGGTGGTCGTCGTCAATCCCGATGCGGAACTTCACCGTAATCGGCACCCCCGAACCTTCCGCCGCGCGGACAGCCGCAGCCACTATGTTGCCGTACAGCCTCCGCTTATACGGGATGGCAGAGCCGCCGCCGCGCCGGGTCACCTTCGGTACCGGGCAGCCGAAGTTCATGTCCACATGGTCGGCGATGTTTTCCTCGACGATCATGCGCACCGCCTCGTACGTGTAGGCGGGGTCCACGGTGTAGAGCTGCATGGAGCGCGGCTGTTCCACATCGGCGAAGCGGATCATCCTGAGCGTTTTCTCGTTGCGCTCGACCATCGCGCGGGCGGTGATCATCTCGCAGACGTACAGCCCGGAGGTGGTGCCGGTGAGCTCCTGCTCAATTTCGCGGCACAGCACGCGGAACGGCATGTTGGTCACGCCGGCCATCGGCGCGAGGAGGACGGGGGAGTTCAGCTCCAGGCCGCCGATGCTCAGATGTGGATTCATAGTGCCCCCATTGTTCCCGCCACTGCGTGCGCAGTCCAATTCGGATGTCCCTTTTGTTTGTCGACGCCCGCTTCGCTCGTTAGGGGGTATCCAGTGAGGGTGACCTTTCTGGATGTTTGCGTAGTTTTCTGCCGTAAGACCTAAGTCACAATTATGGTGGTGTGATATCTGAATCATCAACACGAAGTGAGGTTTTTAATGAGCGAGCGTATCGCGAGTGACAAGCTGCGCGCCAAGGTCATGACTGCAGAGGAAGCTGCCCAGTTCGTGAACCATGGAGATAAGGTCGGTATCTCGGGATTCACCGGCGCTGGTTACCCGAAGGCAATGCCTGCTGCGATCGCAGCCAAGGCAACCGACGAGCACAACGCTGGCCGGGAGTACGCAATCGACCTGTTCACCGGCGCCTCGACGGCACCGGAGTGCGACGGCGTCCTGGCGGAAGCAAATGCGCTGCGCTACCGAATGCCGTACCAGTCTGACCCGCAGATGCGTAACAAGATCAACGCCGGCGAGATGAAGTTCCAGGACATCCACCTGTCCCACTCCGGCATGATGGTTGAGCAGGGTTTCTTCGGCGACGTGGACGTCGCGATCGTCGAGGCGGTCCGCATTACCGAGGAGGGCAACATCGTGCCTTCCTCGTCGGTCGGCAACTCGGTTGAGTACCTCAACGCGGCGAAGAAGATCATCATCGAGGTCAACGAGTGGCAGTCGCTCGACCTTGAAGGTATGCACGACATCTGGCTCGTGCCACCACTGCCGAACCGCATCCCGATCCCGATTACCAAGGCTGGCGACCGCATCGGTACTACCTACATCGAGATCGATCCGGAGAAGGTCGTCGCCGTCGTCAAGACCAACGCTGAGGACCGCAACGCGCCGTTCAAGGCTCCGGACGAGACCTCTGAGCGCATCGCCGCGAACTTCCTCGACTTCCTCGAGCACGAGGTGCGCCACGGCCGCCTCACCTACGACGGCTACGTTATGCAGTCCGGCGTGGGCAACGTGCCGAACGCCGTGATGGCCGGCCTGATGGACTCGAAGTTTGAGAACATCCAGGCGTACACCGAGGTTATCCAGGATGGCATGGTCGACCTTATCGACGCCGGCAAGATGTCCGTCGCATCCGCAACGTCCTTCTCGCTGTCCCCTGAGTACGCAGACAAGATGAACGCGGAAGCCAAGCGCTACCGCGAGTCCATCATCCTGCGCCCGCAGCAGATCTCGAACCACCCGGAGGTCATCCGCCGCACCGGCCTGATCGCATCTAACGGCATGATTGAGGCGGACATTTACGGCAACGCGAACTCCACCCACATCAACGGCTCCCGCATCATGAACGCTCTGGGCGGCTCTGGCGACTTCACCCGCAACGCCTACATCTCCTCGTTCATCTCCCCGGCGACCGCGAAGGACGGAGCGATTTCCTCCATCGTCCCGATGGTGTCCCACGTGGACCACACCGAGCACGACGCGATGGTCTTCATCACCGAGTTCGGTGTCGCTGACCTGCGCGGCCTCGCTCCACGTGACCGTGTGGCCAAGATGATCGCGATTGCTCACCCCGACTACCGCCCACTGCTCGAGGAGTACGTGGAGCTGGCGTCGAAGAGCAAGTTCCAGCAGACGCCACACGATCTGCGTCACGCGTTCGACTTCCACACCCGCATCATGGAAACCGGCACGATGAAGAAGTAGCGCCAGCTACGACACCGCATCCGGGCCCGTCGGCGAGGCAGCAACCTCGATGCCGACGGGCCCGTCGACGTGTACGACCGCAATCACCGTGCGCTGTGGCAGCGCGCCGGGTAGCGGTTCGTGGAGCAGGACGTCGAGGAGGTGCTCCGCGGCGTCGATGGAGAGGTGCTCGGTTGGCTCGTCCAGCAGCAGGATTGGGGCGTCGCTGACCAGCGCGCGTGCCAGCAACAGTCGGCGGCGCTGACCGGAGGACAGTGAGTTCGCGCCGTTTTCCAGCATGAAGTCCAGGCCGAACTCGAAGCCGGTCGCCTCCAGCGCTTCGGCCATGCGGGCGTCGCTGGCGTCGCCGTTGGCAACCAGCAGGTTCTCCCGCACCGTCGTGGCGAACACCCATGCGTCCTCCGCGAACAGACGCGCACCCTCCGCGATGACCGCCGTCCCGCCGGCGACGGGCAGCAGCCCAGCGAGCGTCTCCAGCATCGTGGTCTTGCCACAGCCGGACGGCCCGCGCACCAGCATCCGCTGGCCGGGGGCAAGCTCGAAGTCCCATGCTTGGTCGCCGTAGACGGTGCGCAGCGCCTCCGCCCGCACGGCCACGCCGGGCTCCGGGTGGGGGAGGGGGCCGCCGCTGAGCTTCGTTGCCTCTTCGGCGCGGTCCGCGACCTCGCGCAGGCGGTGGGCACTGCGCTTCGCCTGGTCCGCGTGCACCGCGGCCCCCGCGAGCGGGCCGTGCGCCTCAAAGGCCGCCAGCGGCAGCATCACCAGCATGCCCAGCCACACCGGGTTGCCCGTATACGTCTCGACGGCCAACCACGTAATCAGCAGCGCACTGATGCCCGTGGCCCACGCCTGGATTGCAGACGCGGTGGCCTCCGGGCGCGTGGATTGAGCCCACGCCTTGCTCGCATCCGCCGAGGCCTGCGCGGCTTGCTCTATCAGCGCGTCGCCCTTGCCAGCGACGGCGTACTCCACCCTGTCGTGCAGCACCGAGTCGAGCTGCAGCGTGAAAGCGTTTTCTGCCTCGACCAGGAAGGTGTTGCGCGAAGCGCGCGTCGCTAAGTAGGGGATGAGCAGGCCCGTGAGCGCGAACCCACCCGCCATGATCACCGCCGCAAGGGGGTGCAGCAGCGCCGCGCCCACGATGGCTACCACCGTGAGCACCACGGCGACGCCACGCGGGACGAGCGTGCGCACGATGTAATCCGTCACGCGCTCCGTATCCGCCACCAGCAGCGCCTGGCCCTCGCCGCGGCCCACACGGCCGGCGGCCGCCTGGGCGTCGTACATGGTGGCGCGCAGCGTCGTCAGCGCGCGCAGGCCCAGCTTGTGCGCCACCAACCGGTCAAGGTAGCGGAACACCGCTCGCGAAATACCCAACGCGCGCACAGCCGTCACCGCCACCGAGAGGTCCAACACCGGCGGCATCTCCCACGCGCGCGTAATCAGCCAGCCGGACAGTACCGTCAGGCTCAGCGCCGCCAGCAGCGTAATCGCCCCGGCGATGATTGGGCTGATCAGGTCGCGGGGACGCACCTGCGCGATGCGCAGCAAAAACTTCAAGTCACTCATACATGCACCACCTGGTCGGCGGCGTCGAGTACCCGCTGGTCATGGGACGCAACCAGCACCGCAGCGCCCCGCTGCGCCAGCCCGCACATCCTTCGTATCACTTCGTCGACCAACTCGGGGGAGAGGTGCGCGGTAGGCTCGTCCAACACGAACACGTCCGCATCCGCAGCGAACGTGCGCGCAATGCCGACGCGCTGCCGCTGGCCTGCGGAAATGCCGTCCCCGTACGGGCCGACAGCATGCGCCTCAGACACGCCCACCAGGCCGACGTCCCCGCGCGCGCCGAACAGAGCCATGTTCGAGCCCACGGTCCCAGGCTCCATCGCCGGGGTCGCAGGCAGATACGCCACCTTCTTCTCGACGCCCACTTCGCCCCCAACCATCGCATCCGGCAACTGGCCCAGCACTGCCAACAGCGTGGTGGACTTACCGGAACCATTTGCGCCAGTGAGCACCGTGACCTGTCCTCGCGGTGCATCAAACGTCAGACCGTCCGGGCGTACGCCGTCGCGCCCACGCACGCTCAGGTTGCGCACCCGCACACCGGGTTCCTCGGCGATGTAGGAGCCAGTGGTGGAGGAGGGGGCGTCGAGAAGCTCGAGGACGCGCTCGGCAGCGCTCAGGCCGTCGGCTGCGGCGTGGTAGCTTGCGCCGACCCTACGGATCGGTGCGAAAACCTCCGGGACGATGATGAGCACCGTCAGCCCGGCCAGCAGCGTGATCGAACCGGTCACCAGCCGCAGGCCGATGCTCACCGCGACCAACGCCACCGACAGCGTCGCGATGAACTCCAATGCGAACGAGGACAGGAATGCCAGTCGTAGCACTCCCATCGTGGAGTCCGCGTGTTTTTGGCCCGTTTGGCGGATCTGCTGCGCAGGACGCTTCGTGGCGTGCAGAGCGCGCAGTGTCGGAGCACCTGCCAACAGGTCCGACAGTTGAGCACCCAGCCCAGCTGTGACCTCGAGTCGGCGTTTGGTGTGATCCGCCGTCAACTTGCCGATCAGCACCATAAACATCGGAATCAACGGCAGCGTAATCAGGCAAAACACGCCAGAGATCCAGTCGAAGTAGAAGATGACGGCGACCACGATTGGGGTGCCGATGGCCGTCGAAAAGAGGGCGGGGAGGAACTCCGTGAGATACGGGCGGAAGTCCGTAATTCCGCGCGTGAGCACATGGCGCCACGTCGCCGAATCCTGCTCCACCACGCGCGGGTCCTGCTTCGCCAACGCCCGCAGCGCCTTCGTCCGCAAGTCCTCTACAACGCCGCCGACCGCATCGGCGGACCAGCGCTGCGCTACCCACGACAACACGCCGTGGGCCACAACAACGCCAGCAAGCGCCAACAGCAACGAGGCACGCGGAACCGCGCGCTCCGTCACCGCTGACGCTGCGACAATCCCAATCAAAATACCCCGGGCCACCAGCAGTAACGTGTCTGCAGCTTGCGCAACGCCCGTGCGCACAATGAGTTGGCGCACGGGCGGAACGAGGCGAAGTAGCCGGGGGTCAATCGGCGAGGCCATAGCCTAGACCGACACCCTCTTCCGGAACGCCCAGTAGGTCCAAATCTGACCCGCCAGGACGATCGGGGTGAGGCACACAGCCGCCCACGTCATCACCTTCAAGGTGTACGGCGTAGAGGACGCGTTGCGGATATCCCAACCAGCGAACAGATCGCTTGTCGACGGCATCACGTCCGGGAATAGCGAACCGAAGAGAACGATCGCGCAGCAGATAATGGCAAACGCCGTCATCCAGAACGCCAATCCATCACGGTTGCCAGCGATAGCAACCACCGAAACGATCAGGCCGACCGCCGCGAGTGCCAGCGGGATCCAGGTCCAGCCAGCCCCCAGCGTGAGCTGGATCCACAGCAGGTACGCTGCGCCAACCACAATCGCCGGGCCAGCGATGAACTTCTTTGCAAACGCGTGCATCTCAGCACGCAGCGGATCGTGGGACTTAAACCCAAGGAACGTCGCACCGTGCAGCATGAACAGCAGCACGAACGCCACGCCGCCCAGCAGGCCGAGCGGGTTGAGCAGGCCAAGGAAGCCGTCATAGAAGGAGTCCAGGCGGCCCTGCTCGTTGAGTGGAACGCCCATCACGATGTTCGTGAAACCAACGCCCCACAGCAGCGTAGGCAGGTAGGAGCCAAACGCCGTGCCGGCGTCGCAAAGCCTGCGCCACTTCAGCGTGTCCACCTTGACTCGCCACTCCAAGCTCACGCCGCGGACAATCAGGCCCATAAGGATGAGCACCAGCGGCAGGTAAAAGCCGGAGAACAGCGTGGCGTACCACTCAGGGAACGCCGCGAAAATCGCCGCGCCGCCCGTAATGAGCCACACCTCGTTGCCGTCCCAGATCGGGCCAATTGTCCTGATCGCAGCCGTGCGACGACGGTCGTTCTCGATTTCATCGCCCTTCATGAACGGCAACAACATGCCAACACCGAAGTCAAAGCCCTCCAACACGAAGTAGCCGGTGAAGAACACTCCGATGATCACAAACCAAAGCACTTGCAAGTCCATGATTTATAGCTCCTTGTTGTCCGCAGTGGTTGTGGTTGCGCCGGACTCCTGCGAAGACTTGAAGCTCAACGGCTCCAACTCGGTCTCGGCGTTCGGGCCGTAGAGCACGTCCTTCAGGCGCTTGGAGTCGCCCTCGTGCAGTCCAGGCTGGTCCATGCCCTTGCGGACCTGACGCTGAATGAGCCATACCCACAGCACCGCACCGATGCCGTAGAGCACTGTGAACAGCACCATAGAGAGCAGCACCTGCCACGGCTGGTGGTCAGAAACACCGAAGTCCAGCAGCATGTGAATGTTCTGCTCCATACCCGGGTGGTCCCCACCCTGGAATGCAGGGTTCGGGTGGACGATCCACGGCTGGCGGCCCATCTCGGTGAAGATCCAGCCCGAAATGTTTGACAACCACGGAGCCGGCAGCGCCACCAGGCACAAGGTGCCCAGCCACTTCGCAGTAGGCACGCGCTTGCCGCGGGTTACCCACAGGCCTACCAGCGCCATCACGACGGAAACGACGATGAAGAAGATCATCATGCGGAAGGACCAGTACGTCACGAACAGGTTCGGGGTGTAGTTGCCCGGGCCGTACAGCGACTCGTAGTACTGCTGCAGATCCAGCACGCCCTGCAGCTCAACGCCAGAAAGCTTGCCCTGTGCCAGGAACGGAAGCACAAATGGCAGGCCGATCAGCTGGGTTGCGGACTCGCAGTCGTTGTACGTCGAGATAGAAAGCACCGAGAAGTGCGGATCCAGCTCAGTGTGGCACAGTGCCTCTGCCGACGCCATCTTCATCGGTTGCTGCGTAAACATCAGCTTGGCCAGCTCGTCACCAGTCAGCGTGATGAGCACCGTCGCAGCGAGGATGACCCACGCACCGAAGCGGGTGCAGGAACGCCACACCGTCGCGGCATCCCCATCCGGATCGCCCTTGCGGGCCTCGCGGATCATCCACCAGCCAGCGACGCCGCACACCAAGGTGCCCGCGAGCATCCAAGCGCCGAACACCGCGTGCGGGAATGCCCACAGCACCGTCGGGTTCGTCAGCAACGCCTTGAAGGAAACCAGCTCAGCGCGGTTCGTTTCCGGGTTGAACACAGCGCCCACCGGGTGCTGCATGAACGAGTTTGCGGTAATAATCCAGAACGCCGAGATGTTCACGGCGATCGAAACAATCCAGATTGACGCAAGGTGTGCCCACTTCGGCAACCTGCCCCAACCGAAAATCCAGACGCCGAGGAAGACGGATTCAAAGAAGAATGCCGTCAGGCCCTCGAAGGCGAGCGGTGCACCAAACACGTCTCCCACGAACGAGGAGTATTCAGACCAGTTCAAGCCGAACTGGAACTCCTGGACGATGCCTGTGACAACGCCCATCGCGAAGTTAATGAGGAAAATGTTTCCGAAGAAACGGGTCGCGCGGTACCAGCGCTCGTCGCCAGTCTTGTGCCAGATGCTTTGCATGATCGCAACCATCGGCGCGAGTCCCATGGTCAGTGGGACGAAAAGGTAGTGATAGACCGTCGTAATGCCGAACTGCCACCTTGACAGATCGACTAAATCTAGCGGCATTGTGACTCCTTCAACGTAAACAACCAATAAAGGTTATGGTCATATATTTACCGTAGCAGGCGCCGAAAACCCCTAACTTCCAGGGAGTATGACCATATATGGGGGTAGCGTCTTGGAGGGGCATTTCGGGGTGGGTTTACGATTTCGGCCCACCCTTGAGTTGTGCTAAGTTGATGCGCACGGGCCTTTAGCTCAGTTGGTAGAGCTACGGACTTTTAATCCGCAGGTCGCGGGTTCGATCCCCGCAGGGCCCACATTCAGCGCCACATGACCTCGGTCGGTGGCGCTTTTTGTTGGATGTAGAGTGGCTTGAGTCGGCGCGAAGCTCAAAGTGTAGTAACAGGATTGTAGTAACTCTTGTCCGCGCTCCCCGTTTCGAGGATTACTACAATCCTGTTACTACACTTTGCAAATTTTGGCTAACGAATCACCCTTGAAAACTTGCTATGTACTGGTGATTTGTGATGTTATTCTGCATCGGCTTATGATGGTCGAGCTGTTAACGCAGCGGGCCCCCATCGTCTAGAGGCCTAGGACTCCGCCCTTTCACGGCGGCAACACGGGTTCGAATCCCGTTGGGGGTACTTCAGCCGCAAGGTTGAAACACAAAAACATATGGCCCTGTGGCGCAGTTGGTTAGCGCGCCGCCCTGTCACGGCGGAGGTCGCGGGTTCAAGTCCCGTCAGGGTCGCCATGTTTGAAGAGTCGGAACGGAAACGTTCCGGCTCTTTTTATTTTGTCCAACCTGCCTACATGAAGAGGTGAAGTGGCGTCGAAAAATATGGTTTGTGCTGGCGATTTGCTTGTGTTCGAGAGCTCTGTGTAAAGTATCAACTCGTGCAAGCGACCGTGTAGCGGCCGTGAGTACGAAACTGAATAAGGCCCTGTGGCGCAGTTGGTTAGCGCGCCGCCCTGTCACGGCGGAGGTCGCGGGTTCAAGTCCCGTCAGGGTCGCGAACAGCACTTGTGTTGTTCTGGCCAGATAGCTCAGTCGGTAGAGCACACGCCTGAAAAGTGTGGGGTCGCCAGTTCGATCCTGGCTCTGGCCACACTCCAACCCCTTCACTGCGGTGGAGGGGTTTTGTGTTTCTGTCCCCGAGGATTGGAGCGTTGATTTGTCGCAGCACGACGCAGTACAGCCCGAGCTGAAGAGGAATGACCAGGAGTCCCGCTACGAGATATTTGTCGACGGGCAATTGGCCGGGTTTGCCACGTACGCTGACGTCGACGGTGCGCGGGAGTTGCCACATACCTTCGTGGATCCGAAGTTCCGTGGGCAGGGCCTTTCGGGCCCGCTGATGCGGTACGCGCTTGACGACGCCCGCTCCGAGGGGCTCAACGTTATTCCGACGTGCCCCGCTGTGGCGCGCTACATTGCGCAGAACCCGGAGTACGCGGACCTCGTCAAGTAGCGCGGATTAGATGACGTAGCTGCCCGGGTCGAAGTACTTGTCGGGGTCGACGAGGTGCTTTGTTTCGCACTCTTGGCGCTCCCTGACCTTGGCAGGAATGCCGACGGCGATAGAGTTCGCTGGAATGGACTTTGTGACGACGGCATTCGCCCCAACCGCTGTGTTGTCTCCGATTGTGATGGGGCCGAGGACCTTCGCCCCGGCACCGATGGTGACGTTGTTGCCGATGGTGGGGTGGCGCTTCGTCTGTGTGAGCACCTGCCCGCCGAGCGTTACGCCGTGGTAGAGCATGACGCCGTCGCCGATTTCGGTGGTCTCACCGATGACGATGCCCATGCCGTGGTCGATGAAGAAGCGTCGGCCGATGGTGGCGCCTGGGTGGATTTCGATGCCAGTGAAGAAGCGGTTGGCCTGGGCGAGCACACGCGCGGGCCCTTTCAGGTTGCGTTGCCACATCCAGTGGCACACGCGGTGAGTCCAAATGGCGTGGAGCCCTGAGTAGACGATGGCGTTCTCGAGGTCGCCTCGCGCCGCCGGGTCGTGGTCCCTCGCGTTGGCAAGGTCCTCGCGGATCATTTGAATCACGCGGATGGCCGTTTTGATCATGTGGCGATCCTATCAACGACCACCCGCGGGGTGGCGTCGTGCCCGTTGGGTCTAGTCGCGGATGTCTTCGTAGAGCACGGTGGAGACGTAGCGCTCGCCGAAGTCCGGAATGATCACGACGATCGTCTTGCCTTCGTTCTCGTCGCGAGCGGCGAGTTCGAGCGCCGCCTTGAGGTTTGCGCCCGCCGAGATGCCGCCGAGGACACCGTCCTTCAGCGCAAGTTCGCGTGAGGTGGCGACGGCGTCTTCGTTTGAGACTGTAATAATCTCGTCGATGACGTTGCGGTCGAACGTGCCAGGGATGAAGTTCGCACCGAGGCCCTGAATCTTGTGCGGGCCTGCCTCGCCGGTGGACAGCAGCGGGGAAGCAGCTGGCTCAACTGCGACGGCCTTGATGGATTCCTTCTGCTCTTTGAGGTACTTCGCGGAGCCAGAGATCGTGCCACCTGTGCCGACGCCGGCAACCACAATGTCGACCTCCCCATCAGTGTCGTTCCAAATCTCGGGGCCGGTGGTCTCGTAGTGGACCTGCGGGTTGGCTTCATTTTCGAACTGGCTGGCCAGGATTGCGTTTTCCGTCGTCTCGACGATCTCGTTCGCCTTATCGACGGCCCCCTTCATGCCTGCCGCGCCTGGCGTCAATACGATCTCTGCCCCGTACGCGCGAAGGACCACGCGACGCTCCTGCGACATTGTTTCCGGCATGGTCAGGATGACTTTGTAGCCCTTCGCGGCGCCGGTGAGTGCAAGTGCGATGCCGGTGTTGCCCGATGTCGCTTCCACGATGGTGCCGCCTGGCTTCAGTTCGCCGGAGGCTTCCGCCGCGCGGACGATTGCGTCACCAATACGGTCCTTGACGGAATTTGCCGGGTTGTAAAACTCAAGTTTTGCTAGGACGCGTGCCTTGAGCCCGTCAGTGATGCCGTTGAGCTCTACGAGCGGCGTATTGCCGATGAGGTCCAATACTGACTTTGCGATCTTTGCCATGAAAATAACTCCTTTACCTGTATGTTTCGCTTACGTTGCGTTCTTGTTGCGCGATTATACACTCGCGACATGAACCAGCTAGTCTTTGTCAAATAGACCGATTTGTTCACCTACTTCCGGGGTTGTGTTTCTGTGAATGTGTGGCAAGTGCAAAGTTTGGCTACCCCCGAAAACGCGTTATGATGAAAGGGCTTTGAGTCAAGTTCGACAAGCAGTGTCCCTAAACAGGGGACACTCGAACGGGTGGAAAGCGAGAGATCATTGACCGACGCACAGTGCCTTAAGGAAGACGACGACGCCATCCGGGCAGCGTTGACCACGCTGAAAACCGCAACCGGTATCCCCGTAGCCATGTATGGCACCCTTCTGGCAGATAACCGTTTGCAGATCACGCAATGGATCGGACTACGCACTCCAGCTCTGCAGGAGCTTGTCATTGAGTCAGGTGCCGGTGTAGGTGGAAGGGTCGTCGCTACGCGCCGCGCGGTGGGTATTTCCGACTACACACGCGCGAATGTCATCTCCCACGAGTACGACAAGCAGATTCAAGACGAAGGCCTGCACTCCATCGTTGCAGTCCCGGTAATTACCCAGCGCGAGATCCGTGGCGTCCTTTACGTGGGTGTGCACTCGCCGGTGCGTTTGGGCGACAAGGTGATTGAAGAGGTTGCTATGACGGCTCGCTGTCTCGAGCAGGACCTCGCGGTCAATACCGCCCTGAGGCAGGGCGACGGCGCGCGCGCCGGACAGAAGACGGGTCGCGTTATGAACAGTGCGGAGTGGGAGCAGGTTCGCTCCACGCACTCGAAGCTGCGCATGCTGGCAAATCGTGTGGGCGATGAGAATCTTCGCAAGGAAATCGAGCAGCTGTGTGACCAGATGGTTTCCCCGGTGCGCGTGAAGCAGACGACGAAGCTTTCTGCCCGTGAACTCGACGTTCTTTCCTGTGTTGCGCTCGGCCATACCAATGTTGAAGCCGCGGCCGAGATGGGTATCGGTGCCGAGACGGTGAAGTCCTACCTCCGCAGCGTGATGCGCAAGCTTGGGGCCCACACCCGCTACGAGGCCGTTAACGCAGCTCGTCGAATCGGGGCGTTGCCGTAACCGTTGTTGGGTACGCTGGGTTCCGTGAAAGAACGATTTTTAGTCTCTGGCGGTACCCGGCTTGAAGGCGTCGTAAAGGTAGACGGCGCCAAGAACAGCGTGTTGAAGCTCATGGCGGCAGCGCTGCTCGCCGAAGGTACAACAACGCTATTTAACTGCCCCGAAATTCTCGACGTCCCCCTCATGCGGGACGTCCTCGTCGGACTCGGCTGCTCCGTAGATATCGACGGCACCGTGGTCACCATCCACACTCCTGCCGAGGTTTCTCCCCACGCCGACTTCGAAGCCGTCCGGCAATTCCGCGCCTCCGTTGCGGTGCTTGGCCCGCTCGTCGCCCGCTGCGGCGAGGCGTATGTTGCCCTTCCTGGTGGCGACGCGATTGGGTCCCGACCTCTAGATATGCACCAGTCTGGCCTGGAGAAGCTCGGGGCGACGACACACATTGAGCACGGAGCCGTTGTTGCCCGCGCCCAGCAGCTGCACGGCGCGGACATCGCACTCGACTTCCCCTCGGTTGGTGCGACCGAGAACATCATCACCGCGGCAGTTCTTGCTGAGGGGCGTACTACACTCTCAAACGCGGCACGTGAACCGGAGATCGTCGACCTTTGCGACATGCTCCGGGCCATGGGGGCGAAGATCGAGGGTGCGGGAACGTCGACAATTGTTATCGATGGCGTCCAAAAGCTGGAGCCGACGCAACACACCGTGGTTGGCGACCGAATTGTTGCCGGAACCTGGGCCTATGCGGCTGCAATTACCCAGGGTGATATCACGGTATCCGGCATCGCCCCTGGTCATCTGCATCTTCCTTTGCAGAAGATCAAGCTGGCTGGCGCGCAGGTGGAGACTTACGACAACGGTTTCCGCGTACGCATGAACCAACGCCCCAAGGCCGTCGACTACCAGACGCTGCCGTTCCCCGGCTTCCCGACAGACCTGCAACCGATGGCGATTGCACTTTCCGCGGTAGCCGACGGCGTTTCAGTCATTACGGAGAACGTCTTCGAAGCGCGCTTCCGATTTGTCGACGAAATGATGCGCCTCGGCGCTGACGCCAACATCGATGGCCACCATGTGGCTCTTCGTGGCGTTTCGACGCTCTCCTCCACGGATGTATGGAGCTCCGACATTCGTGCGGGCGCGGGACTCGTCCTCGCTGGCCTTGTCGCGGAAGGGCAGACCACGGTGCACGATGTCTACCACATTGACCGTGGTTACCCGCGATTTGTGGAGCAGCTCAATGAACTCGGTGCGAAGGTGCAACGAGCAAACGATTAGAACGCTTAAAAACCGGTCCCTCCCAGGCGATTTGTGTTGTTTGTTGGTTCGTGGTTAAGTTATCCCTCGTTGCCGACGAGCGGCCTGGCCGCTTGGAGGGAATGATCAAAGTGAATAAAGTTGCTGCTTGTGGGCGGTTTTGAGTCTGGCTGGTTTGGTTGGATTTGACTTTGTGTTTACGGGTGTGTAACTTTGTTTCAGCTGCTTGACGCTGGCTCTGGTTGTGGGGTTGGTTGTTGGGTGTGCGGTTGTTGTTTGAGAACTCGATAGTGTGCCAATGTACTTTTTATTTTTTTGATTGCATTGACTTTTGGTTGCGTGCTGTGTGCCATGTTTTGGTGTGTGCCGGCGGTGATGCTTGAACCTATGATTGGGTGTCACTGGTGTGGTGCAGATGCACGGTCGCGTTGACTTTATTGGTTGATGTGGTTGTGACTGGTCCTGTTTTGCCCCGTCGGGTTGGGACTGGTTGTTTGTACTTTACTTTTTGTAATTTTAGGATTTTGCCAGACACTGACTGTTGTTGGTGGTTGGTTTGTTTTTGGTTAGGTTTTGGGCTTTTCACGGCCTTGTTTCTTTCTGAAATAGTTTTTGTGGAGAGTTTGATCCTGGCTCAGGATGAACGCTGGCGGCGTGCTTAACACATGCAAGTCGAACGGAAAGGCCAGTGCTTGCACTGGTACTCGAGTGGCGAACGGGTGAGTAACACGTGGGTGATCTGCCCTGTACTTCGGGATAAGCTTGGGAAACTGGGTCTAATACCGGATAGGACAACTTTTTGGATATTGTTGTGGAAAGCTTTTGCGGTATGGGATGAGCTCGCGGCCTATCAGCTTGTTGGTGGGGTAATGGCCTACCAAGGCGTCGACGGGTAGCCGGCCTGAGAGGGTGTACGGCCACATTGGGACTGAGATACGGCCCAGACTCCTACGGGAGGCAGCAGTGGGGAATATTGCACAATGGGCGCAAGCCTGATGCAGCGACGCCGCGTGGGGGATGAAGGCCTTCGGGTTGTAAACTCCTTTCGCTAGGGACGAAGCATTTTTGTGACGGTACCTGGAGAAGAAGCACCGGCTAACTACGTGCCAGCAGCCGCGGTAATACGTAGGGTGCGAGCGTTGTCCGGAATTACTGGGCGTAAAGAGCTCGTAGGTGGTTTGTCGCGTCGTTTGTGTAAGTCCACAGCTTAACTGTGGGACTGCAGGCGATACGGGCATAACTTGAGTGCTGTAGGGGAGACTGGAATTCCTGGTGTAGCGGTGAAATGCGCAGATATCAGGAGGAACACCGATGGCGAAGGCAGGTCTCTGGGCAGTAACTGACGCTGAGGAGCGAAAGCATGGGTAGCGAACAGGATTAGATACCCTGGTAGTCCATGCCGTAAACGGTGGGCGCTAGGTGTGAGTCCCTTCCACGGGATTTGTGCCGTAGCTAACGCATTAAGCGCCCCGCCTGGGGAGTACGGCCGCAAGGCTAAAACTCAAAGGAATTGACGGGGGCCCGCACAAGCGGCGGAGCATGTGGATTAATTCGATGCAACGCGAAGAACCTTACCTGGGCTTGACATGTAGCGGATCGCCGCAGAGATGTGGTTTCCCTTGTGGTCGCTATACAGGTGGTGCATGGTTGTCGTCAGCTCGTGTCGTGAGATGTTGGGTTAAGTCCCGCAACGAGCGCAACCCTTGTCTTATGTTGCCAGCATGTAATGGTGGGGACTCATGAGAGACTGCCGGGGTTAACTCGGAGGAAGGTGGGGATGACGTCAAATCATCATGCCCCTTATGTCCAGGGCTTCACACATGCTACAATGGTCGGTACAGCGCGTTTGCTACCTTGTGAGGGGATGCTAATCGCACAAAGCCGGCCTTAGTTCGGATTGGGGTCTGCAACTCGACCCCATGAAGTCGGAGTCGCTAGTAATCGCAGATCAGCAACGCTGCGGTGAATACGTTCCCGGGCCTTGTACACACCGCCCGTCACGTCATGAAAGTTGGTAACACCCGAAGCCAGTGGCCTGTCATGGGAGCTGTCGAAGGTGGGATCGGCGATTGGGACGAAGTCGTAACAAGGTAGCCGTACCGGAAGGTGCGGCTGGATCACCTCCTTTCTAAGGAGTTTTATGTTGGCCCACAGTTGTGGGCTGTTTTTTGTTGGTTGAGTCACCGTGGGTGTGGCTGCCAATTGTTGTTTCCGGGTGGAGACACACCAGCTACAAGGTTGCCACGCATTCGTGTGGTGGTTGTGGTTGTGGTTGCAGTGTGACCGGGTTGTGTAGTCAAAAAGAAGTGTTAATTATTGTGTGTTGGTGCACTGTTGGGTGTCTGAGGCAGCAGTTGTGTTGTCTTGAATGATTCCGCGTGTTGATCACTGACTGGTTTGGTTGGTGGTTGGTGTGTGGGGTGTGTTGTGTGAGAACTGTATAGTGGACGCGAGCATCTTTATTCTTGTGGAAGAATTTTTTGATTGTAAGTTTGCCTAACAACAAGTGATTGTCATGCTGTTTGTGTGTGGTGGTTGTTTGTTGTTTGTTTGTTGTGTGTTTTTGTTTTGTTACAAGGGCGTACGGTGGATGCCTTGGCATGCTTAGCCGATGAAGGACGTGTGAGGCTGCGTTATGCCTCGGGGAGTTGCCAACAAAGCGTTGATCCGAGGATGTCCGAATGGGGAAACCTGGCACTTGTTATGGAGTGTTACCTGCAGATGAATGTATAGTCTGTGTGGGGGTTACGCGGGGAAGTGAAACATCTCAGTACCCGTAGGAGAAGAAAACAATTGTGATTCTGCTAGTAGTGGCGAGCGAACGTGGATGAGGCTAAACCATGCGTGTGTGATACCTGGCAGGGGTTGCGCGTGTGGTGTTGTGGGCGATGATTGTGGGTATGCTGCCATGTACCCCTATGATGCGGCGTGTTAGCGGAAGTCACCTGGGATGGTGTGCCGGAGAGGGTGAGAGCCCCTGTACGTGAAGGCGTGTCGTGTTGTGGTGATTGTTTGCCCGAGTAGCAGTGGGCTCGTGGAATCTGCTGTGAATCTGCCGGGACCACCCGGTAAGCCTAAATACTAAGTGTGACCGATAGTGAATAAGTACCGTGAGGGAATGGTGAAAAGTACCCCGGGAGGGGAGTGAAAGAGTTCCTGAAACCGTGCGCTTACAATCCGTCAGAGCACCGCGTGTGTGTGATGGCGTGCCTTTTGAAGAATGAGCCTGCGAGTCAGCGGCATGTCGCGAGGTTAACCCGTGTGGGGTAGTCGTAGCGAAAGCGAATCCTAATTGGGTGTTGTAAGTGGCATGTCCTGGACCCGAAGCGGGGTGATCTACCCATGGCCAGTGTGAAGCAGCTGTAAGAGGTTGTGGAGGCGCGAACCCACTTAGGTTGAAAACTGAGGGGATGAGTTGTGGGTAGGGGTGAAAGGCCAATCAAACTCCGTGATAGCTGGTTCTCCCCGAAATGCATTTAGGTGCAGCGTTATAGTAGTTTGCCGGAGGTAGAGCTACTGGTTGGTTGAGCGGGACTATCATCTTAGCAACATCAGCCAAACTCCGAATGCCGGTTAAGTGTTCTATAGCAGTGAGACTGTGGGGGATAAGCTTCATAGTCGAGAGGGAAACAGCCCAGATCGCCGGTTAAGGCCCCTAAGGGTGTACTAAGTGGAAAAGGATGTGGGATCGCGAAGACAGCCAGGAGGTTGGCTTAGAAGCAGCCATCCTTGAAAGAGTGCGTAATAGCTCACTGGTCGAGTGGTTCTGCGCCGACAATGTAGTGGGGCTCAAGTACACCGCCGAAGCCGCGGCATAGTTTTTACTATGGGTAGGGGAGCGTCGTGCATGGGGTGAAGCCATACTGTAAGGGGTGGTGGACTGTGTGCGAGTGAGAATGCAGGCATGAGTAACGAGAGATACGTGAGAATCGTATCCGCTGGATGACTAAGGGTTCCTGGGTCAAGTTCGTCTTCCCAGGGTGAGTCGGGTCCTAAGGCGAGGCCGACAGGCGTAGTCGATGGTCAACGGGTTGATATTCCCGTACCCGTATGCATGCGACAAAGAGTGAAGCGGTGATACTAACCACCCTGAACTGGCAACATGCGCACCACTTGTGGTGTGTGGTTGTTGGTGATGCGTGGGGCCTGATCCGTGGTAGTTCAGTGATGGGGTGACGCAGTCAGGTAGCCGCGCCAAGTGTTGGATTACTTGGTGTAAGCGTGTGGCACGTCGACTTGTGAAATGCGGTCGATATTTTGTGTGAGGCGTGATGCGTAGCCCAATTGTGGGTGATGGTGGTGATCCTTTGCTGTCGAGAAAAGCCTCTAGCGATGTGTGTGTATGGCCCGTACCCGAAACCGACACAGGTGGTCAGGTAGAGAATACTAAAGCGGTCGGGTGAACTGTGGTTAAGGAATTCGGCAAATTGCCCCCGTAACTTCGGGAGAAGGGGGGCCCTTGCTGGTTGCATACCTTTTTCGGTGTGTTGCTGGTGGGGGTCGCAGAGAATAGAGGGGAGCGACTGTTTATCAAAAACACAGGTCCGTGCGAAGACGGTTAAGTTGATGTATACGGACTGACGCCTGCCCGGTGCTGGAAGGTTAAGAGGACCTGTTAGGACTCATGTCCGAAGCGGAGAATTTAAGCCCCAGTAAACGGCGGTGGTAACTATAACCATCCTAAGGTAGCGAAATTCCTTGTCGGGTAAGTTCCGACCTGCACGAATGGCGTAACGACTCCCCTGCTGTCTCAACCACAGGCCCGGTGAAATTGCAGTACGAGTAAAGATGCTCGTTTCGCGCGGCAGGACGAAAAGACCCCGGGACCTTCACTATAGCTTGGTATTGGTATTCGGTGCGGTTTGTGTAGGATAGGTGGGAGACTGTGAAGTGGTCACGCTAGTGATTGTGGAGTCGTTGTTGAAATACCACTCTGACCGTAGTGGATGTCTAACCTTGGCCCATGATCTGGGTTGGGGACAGTGCCTGGTGGGTAGTTTAACTGGGGCGGTTGCCTCCCAAAATGTAACGGAGGCGCCCAAAGGTTCCCTCAGCCTGGTTGGCAATCAGGTGGTGAGTGTAAGTGCACAAGGGAGCTTGACTGTGAGACTTACAAGTCGAGCAGGGACGAAAGTCGGGACTAGTGATCCGGCACCTACTTGTGGATGTGGTGTCGCTCAACGGATAAAAGGTACCCCGGGGATAACAGGCTGATCTTCCCCAAGAGTCCATATCGACGGGATGGTTTGGCACCTCGATGTCGGCTCGTCGCATCCTGGGGCTGGAGTAGGTCCCAAGGGTTGGGCTGTTCGCCCATTAAAGCGGCACGCGAGCTGGGTTCAGAACGTCGTGAGACAGTTCGGTCTCTATCCGCCGCGCGCGTTGAAACTTGAAGAAGGCTGTCCCTAGTACGAGAGGACCGGGACGGACGTACCTCTGGTGTGCCAGTTGTTCCGCCAGGAGCAGGGCTGGTTGGCTACGTACGGGAGGGATAACCGCTGAAAGCATCTAAGCGGGAAGCCTGTTTTGAGATGAGGTTTCGTTTGAGGTTCCCTAGAGATGATGGGGTTGATAGGCCGGATCTGGTAGCACTGTGAGGTGTGTAAGGTGACTGGTACTAATTACACCGAGACTAAAACAAAACACATGGTGTGCATTGTTTATGGTCAAATTATTGAGTGTTCTTCCGCGAGAAGAGAGTGTTTGCGTCCACTGTGCAGTGTCTGGCATGACATGCCTGTGCTGATTATTTGAATATTGTCGTTGTTATCAACAGTATTGTGTTGGCACGATTTTTGGTCGTGTCGGTGGTTGATGGCGGCGGGGAAACGCCCGGTCCCTTTCCGAACCCGGTTAGCTAAGCCCGCCCGCGCTGATGGTACTGCACCTGGGAGGGTGTGGGAGAGTAGGTTACCGCCGGCCTATAACTTCATTTTCTTGTGTGTGGTGGGTTCCATTATTCCCGTTGTGGGGGTGGTGGTACCCACCACACTCTTTTTTGTGCACCCCCACACAACAAACAAACAGGGATGGTTGTGTGTGGCCGGTTACCAATTCTGATCCACAGACAACACACCAAAAGTATCTGCAGCGCTTGGTAGTCGTCTAAAATGCCGCGTTACCGCGCATAGCGCCTAGCCCTGCGAACGCAACGCCGACGGCGAGCGTCCACAACAGATACTTTGCGCATCGTGCGTACTTGCGCTCTTTGAGCAGCATTCCTGCTTCTTTGGCGAGCGTCGACCATGTAGAGAGCGCACCAGCAAATCCCGTTCCAATGAACACCGCCCACAAAGGCGCCATGGCGACTGTAAATCCGAGGACCATGGATGCAGCAGCGTTGGCCGTGAAGGTGCCCTTGCGCGGTGGGAGGGCGGAACTAATCCACCACCGTGTGGCGCCGCCCAACGCGCCGCCAAAGAACACTGCAGGGATAGCAATTGGGTCAATAAACACTATCGATCACCTGTCTCCTTGCACTCACGCATGGCGTCGCCAGCCCACCAGCCAGCGATGCAGAAGACAACACTGGAGAGTACGTAGATGAACGCAGTGATTGCAGTCGTTTGCGCTGCGGCGACGGTGAGAGCGGAGAACGTCGTGAAGCCTCCGAGGAAACCTGTGCCGAGTAATGGGCCTGGTCGGAAGTAACCCATTGCGTAGCTGCCCAACACGTTGATGCCAAGCGTGACCAGAAATGCGTAATGCGGTGCTGCTGGCAGCACCGCAAGGAGTCCCGCTGTAAGCACGTAGCGCGTAAGTGCTCCCGTGCCAGCTCCGAGGCCTACAGCGAGGGGCTCATTCGACTCAATGTTTTGTAATTGCACACCAGAAGTCTACTAGTGCGCTTACTTCCAATTCATGCCTTGCTGCTTTACAAATACTGCAACCTCCTCGGGGCTGCGGCGAAGCTTCGGATCGAATTTGAGATACTCGCGAGTCTCTCGTGCGACGAGCCCGGAAAGCAGCAGCAGACCGATGAGATTCGGGACTGCCATGAGGCCGTTCGCCAGGTCGGAGAACGTCCATACGAGTTCGAGGTGCGTGGTGGCGCCGAGGAACGCTACGGCGGTGAAGAACATCTTGTATGGCAATGAAGCCCACTGGCCGAAGAGGGCGGTTGCGGCGCGTTCGCCGTAGTAGGACCAGCCCAGGATCGTAGAGAATGCGAAGAAGATGAGGGAAACGGAGACGATGTCGCCGCCCCAGGTGCCTGGCAGGACCGTCGAGAAGCCGCGTGCGGTCATGACTGCTGCCTCGTCGCGTCCCATGTCCCAGGTCCCGGAGGTCACGATGACAAGGCCGGTGATGGTAACAACGATCAGGGTGTCAATGAACGTCTGGGTCATGGATACCAGCGCCTGGCGGGTGGGGTGCTGGGTCTTCGCTGCCGCAGCGGCGATTGCTGCAGAGCCCATGCCAGACTCGTTGGAGAAGATGCCGCGGGCAACACCGAACTGGATTGCCATCATGATGGTGGAGCCGACGAAGCCACCGGTCGCGGCTGAGCCGGTGAACGCGTCGTGGAAGATGAGAGAGATAGCGGCAGGGATCTGGTCTGCCATCAAAGCGAGCGCGACGATGCCGCCACCGACATAGAGAACAATCATCAGGGGAACGAACGCTGCCGTGATCTTGCCGATGCCTTCAATACCACCCAAGATGGCTGCGCCGACGCCAATGAAGATCAGGATGCCGGAGACAGTAGGTTCGATGCCGAATGCTTCCTGCATGCCTGCAGCGATGGAATTGCCTTGAGTGAGGTTACCGATGCCGAAAGACGCGAAGATAGTAAAGAGCATGAACGCGACCGCGAGCACGGACCCCAGCGGGCCCGGGATTCCGCGGCGGAGGTACTCGTGTGGTCCGCCTTGTTGGCGTCCTTTGTCGTCGGTGGTGCGGAAGCGGACGCCGAGGTAGGCCTCGGAGTATTTCGACGCCATACCGACGATGCCTGTGACCCAGATCCAGAGCAGGGAGCCCGGCCCACCGATCGAGATCGCGGTGGCTACGCCGACGATGTTGCCGGTGCCGACTGTTGCGGCGAGGGCCGTCGTTAAGGCCTGGTAGTTGCTGATGTCGCCGGAGCCTTCTTCATTCTTATCGACGAACGCGTGGCGGGTTGCGCGGCCTAGTGTGCGGAACTGGATGCCACCCATTCGGACGGTCAGGAAGAGGCCCGTGCCGAGCAGCAGCGGGATGAGCAGGAATGGGCCCCAGACGAACGAGGCAATCGTACCGAGGGTTTCGTTGAGTTGCGCAGCCATCGTGATCCTTTCGCAATAGGGTGTGGGCCAGGTTACCTTTCTCCCGATAACGTGATTGAGATAATAGACACATAACCTCACGTGTGTACACGGTTTGTACGATTTTTCTGGCGGAAGTTTCCAAAAAAGGGAAAGATGGGTGTGAACGTATTCGAAAGGATGTTGTCGTATGGCTCATGAACGTGCTGGCCAGATTGCCCGCCTGGAAGATTTGATCGATATCGCGTCGTTGGTGACTGCTTACTACACCCGTGATGTAGACCCGCACAATCCTGACCAGCAGGTGGTGTTTGGTACCTCTGGTCACCGTGGTTCTTCGCTGGATAACGCGTTTAATGAGGTGCATATTCTGGCGACCACGCAGGCGATCGTCGACTACCGTCGTGAGCAAAACATTGGCGGTCCGGTCTTCATCGGGCGCGATACACACGCGTTGTCTGAGCCGGCGATGGTCTCCGCGCTTGAGGTGCTGTTTGGCAATGGGGTTGAGGTGCTTGTTGACGCCGCTGGGCGTTACACACCGACTCCGGCGGTGTCGCACGCAATCTTGTCGCACAACGCGAAGCTTTCTGGCGGGGTCACGGGTACTGATCCGAAGCGCGCGGACGGCATTGTGATTACGCCGTCGCACAATCCCCCGCGTGATGGTGGTTTCAAGTACAACCCGCCGTCGGGTGGTCCGGCTGACACGGACGCGACTGACTGGATTGCGAAGCAGGCGAACGAGTACATCGCAAACGGTTTGGAGGGCGTGAAGCGCTCCGCAGCGTCGGGCGTACTCGATGAGCGTGCGCAGCGCTACGACTACCTGAATAACTACATCAATGACTTGCCGAACGTCGTCGACATTGCGGCGATTCGTGAATCCGGTCTGAGCATCGGCGCAGATCCGATGGGCGGAGCGAGCGTCGATTATTGGGGTGCAATCGCTGAGAAGCACGGCCTGAATATGACCGTGGTGAACCCGGAGGTCGACCCGACCTGGCGTTTCATGACGCTCGACACTGATGGCAAGATTCGCATGGATTGCTCCTCGCCGGACTCGATGGCGTCGCTGGTGCACAATCGTGACAAGTATGACATCGCTACCGGCAACGACGCTGACTCGGACCGCCACGGGATCGTCACGCCGGACGCCGGCCTGATGAACCCGAACCACTACCTCGCCGTCGCGATTGAGTACCTGTTCTCACATCGCGAGGGCTGGGCGGACAACACCGCGGTTGGCAAGACGCTGGTGTCCTCGTCGATGATTGACCGCGTTGTGGCGTCGCTCGGGCGCACGCTCGTTGAGGTCCCGGTTGGCTTTAAGTGGTTCGTGCCAGGGCTTATCGACGGCACCGTTGGCTTCGGCGGCGAAGAATCCGCGGGTGCGTCCTTCCTGCGGAAGGATGGCACGGTGTGGTCGACTGATAAGGACGGCCTGATTCTGGATCTGCTCGCGGCGGAGATTACAGCTGTGACGGGGAAGACGCCGTCGCAACGCTACGCTGAGCTCGCTGAGAAGTTCGGCTCCCCGGCATACGCTCGTATCGATGCCCCGGCGAACCGCGAGCAGAAGGCGACGCTGAAGGCGCTCTCCCCGGAGCAAGTCACCGCGACCGAGCTGGCTGGTGAACCAATCACCGCGAAGCTGACCGAGGCACCAGGCAACGGTGCACCGATTGGCGGCCTGAAGGTCACCACGGAAAACGCCTGGTTCGCGGCGCGACCATCGGGTACGGAGGACAAGTACAAGATTTACGCCGAGAGTTTCAAGGGCAAGGAGCATTTGGCGCAGGTGCAGCAGGCTGCGAAAGAGCTTGTTGCGCAGGTGCTCGGATAGAATGGCCAATCGTGACTGAGACACACGAGACCAAACAGGCAAGAGGCAAGCTGCTGGAAATCGCGTCGGCTGCGGCGCGATTTGGGCTGGCGGCTGTGTGGATTGTCGCCGGGTGGACCAAGATTGGCGCCCATATGGAAGTGACGCAAAACATCATTGCGTACGAGATTTTCACCCATGAGTGGTCGAATATTTTGGCGCAGTGGATCGGACCGTTGGAGCTGGCCGGTGGCCTGCTCCTGCTGGCTGGCATCAAGCTGCGTGAATGCGGCTGGGTCTCGATCGGGGTCCTGGTGCTGTTCATCATCGGGATGTACTCGGCGTGGTCGCGAGGGCTGGTCATCGACTGTGGGTGCTTTGGCCCGCAGCCGTCAGATGAAGGCACGAACCTCATTGAGACGATCCTGCGTGACTTTGTCTTGATCGCGGCGACCTTGTTCATGATTTATGTGCCGTACAAGAAGTTTGCGATTTATCCATAGCCTCATCCAGCGATTAAGCTGTTGGGCAATTTCCAACGTCAAGGAGTAAATACGTGACTACCCGTAAGGTGAAGAACCCGAACGAGAAGAACGGTGCAGGGTTCATCTGGGCAATCGTTGCAGTGATTGCGATCGCGGCGCTTGTGATCGGCCTGATTTTCGTCAACGGCAAGAAGGGCCGCGAGGCAGCCATGGCCGAGAACATGATTGACACTACTGGCATCACTGTGAGCTGGAACGAGGACGACCACTTCATTCGCCTCGCAGCCGAAGATGTCGACGACGCCCCGATGGCAGAGCTCTACGAGGACTTTTCGTGCCCACACTGTGCAGATCTGGCAGTAGCGACGGATGAGCAGATGCTCGAGAAGCTGCGTGAGGGCAAGATCGAGGTCGAGCTGCGCCCGATGGTGACGCTCGATGGCCTGACCAATGGCCACTCCACGATGGGGCTGGCTGCGGAGCTGGCACTCGTCGCTAATGATGAGCCAGCGGCGATGATGAACCTCCGCGACCACCTGATGGTGAACCAGAGGGATGTGTACTCGAAGGTGACCGACGATGACCTTGCTGACCTGGCGCGTGACTACGGCGCGAGCGACAAGGCGGTGCAGGATATCCGTGATAAGACCTATTACGATGCTGCGCGCGCAATGTCGAACGGTAACTTGAAGTTGCAGCAAGAGCGCGGCGGTGAGGCGGGGACTCCGCGCGTCATGGTTGACGGCAAGGACGTTGAAGGCGAGATCAACAACTGGGTCGATACCGTCGCAAACAGCTAACTATATGTCCGTGTGGGGGCTGGCTGCATGATTTGTGGCCAGGCTCTCTTCACGTGTATGGTGATGAAAGCTCGTAAGAGTTCAAGGGGCTATGGCGCAGTTGGTAGCGCACCACACTGGCAGTGTGGGGGTCACGGGTTCGAATCCCGTTAGCTCCACAGAGAGTGCTCTCCACCGGTTAAGAACTGGTGGGGAGCTTTTTGTTGTAGCAATGAGCTGTGTTGAGGGTGAGTCTGCGATCAATTACTCGAACGAGTTTCACGAGAAGTATTTCTACGATGGCGAGCTCGGTGCGATCTATACCCCGGAAAAGACCACGTTTCGGGTCTGGGCGCCGACGGCGAAGTCGGTGGAATTTCTGAACTACTCCGATAACGCTGCCGCGACTCCTCTGGCGAGGGGCGAGCGGGGAATCTGGGAACTCACCCTCGAAGGTGACCGCCACGGGCTGGAGTACCGCTACCGACTGGAGTTCGGGGACGGAACGGTCAACGAAGCCGTCGACCCCTACGCGCGGGCAGTGACTGCCAACGGGGAGCACACCGTGGTCGTTGATGCGGAACATATTGTGCCCGAGGGGTGGTCCGGCAAGCGTATGGCGCCGTTTTCTTCGATGCAGGACGCCATCATTTATGAGGCACACGTGCGCGACCTGACCATCGGACCGGACAATGGCATCACGCACAAGGGGAAGTTCCTGGGACTCACCGAGGCTGGGACCAAGACACAGGCGGGGAACCCATCAGGTCTGGACTACTTGAAGTCCCTGGGTATCACCCATCTACAGTTGCTGCCGATCTACGATTTTGGCAGCGTGGATGAGACCGGCGACCTGTCGTTTAACGCACAGTACAACTGGGGCTACGATCCGGAAAACTATAACGTTCCCGAAGGCTCCTATTCGACGCACCCCCAGGACCCAACCGCGCGGATCATGGAACTGAAGTCCATGATTGACGCGCTGCACAACAACGGTATCCGGGTCATCATGGACGTGGTGTACAACCACGTCTACGTCGCGGAGCACTCGCCGTTGCAGCAGACGGTGCCTAACTATTTCTTCCGGACGGACCCGCAAGGCAATTTTCTTGATGGGACGGGCGTCGGCAATGAAACCGCGTCAGAGCGGCCCATGATGCGCAAGTACATCGTTGACTCAGTGACGTACTGGGCCACAACATACAACATCGATGGCTTCCGGTTTGACCTGATGGGGATTCATGACGTCGACACGATGAACGCCGTGCGCGAGGCGCTCAACGAGATTGATCCTTCGATAGTCATCCTCGGGGAGGGGTGGGAGATGGGCAACCACCCCGAAGGCGTGCTCGGCGCGAACCAGAAGAACGCCGACAAGCTGCCGGGTATCGCGTTCTTCAATGATCACTACCGCGACACCGTCAAGGGCTCCAACTTTGAGTTGGAGCATGCTGGCTTTGTAAACGGCGCGGATCAGGAGCATCGTTCTTGGGACCTGCTGAACAACATCAAGGGTGCCCAGCACGTGCGGGACTACCTGGGTCCGGAGCAGTCCGTGGTGTACAACGAGGCCCACGATAACTACACGATGTTCGACAAGCTCAAGGGCAGCATGCCGCACGCGTCTGATGAGGAAATCGCGCGGCGTCATGCACTCGCTACGGCCACGCAGTACTTGGCCAACGGAGCAGTGTTCATTCATGCGGGGCAGGAGTTTCTGCGCACGAAGGCGGGCGACCACAACTCGTACAAGTCGCCAGATGAGGTCAACGCGCTCGACTACGACAGAGCAGCTCAGTTTGCAAAGCACGTGCAGTTCTTCCGCGACCTGAACGCGTTCCGCAAGCGCTACGACTTCATGCGCCTGCCGAGTTATGAGGCGATTAACAGCAAGTACACGCACGGAATCGTTGCTGGTGCTGACAACGTGCACATGAATCATGTTGGCTACACCGTGAAAAATGCATTCCCAGGCAATCGCGACGCCTTCGTGTACGTGAACGCCGCGACGGAACCGTGGCAGGCGCCGCTGCCAACCGGTGAGTACGAAGTGATGATCCAGGCAACGGACGTCTACGAGACGCCACGAGCACTCACTTCACACGGCGACGTTACTGTCCCACCGCTGAGCATCATGGTCCTCCGGGCAGCCCCGGTCGCATTTGCCTCGCATTAAACGCACGGTATAAACTGACTCCTACGCGTGTTTTAGCGTGCGCGGGGCTATGGCGCAGTTGGTAGCGCACCACACTGGCAGTGTGGGGGTCACGGGTTCGAATCCCGTTAGCTCCACAGAAAAGACCGCAGGTTGCTTAAGACCTGCGGTTTTTGTGTTCCCGGACCGGCGCCGTCACCACGACGCGCTCGCTGTTACGCAGCGTGAACTCCAGCCGGTAGGCGTGCAGGAACATGCGCTGCGCGCTCGTGCGGGAGCCGTACGCGCGGTCGCCGATGATGGGGTGGCTTTCGTGGGCGGCGTGCACGCGGATTTGGTGGCGTCGTCCAGTAATGAGCTCGGCCTCGACGAGCGTGTTCGGCCCGCGGTTTTCCACGCGGCGGAATCGTGTGTGGGCGTCGTCGCCGTCGGCGCTTACGACCATGGTTTTCGGTGTTCGCGCGATCGGGGCCTTTACGTCGCGCGCGCCCGCCCAGCGTCCCTCCACGACCGCGCGGTAGATGCGGATCACGTTCTGCTCGCGGAAGGCTCGTTGCAGGTGGCGTAGCTCCGCGTGATTCAGCGCAATCAGCAGCGCCCCTGACGTCTCCTTATCGATGCGGTGCGCAAGCTCAGCGTCGGGGTACACGTCACGGATCCGCTCGATGACGCCGCGCCGCGTCCCTGTCCCCGCATGCACCGGCACCCCCGCCGGCTTATTTACTACCAGCGCCGTCGGCCCCTCTCACAGCATCTCAAACCCATGGTTCTTACTTTTCGACGCCCTCTTCGCTTCCTTACAGAACTCACCCGGCAACGTGATCACGTCCCCGCCACGGACGCGGTGATCCTGCTTGATTCGTTTCTGGTTGACCCGCAACGCCCCCTTGCGTGCGAGTTTGAACAGCATGGTCGCGGGGCACGTGGTGTGGCCGGCGAGGAACTTGTGTATCCGCCGCCCATCGTGGTCCTCCGGGACCGTGATCGCCGTGTATCCGGGTGGGGGAATGTAGGTGGTCATGGCTGGCACCATAGCAAGGTGCTAGTACTGGTGCCATGTATGCAACATCGTTCGCTACCGTCGAGACGCAGGTCGGAACACTGACGGTTGTCGTTTCGCCCCGCGGAGTACGCCGGATCGCGTTGCCGACGGACGACCCCGCTGAGGTAATCCACGCCACAGGCGCGCGCCCGGGACCGATTGGTGCCGTCCGCGGGCAGCTCGAGGAGTACTTTGCCGGGACACGAACGTCTTTCGATGTCCCGCTCGACCTTGAAGGCCTCCCGCCGTTTCGGACGAAGGTGCTGGACGCGCTCCAACACGTGCCGTTCGGCGAGGTGACGACGTATAAGGGGCTAGCGGTGGACGTCGATAATCCGGGGGCGGTGCGTGCCGTCGGCACTGCCTGCGAGAAAAATCCGCTGCCGCTGCTCATTCCGTGTCACCGGGTCGTGCGTAGCGATGGCCACCTCGGGCGCTACCGTGGTGGGGAAGATATGAAGCGATTTTTGCTTGCATTGGAGGGCCACCTTGAGTGATTTCAGTAAGCGTTGTATCGCGCCGGGCCAGGCGAGCAGCGAGGCGGCGGGGCTGCGCTGGCTGCGCGAGGGCAGCGACGCAGTCGTGGAGGTCTGCGGCGTGGACGAGGAGCAGCGGACGCTGCGAATAGAACGTGTCGAGACCGTGCGGCCCACTCGTGACGCGGCGCGCCGGGCGGGGGAGGAGCTGGCGAAGATCCACGCGATGGGCGCTGAAGCCTTCGGTGCGCCGCCGACCGGGTGGGATGGCCCGAACTTCATCGGCCGGGTTGAGCAGGACTGCGTGCCGGAGCAGCGGTGGGCGAAGTTTTATACCGAGCAGCGCGTGCTGCCGTTCGCTAGGAGCGCACATGTGGCGGGAAATATTTCGAAGCAGCAGCTAGAGCTCGTGGAACGCGCCTGCGCTGCGCTCGTTGAGGAGGATGAGGAGGCCCCGCTGGCGCGTATCCACGGGGATCTTTGGGCGGGCAACCTGCTCTTCGACGAGTCGGGCCCGCGGTTCATTGACCCGGCGGCGCACGGTGGGCACCCGTTGACGGACATCGCGATGCTGGCGTTGTTCGGCGCGCCGTTTTTGGAAGATATCCTTGCGGGCTACGAGTCGCGGGCAAGCCTGGGGGAGGACTGGCGTCGGCGCATCCCGGTGCATCAGCTTCACCCGTTGGCCGTGCACGCGTTGACGCACGGCCCGGCGTACGCGGGGGAGCTTGCCAACGCCGCGCAAGCGACGTTAGATGTGACGGGCTAAGCCTTCCACCAGGAGGAATCTGGCCCTGGTGGCAGGTGTCGTTTGTGCTGGCCGATGCGCCACAGGTGCTCGATGCGTTCCGCCGCCGCGGACGGAACGGGCTTGCCTTCGAGGTAGTCGTCGATGTGCTGGTAGGTCACGCCGAGTGCTTCCTCGTCGGGCAGCGCCGGGCGGTCCTCTTCCAGGTCGGCGGTGGGGACTTTCTCCCAGAGGCGAGGGTCGGCGCCGAGCTCGCGGAGGAGGGCGGCGCCTTGGCGTTTGTTGAGGCCGGCGAGGGGGGTGAGGTCGGCGGCGCCATCGCCGAACTTGGTGAAGAAACCGGTGACGTTTTCCGCCGCGTGGTCAGTGCCGATGACCAGGAGGTTGCGCTCGCCAGCAAGCGCGTACTGCGCCACCATCCGAAGTCGGGCCTTCACGTTGCCCTTGTTGAAGTCGCTGAGGGGCGCCCCCAACGCGTCAGCGGCCTCGTCGCTGAGCGCTTTCGTTGCAGGTGCGATGTCGACGGTCACCGTTTCATCCGGTTCGATGAAGCGGAGCGCCAACTGGGCGTCGTCCTCGTCGACTTGGACACCGTGGGGGAGGCGGACGGCGAGGAAGTGGGCGTCGACACCCGAGTCCCGCAGCCGCTCGACAGCGATCTGTGCGAGGCGACCTGCGAGCGTCGAGTCCTGGCCCCCGGAAATGCCGAGCACGAAACCTGCTGAGGAGGCGGAGCGGGCGTAGTCACAGAGGAATGCGACGCGGCGCTCAATTTCTCGCGCGGGATCAATCGAAGGTTGGACCCCGAGCGTGTCGATGATCTCTTGCTGTTTGCTGCTAACTTGCGGTGAATCTGGCCGAGACATAGGAACCAGCGTACCCACGGTGCATATTGGTATGCATGCAACAACTCACCACTGCCCAACGAAGCTACGTCCGGAAAGTTGCGGGCGTCGCCGCGCTGGGCGGGCTGCTCTTCGGCTACGACACCGGCGTGATGAGCGGCGCGCTGCTCTACATCACCCCCGAATTCCAGCTCACGCCAGGGCAAGAAGGGCTTGTGACCTCGATGTTGCTCGTCGGCGCAGCAGTCGGCGCGCTCAGCGGCGGGTCGGTCGCGGACAGGCTCGGGCGCAAACGCACCTTAATAATGGGCGGCCTCGTGTTCATTGCGGGCTCGCTGTGGTGCGCGCTTGCGGGGTCGGTGGAAGCACTCGCGGCGGCCCGAACGTTCTTAGGGGTCGGCGTCGGCGGAGTGTCTATCGTGGCGCCGATGTACATCTCGGAGATGGTGCCCGCCCGGGTGCGCGGCAAGATGGTGTCACTGAACACGCTGATGATTGTGGTGGGGCAGCTGCTCGCGTACTCCGTGAACTCGGTGCTTGCGTCCACCGGCAGCTGGCAGCTGATGCTTGGACTCGCCGCAGTGCCCGGAGCCGCGCTGGCCGTCGGCATGGCATTCCTGCCTGAAACACCCCTGTGGCTCGCCCGCCACCAGCGTATCGACGCAGCCCTCACCATCGGCGACCGCGTCGGCATGACCCGCGAAGAACTCACCCTCGAAACCACCGAAGACGCCGAGCTTCGCGCCCAGCGCGGCGGCGAGTGGGCACGCCTACGCAACGTTCGGTGGCTACGCATGACCGTGCTGATCGCCGCGCTGCTCGGCATCACGCAGCAGGTCACGGGCGTGAACGCCATCGTCTACTTCGCGCCAACGATGATGAACAAAGTCGGCCTCTCCACCGAAAACGCCGTCTACACCTCTATGGTGATCGGGCTCGTCTCCGTCGTCGCGTGCTGGGTCGGACTGCAGGTCATCGACAGGATCGGCCGCAAACGACTACTGCTCATCGGCCTGAGCAGCAACGTCATCTTCCTCTTCGCGCTCACGCTCACGTACCGTGCCGCGGAAAACAACGCCGCACTCGCGTGGGTCTCACTCGCCTGCATGGCGCTGTTCATTGCGTCGCAGCAAGCAGCAGTTTCGCCCACGACCTGGCTGCTTATCTCTGAGCTGGTCCCGCCACAAATCCGCGGCGCCGGCATGGGCCTCGCAGGACTCGCACTGTGGGTCATGAACTGGATCGTCGCCCAGTTCTTCCTCCCACTTGTCGACGCCCTCTCCGCCACCGCCACCTTCTCCATCTTCATCATCTGTGGCATCCTTGCAGCAGGATTCGTCCGCTACTTCGTCCCCGAAACAATGAACCGGAGTCTGGACGAAGTGGCGTCGGAAATGGAGCAACGCTACACCAAGTAGCACCGGCGTTTTGGTTTCCCCACGTGATGGGGTAATATAACGCGACGTGTCGCGACCAGACTGTTTCCAGTGGTCGCACGAAGATGAAGATCCTCGATTAGAAAGGAGCGCCCGATGAAGGTCCGCAAGTCGCTTCGGTCGCTGAAGAACAAGCCGGGCGCCCAGGTTGTGCGCCGCCGTGGCAAGGTTTACGTCCTGAACAAGAAGGAGCCACGCTTCAAGGCTCGTCAGGGCTAATTCAGCACTCGTGAAAACCCGCACCTCGTGTGCGGGTTTTTTCGTGCCTAGGGCACTAGGGTGGTGGAGGTGAAACGAGCATGCTGCGCCCTCCTCGCCGTGACCGCCCTCGGGGCCTGCGGGACACCCACTAACGACGCCCCGCCGACCATCACCGTCACCTCAACGACAACGCACCCGAACGCTCAGCCGCCTGTACCAGTTGACGAGCCGGTGGGCGAAGTGGGCGTCGATAAGCTGCTCTCCACTATCGCCGACGAAGTTGCCAACCAGTTCGGAGGCACCGTCGCCGTCGCCGCGGGCGGCGTAGGAAGCAGCGACGACCCAGCGATGCCAGCCTGGTCCACCATCAAAGTCCCACTCGCAGTCGCCGCGTACCGCGTGGCGCCCGACACCGCGCAGCTCGCAGCACCCGCCGCGATCACCGCCTCAGACAACGACGCCGCACTGCAACTCTGGAACGCCCTGCCACCCGGCGCAGGTGACACCGTCCTCAGCGACGGCGGCGTACCGAAAACCATCAACACTGAACGCATCCGCCCCGAGTTCTCAACCTTCGGCCAAACCATGCTTACCGCCGCCGAGGAATCCACCTTCATGTCCAATCTGAGCTGCCTGAGCGGCGCCGTACCCGTCCTTGAACTGATGGGGCAAATCGTAGCCGGGCAAAACTACGGCCTCGGCCAGCTCCCCAATGCGCGGTTCAAAGGCGGGTGGGGACCCTCGGCGTCCGGTGGATACGAAGTGCGCCAGATGGGACTCGTGTCAAATTCCGCTGGGCAGGACGTTGCATTGGCTTTGGTCGTTGTCCCCGCCGACGGCAGCTACCAAACCGGCCAAGCTATGGCCAACGCCGTTGCGGAACGGCTCCGGAGCCAGCTGGATCAGCTGCCGGTTGCGGCATGCTGATTGTTTGATGAGGGTGTCCGCGGGGCGGACAAACAGCTGGCGAAGCTTGGCTCAACCCACCTCTCAATAAGTAAGGTTTCCGCGGGGCGGACAATTTACCCGTTATTGCAAAGCAACCTCGCGCACAGTCCGCTGCGCGGACTCCAACGAAGCTTTAGTCGACTCCAGTAGCATTCCGCGGCGCGGACAGAGCGCGAAAGCCAATTGGGCGAGTCGAGATTTGAGCTGTCCGCGGCGCGGACACTTCGAGCCCTTTGTGACGGCCTTGTTCACAGTCCGCGGCGCGGACAGAGCGAGTTCAGCTCAAGACCCCAACGATTGCATCAAGGTGTCCGCCGCGCGGACACCCACCCACACACCCGTGCTCGAAGGCGGGCGTCGCAAAGCACCCCGCGCACTGTCCGCGGCGCGGACACCCATCAACAAATATTTGGATAAACCTCTTGACACTACCATTCGAACACGTATACTAAAAAACAACCAAGACACCAGGGGGAACCATGCACACCACCATCGACGCCGACACCATCATCAACACCATCGTTGAAAGCGCACGCCTGTTCGCATACTCACACGCGGAAATACTGACCGCGATCGCCGAATTCGACACCCATAACCTCGCCGAGCACTACGGCTGCGCTTCTACCGGGGCATGGCTTGCCAGAGTGTTAAAAATGAAACGCACCCGCGCCTACGAATACGCCGCCGTCGCACGCAAACTCACAAGCTTTCCCACCATCCTCGACGCGCTGCGACAAGGAAGTATCGACTACACCAGTGTGCGCTACATGCTTGACTACGCCACCGAGGCAAACCAACACGAACTCGTAGAAATAGCCGCCGAATCTGGCTACCAAGGCCTCGTACACGCCCTGGCAGGCGCAACCCCCACCGACAAACAACCCCAGGATGCTGGTGAACACTGCGGGCTGACCATCCGCGAAGACGGCCAATACCTACGCGGCTGGTTTTGCATGAACGCTACCGACGGTGTGGCCTTTCAAGCAGCCCTGCGGGCAGGAGCACACGCCTATGCGGATGACAACGCGATGGATGAGGCGGATGCGCAGATGATGCGCTCGACCTTCGGGCTGCCACCGGCACGGTTGATGCTGCAATCACTGATGGGGATGGTGCACATGGTGCGCACCGGGGCCGCCACACACGCCACGATGGCGCCGGCGGCACAGGTGATGGTGCATATGACATCAGATGGGCGAGCATTTTTGCCGAATCACATGGCGGCGCCTGCCGCACGGCTTGCCAACTTGGTAGATCATGCAGATTTGATGGGTGTGCTCTATGACGCCCAGGGGCAGGTGATTAGGTTTGGGCGCAAACGCCGTTTGGCAAGCCCGAAGCAGGTGCAGGTGCTGCTAGGGATGTGGGGGCATAAGTGCGCGGTGCCAGGCTGTGGGCATACGCGGTTTTTACAGATGCATCATATTCGGGATTGGGCCGAGGGCGGCACCACGGATTTGGAGAATTTGGTGCCGTTGTGCTCGCGGTGTCATTCGTTGGTCACGGATGGGTTTATCCGTGTGGTCAAGCCTGGTCCGACGTTGTATTTCCGGTTTGCCAGTGGTGAGCAGTGGGTGTGTGAGCCTGGTCGGGTGGGGTATCGCGATGATGCTGCCGAGATTGAGTTGGATGGGTGGGGTGTGGATTCGTTTGCGGATGAAGCCGCACCGACGTGGGACTGGGACACACCAAAAGTCTAAGCACGTCGGCGCGCCCTCTTACGGCAGCATCGACTGAATCTGCTTCATGAGCTGAGGATTCGTAGCGACGATGCCACCAACCAACGCGATGATGCCCAGAATTACCAGTGCGGCGATTCCACCCTTCGAGGAACCGGAAGCGCTGCCGTCCTCTGCAACCTGAGGCTGCGTTGGATCTGAGGTAGGAGGCTCGGATTGTGCGGTAGTCGCCGTAGCTTTCTCAGACGGTGCTGCAGACGATGTTGTCTTGCCTGTTGACTTAGTCGGAACCGGTGTCTGGCGAGGAGGCTCTGCAGCGGGAGTCGTCTCTTTCGGCTTCTGTGGAGCTGATGTAGAAGGCTTCGAAGCGGTTGTTGTCTTGGTTGGGCGAGGCTTCGGCACCGACAGCGTGATTGTCTCGGAAGCTTGATTGCCAGCTTCATCCGTGGCGGTGATGACTACACGGTGTGTGCCCGAATCTTTGGTCGAACCAACAATCCGGTTCCCTTTATGCCGCAGTCCGGCTGGCAGGCCGGTCACGGACAAAGCGGTCTTGGTTGCGTCCTCGACTCGGATAGGCAAGTCGAACTTGGTTGCCGCAGGCGGGTTGTGGTCCACCAAGATGCGAGGCCGGACGGTGTCCACCACGCGGAATCCAATTGCGCCCTGGCCCGTATTTCCAGCCGCATCAAACGCCTCGACGGAAGTCTGGAAGTTGCCCAGCGCTGAAGGTGTACCGCTGATGGTGCGGGAGCTTTCGTCGAAACGCAGACCGTGTGGGAGACCCGAAACGGTAACCCGTTCCACCCCTACGCCGTCTGTTGCATCAACAACATGCGAGAACGGTGTACCAATTTCGTGCTCAAACTCGGCGTTTTGCACTGTTGGGGCAGTGGTGTCCTCTACCACCAGCTCGAGCTCCGCCTCGGATGTATTGCCACTGGTATCAGTAGCGATGACGGTGACAGAGTGCGAGCCGACCGCGTCAGTGACGCCATCGATGACGCCGTTGGTGTCGTCATAAGACAAGCCTCGGGGGAGGCCGTCGACGCGCACACTGACTGGGGTTGCGTCGTCAACCTCAATGCTGATGGAGTCATTGAATTCTGAATTGGCTTCCCAGCGAGCGCTGCTCCGCATGTTGATGGCTGGCTTCTTCGTGTCGCGCACCTCGAGCTGAACTGTTTCCGTTGCAGTATTGCCAGCGGCGTCCGTGGCGGTTACCTGAAGCTCGTGCGTTCCGACGACGGTGGTCGTGCCGTAGATGTACTCCCTAAATGACACGAGGCCATCAGGGAGTGCACTGACTGTCACAGTAAGGAAACTGTCCCTGTTATCAGTGACCGGAATCTTGAGGTCGGCGTACTCGCCAGCCTCCAGGACCAGCGCAGTGGTATCGATGACGGGCGCAGTGGCGTCGTTAATCTGGAAACTGATACTGCTCGATTTTTCGTTCCCACGTGCGTCGCGTGCCGTCACGGTTGCATCTTGTTCCCCTGGCTTCGTCGGCGTCCCTCGAACAGTGACGGTGGCGCGGAGCCGTGGCTCGTCGTACTGAATGTCCGCATACAGACCTTCTGGCAGGTCGGTTACCTCGACAGTCAGCTCGTTGTACTCGTCCGTGATGGTGAATTCGAAGGGCTCAATCTCGGCATCGGAGTCGAATTCTTTCTTTTCGACGTCCTCAACCACGGGAGCGGTCTTGTCAGTTGCCTTCGCGTATTCGTAGAGAAGGTTTTCCTGCCAGCCCTCTGGAAGCTCAATCGGATTAGTCTCGAGAAGGCTCTGAACTTCAATGCCTTTCACGTTGCCGTTCTCGTCGTAGTAGATCCCGGAAACAAGGCCGGCAACGTTGTCGCCGATGGTGACTGGTGTGTTCACCTCCGGCTCAAAATCCCCGTAGGGGAGAAGTAGGATCGCGTCGCCGACTGTGCCTGCCACCGTCAATGAACGCCAGTCGATGCTAGCCGTGTCACCAAGGTGTACCTGGTCGGTCGAAAGGAGCTCCCCAGGTGCATCAGGGTTTTCGCCTAACCGCGTGCCATCTGGGGCCTGGATGTAGGGCAGATGGGCGTCGAAAAATGTGCCGATTTCGGCCAGTACCCAGTGCTTGGGCCACCCGTATGTCGTAGAAACTCCGCGCGCCCTGCCCGGCCCGGTGCACGCGGGGCTGGTGTAGATCCGCTGGTGGACGTGATCGATGTATTTCGCTGTGCACTCCTGGTCGAGGAAGAGGTCGCGGTCATTGTCGTCGAGCCCCACGGTGTCGCCCTGGTTGACCGCGACGGGGTTCTCGGCCTCTTTCTGTGCCTTTTGGTAAGCGTCCCACTGCTGTAGTGCGAGATTTGTGTATTGGACTTCCTCGTCGCTGTTCGGAGTTTCGTGCCAGCCGACAGCAATACCGTATTTGTGGGCTTGACCTTCTGGGACATCGTCACTCCCGGAGTTGACCCCGATAAAGTGCCGGTTTCCTTCGTCATCGACGATCCAGTTCGGCCCACCGGAATCTCCCTCATGCATCGGGTTTTGTTGTGTGAGGAGGATGACGTTATTAATCACGCCCATGACGTAGTTCTCCATCACGTGGCCGGTTGTTTGACCGAAGCCGTACACCATCTGTCCGACGCGAAGCATCGACGGTAGGAGGACGCTGTCGGAGGTGTAGGCATTCTCTCCAAGTAACGCCGAGCGGTGTTCGGGGATATCGATGTAGCCCCAGTCTTTGCTCATGGTGCTGTTGGTGAGACTTCCCTCGAAGTCGAACTCAGTCACCATCGTGCCCAGGTAATAGTTCCTTTTTTGTGTGTCGGTGAAGTAGAGAGGGCCGCCATCGCTGCAGTGACCAGCTAAGAAAATACGGCTGTTGGACTTATCGATGTATCCGACGGTGCAACGATGACCGTTGTTAAAAATCTTGTCACCCTGGTTAATCGTGCTTACTTCGCCCGGAGCATATGACAGCATGGATTCACGCTCGAGGAGTAACGCCACTTTGTTCGGTTCGCTTGTCGGAGGAACTTCTGGGTCTGCGAGGAGGACGAGTCCCTGTCTGTGGTCGTTGTTGTCAAAGACCCCCTCATACATCCCAAGGTAGTGGCCGCCGACTGAAACTGGGGCGCCATGTGTCAAATACGCATGGCTCGGAAGCGTAATCGCCAGGAAACCATCGGTGGTGTTCTCAATCGTTGCATCGTAGTCTTCCCGTGGGCCGTGAACGGTCACGGTATCCCCGGCCGAGAGGTACGAACCGTGAACTGGCTCAGCTGACTCACCGACTTGTGGAAGCAGCGAGTCCGGGATCGCGTAGGATGCGAAGCGATTCAGGAAGAGATCTTTGTTGCGAGAAAAATCGGTCTGCCTGTCCTCGAAGTAGTGTATGGAGCCCTCGGAGTCGCGGTAGTACAAGAAATGCCCTTCGCCGCAAAGCGCATCGGTGTACACGCGCCCGTCGGCGATGTGGGCAACTTGGCAAAAGTACTCAGCGCCACCCTTTGAGAATGAGAGCTCATCCCGCTGCTCGAACAGTTCCTCATGCTGATCGGGCACCCACTGACTTGTCGTTTGGGCTGTGGCGTCGGGCGGGGAGAAGACAGTGGTGCTCATCGCGAAGGCTGTGAAAAGGGCGATAAGCGTCTTACCAGGTCGGAAGCTTCGCATGAATTAAATGTACAGAATCTTCACGAGCTTCTCACAGTTTTGGTATAGGAGATGCGTCACGAAGTCCGAGCATGCGCTTGACCACGTTCTCAGCAGAGATGAGGCACATGGGCACACCGACGCCAGGAACGGTGGTTTGCCCCGCGTAGTACAGGTTGTCCACCTTGGCGGAAATGTTGCGACCGCGGAAGAACGCGGATTGCCGCAGGGTGTGCGCGGGCCCGATGGCGCCACCTGCGAAGGAGTAGTAGCGTCCGGCGAAGTCAGCGGGGCCGATGGTGCGCTTCACGACGACCCGTTCCCGCAGGTCAGCGACACCAGTGCGTGCGACGATGAGGTCCAGTGTCGCGTCAACGATGGCGGCGACACGCGGGGACTCTGCAGCGCCGTACGCGTCCCCGTGCCCGATCGACGGGTCGGCCGCAACCGGGATGAGCACGAACAGATTCTCACACCCGGCGGGCGCGACAGTCGGGTCCGTGGCGGAGGGCTTGCACACGTAGATCGAGCGCGATGCGTCGCGCGAGCCGCTGCTGTCAGCAGGGAACACGGCGTCGAAGTCTTCGCCCCACTCCTCGGAAAAGAACAGCGTGTGGTGAAGCAGTTCCGGCAGCGCACCGCGCACACCAATGAGCGCGAGTACGCAGCTCACACCTGGGTTGTGGTGCTTAAAGTGCGCCTCGGAATAGGTGCGAGCAGACGCGGGGAGCAACGAAGTCTCGGTGTGGTGCAGGTCTCCGGCGGCGACGACGACGTCGGCGGGCAGGAAGCGCGTCCCGCTTTCGCTGAGCACGTGTATGCCGGTGGTGGAGCCGTCGATAACTTCGATGCTGGTGGCCTCGTGCTCAAGCAGGATTTCGACGCCGTGCGCGCGGGCGAGCCGCTCGAGCGCGGTGACGATGCCGCTGAATCCGCCTTGTGGGTAGCGCACGCCGAGAGTCAGGTCGGTGTGGCTCATCAGGTGGTACAGGCTCGGGGTGTCGCGCGGCTGTGAGGACAGGAACACCGCCGGGTACTGCAGGATCTGGCGCAGGCGCGGGTCGCGGAAACGCTTGTCCACGTAGCGCTGCAGCGGCTGGAGCAGCAACACCGCGAGGGTGAATGCGCGGGAGACGACGTCGCGGTGCAGGAACGGCCGCAGCGAACTGAACGTGGTGTAGAGGAAGCGGTCGAGCGCGATGTTGTAGACGTCGGCCGCGCTGGCGAGGTAGTCGCGCAGCGCGTCGCCCGCGCCGGGCTCGAGGGACTCGAAGAGGTCGGCGACGGCGTCGGTACCGAAGGGGACGTCGAGAAGCGGGCGGTGTTCGGGGTAGATGCGGTAGCCGGGGTCGAGAAGTTGCAGGTCGAGCTCTGCCGCGGTGGAGGTGCCCATGAGCTCGAAGAAGTGGTCGTAGGCCTCGGGCATGAGGTACCAGGAGGGTCCGGTCTCGAAGCGGAAGCCGCCGATGCGCAACTCGTCCGCGCGCCCGCCGAGGTGCCCATTCTTTTCGACGACCACCACCGCCGAACCGCGCTTCGCCAGCAGGCACGCTGTTGCCAGGCCTGCGATTCCCCCGCCGATGATGACAACGCGCTCCGTCACTGCAGCCTCCTTCCCGTCGCCGCCGTCCGCGCGATGATGGCTGCTTTCCGCGGCGCGGACACCCGGACCCGTTGGGTGAGGATGGCTTCTGGTGGCGTGTCCGCGAGCAAGTCGGTGAGCGCTTCGAACAGGTTCGCCGCTACCGCGACGGCGACACCGCAGCGCTTGGGCAGCGCGGGGATGGCGGACCACGCGGCGTCGAAGTCGTGGCGGATGTCCGCGATGATCGCGTCTCGGCCGGCCTTGGTTAGCGGGTAAGAAGCTTGCGGGAAGTAGTTACGGGCGAGCCGGTTGGTGTCGTCGGCGTAGTCGCGCAGGAAGTTCACCTTCTGAAACGCGGCCCCCAGCGCCCGCGCACCTTCCTGCAGCTTGCTGTACTCGGCCTGGGGAGGGCGTCGGCCCCCGAAGAAGACATCCACGCACAGCAAACCGATGACCTCGGCGGAGCCGTAGATGTATCGCTCGACGGACTCCTCCGTGTGCGCCTCGCCGGTTACGTCGTGGCGCATCGAGGTGAAGAACGCAGCGAGGTGGGCGTCATCGAAGTTGCAGCGGCGCGCGGTATCGGCGAAAGCGTGCAGGATCGGGTCGGTGTGGAACGTGGTTGCTGTGGCGCTGCGGACGCACTGCTCGTAGTCCTTGAGGGCTACCGCGCGCTCGGGGGAGGGGGTGGCGCCGTCCACAATTTCGTCGGCGATGCGCACCACCGCGTAGAGGTTGCGGATGTCGGTTCGCTGCGGCTCGGGAAGTAGTCGCGTGGCGGCGCCGAAGCTCGTCGAATAGCTGCCAATGACCTCGCTCGCGGCGCGCCGTGCCATGTGGCTGTAGCGTTGCTGCGGGCTGGGGTGGGAGCGAAACATTGGTGGGCTTTCAGGTCATCGGAAGTGATTTTTCATAGTCTAGGCTACATGTGGACCCGCGGTGGGAGCCGTGCTGGGAATACCACGCGTGTAACTACTATATGTAGTATCACTTGCAGAAATATCACCCAAGGTATAGTGTCTTCTCTTGTAGCGCCGATCAAGACGGCGCGGGGAAAACTCCCGAAATAGTCTTCATTTTATGTAGAGAGAGAGCCCACAGGTTATGTCTATTACCGTTTACACCAAGCCGGCGTGCATGCAGTGCAAAGCAACTACCAAAGCACTCGAAAAAGCAGGGCTGGAGTACGACCTCGTAGATATCTCCGTCGACGACGAAGCGCGTGACTACGTCCTCGCGCTCGGCTACCTCCAGGCACCAGTCGTTGAGGTAAACGGCGAGCACTGGTCTGGGTTCCGCCCGGAGCGCATCCGTGGCCTGGCTGCGGCTTAACTCTTCCGACGTCTCACGCCGCTAGTGTTTTACACATTGGCGGCTCTTTTTATGTAGAGGGCATCCAACATGTTGATCGTGTACTTCTCGTCGTTGACAGAGACGACGAAGCGGTTCGTCGATAAGGTGAGGCTTCCGGCGCAGCGTATTCCGTTGCGGCGCACGGACCCAGCACCAATTATCGACGAGCCCTACGTCCTCATCTGCCCGACCTATGGCGGGGGCGTATCGATGACGCACGTGAACACCAAACCTGTCCCGCCGCAGGTCATCAAGTTTTTGAATGACGAACACAACCGCAGCTATATCCGTGGCGTCATCGCGTCTGGCAACTCCAACTTTGGCACGGACTACGGCCTGGCTGGTGACGTAATATCGGAGAAGTGCAACGTCCCGTACCTTTTCCGCTTTGAGCTGCTGGGTACTGATGACGACGTGCTTCGCGTGCGCAATCAGCTGATCGAGCACGCCGACCGCCTCGGTTTGCTGCCGCTGACCCCCGAGCAGGAAGACGCGCTAGAGTCGGTTGGGCAGCTGCCGGGGCAGGAAAACGCACAACGCTTAGCGCAACTGCGCGAGAAATATACAAATAAATACCGTAACGCCGATCGTTAATCAACGCTGAACCATCAAGAGGATATCTGTGTCTACGAACCCTATTCATGGCAAGAATGTGCCGGAGCCAGTCAACGAGGCTGACATGCTGGACTACCACACGCTCAACGCACTGCTGAACCTGTACGACGAAAACGGTCAGATCCAGTTCGATAAGGACCGCGAGGCTGCGAATCAGTTCTTCCTGCAGCACGTGAACCAGAACACGGTGTACTTCCACGACCTCGAAGAGAAGATGAAGTACCTGGTGGACAACAAGTACTACGAGCCCGAGGTTATTGAGGCATATGACTGGGAGTTCGTGAAGGACACGTTCAAGCGTGCGTATGCCTTTAAGTTCCGCTTCAAGTCCTTCCTGGGCGCGTACAAGTACTACACCTCCTACACGCTGAAGACATTCGACGGTCGCCGTTACCTCGAGCGCTTCGAGGACCGCGTGGCGATGACCGCGCTCTTCCTCGCCGACGGTAGGGAAGAGGTCGCATCCGCGCTCGTCGACGAGATTATGACGGGCCGCTTCCAGCCGGCGACGCCGACATTCCTCAACGCAGGCAAGGCGCAGCGCGGCGAGCTCGTGTCTTGCTTCCTGCTGCGCATCGAGGACAATATGGAGTCCATCGGCCGTGCGATTAACTCCTCGTTGCAGCTGTCGAAGCGCGGCGGCGGCGTAGCGTTGCTGCTGTCGAACATTCGTGAGGCCGGCGCGCCCATTAAGCACATCGAGAACCAGTCGTCTGGTGTGATTCCAGTGATGAAGCTGCTGGAGGACTCCTTCTCCTACGCAAACCAGCTCGGCGCACGCCAGGGCGCAGGTGCTGTGTATCTCAACGCGCACCACCCTGACATCATGAAGTTCCTGGACACCAAGCGCGAAAACGCTGACGAGAAGATTCGTATTAAAACGCTCTCGCTGGGCGTCGTCGTCCCAGACATCACCTTTGAGCTGGCGAAGCGTAACGACGACATGTACCTGTTCTCGCCGTACGACGTCGAGCGCGTCTACGGCGTTCCGTTCGCCGACATCTCCGTCACCGAGAAGTACGAAGAGATGGTGGAAGACCCGCGCATCCACAAGTCGAAGATTAATGCGCGTCAGTTCTTCCAGACGCTGGCGGAGATCCAGTTCGAGTCCGGCTACCCGTACATCATGTTCGAGGACACCGCGAACCGAGCGAACCCGGTCAAGACTGGCCGCATTAACATGTCCAACTTGTGCTCCGAGATCCTGCAGGTCAATTCCCCGTCGGAGCTCAACGCTGACCTGACGTACGCGAAGGTCGGCCACGATATTTCCTGCAACCTTGGCTCCTTGAACATTGCGATGGCGATGGATTCCGACGACTTCTCCCGCACCGTCGAGACCGCAATCCGCGGTCTTACGGCGGTGGCGGACAAGACGTCGATTGACTCGGTGCCGTCGATCCGTGAGGGTAACGACGCCTCCCACGCCATCGGCCTGGGCCAGATGAACCTGCACGGATTCCTTGGCCGCGAGCACATCCACTACGGCTCAGAGGAAGGCCTCGACTTCACGAACGCCTACTTCGCGGCCGTGATGTACGAGTGCATCAAGGCATCGCACAAGATCGCAGTGGAGACGGGCGAGAAGTTCGAAGACTTCGAGCGCTCCGAGTACGCCACCGGCGAGTTCTTCGACCGCTACAACCCGGAGGATTTCCAGCCGAAGACGGAGAAGGTCAAGGCGCTGTTCGAAAAGTCGACGATTGCAGTGCCGACGGCCGAAGAATGGGCAGCACTGAAAGAAGCGGTCGCTCGCGACGGCATCTACAACCGCTACCTGCAGGCAATCCCGCCGACCGGCTCGATTTCTTACATTAACAACTCAACCTCCTCGATCCACCCAATCGCGTCGAAGATCGAGATCCGTAAGGAAGGCAAGATCGGTCGCGTCTACTACCCGGCACCGCACCTGAACAACGAGAACACCGAGTACTTCGACGACGCCTACGAGATCGGCTTCGAGAAGATCGTCGACACCTACGCTGTCGCTACGAAATACGTCGACCAGGGCCTGTCGCTGACCCTGTTCTTCAAGGACACGGTGACGACGCGCGACCTGAACCGCGCGCAGATCTACGCATGGCGCAAGGGAATTAAGTCCCTGTACTACATCCGCCTGCGCCAGATGGCCCTGGAGGGCACCGAGATCGAGGGCTGCGTATCCTGCATGCTGTAAGCGCTGGTTGAGAACAGTGCTGGCTTAGAACTCGACGAAGCCGTCCACTCCGCGCAGAAGGCTCCAGGATGCGTTTTCTGCTCCTGTTGAGTCGCCGGATTGGATGGCTTCTGCCACTTTCAGGTGGTATGCCATTGCATCAAGGTGTGGGTCGTTCGGCATGATGCCGTAGCGGGTGCGCCCTTCAAGCACGTACAGAATGGGAAGGGTGAGGGTGCTAAACATCTCGTTGCCGGAGCACTCCAATATTAAGGTGTGAAAACGTTTATCCGCCTCGAGGAACGCGTCCGTGTTGCCCTGTCCAGCTTCGGAGAGCTCCATGAGCTGTTCGGCGAGCGCCTTGAGTTCCTGTGCTTGTTCCTTCGTTGCGTTCGTCGCTGCGAGCGCTGCTGCGACCGGCTCGACTGCCTTGCGCAACTGGTCGAGTGACACGATCTGCTTCGCTCGGTGCGCTTCGCTGCTGAGACGCCAACGGATCACCGCCTGGTCAAAGACAGCCCAGTGTTCTTCCGGCAGCACCTTAATGCCGACTCTGCGAGAGGAGCTCACAAGCCCGAGCTGCTCCAGCGCGCGCATTGCCTCACGCGCGACTGTGCGCGAAATCCCAAACCGGCTGGAAAGATCCTGGAGCGTAAAGCGCTCTCCCGGCGCCATTGTCCCCGATACAATCTCGCCCCCAAGCTCGTCGAGCACCTTGGTCAGAAGAGGTCCTTCGGCGGATTCGGCAGGATCGAGGGTGAGAGGCATGCTATTCATCCTTTTTCTCGTATCGGAGAGTTTGAATTGAGACTATTAATCAGCATAACCCCGGCTGTGAACTACAACGCAACGAGTCGGGCATGGGTGGGGGTAGGAGGGGGTGAATCCTAAGGAGAAAGCGCTGTAGGGAACTGGTCGCGTTTGGCGAAAGTCAAAGTCGGCTGTCCGGAATGTACCCCCGCCAAGTGTCCGCCGCGCGGACAATCGCAACCGGCGCCGCTGCGTAGAGGCGCTTGCGCTAAGATGGGCGCCATGACTGAAGAGTATCTTGGCTACCTGCAGGCTCATAAGGAGCCGATGAAGGCGATTAACTGGAACGAAATCCCTGATGAGAAGGACCTCGAGGTGTGGGACCGCCTCACGGGTAACTTCTGGCTCCCAGAAAAGATTCCTGTTTCGAATGACATTCCGAGCTGGAACACGCTGACTGATGATGAGCAGCTTTCCACGATGCGCGTGTTCGCAAACCTGACGCTACTGGATACGCTGCAGGGCACCGTCGGTGCGGTATCTCTGCTGCCGGACGCGAAGACGCTGCACGAAGAGGCCGTCTATACGAATATTGCGTTCATGGAGTCCGTACACGCCAAGTCCTACTCGAACATTTTCATGACGCTGGCGTCCACTCCGCAGATTAATGAGGCGTTCCGCTGGACAGAAGAAAACAAAGAGGTGCAGCGCAAGGCTAAGATTGTAGAGTCCTACTACCGTGGCGACGACCCAATGAAGAAGAAGGTCGCCTCCGTCATGCTGGAGTCCTTCCTCTTCTACTCGGGCTTCTACCTGCCTTTGAACTGGGCGGTGCACTCGAAGCTGACGAACACCGCGGACATTATCCGCCTGATCATCCGCGATGAGGCCGTGCATGGTTACTACATTGGTTACAAGTATCAGGTTGGTCTGCGCGACGAGTCCCCGGAGCGCCAGGAGGAGCTCAAGGAGTACGCCTTCGATATTCTCTACGACCTGTACGAGAACGAGATTCAGTACACGGAAGATATCTACGATCCGCTGGGCTGGACCGAGGACGTGAAGCGTTTCCTGCGCTACAACGCGAACAAGGCCCTCAATAACCTGGGCTACGAGGGGCTTTTTCCGGTCGATGAGGCTCGCGTTTCGCCGGCGATCCTGGCGTCGCTATCGCCAAACGCGGATGAGAATCACGACTTCTTCTCTGGCTCGGGTTCCTCGTACGTCATTGGCAAGGCCGAGGAGACCGAGGACGATGACTGGGACTTCTAACCCAGTCAGCTGAGTGCTTTTCGACGCCACTTCGTGCCACCGCAGCAGTTTGCGGTGGCACGTTTTTCGTTTCCGGACGTAAACATGCCCAAACTTTGGGTTGATACTAAACGGGGGACGTGTGTGGGGGAGTTTCGAAACGTTGCGAGCGTACTGGCTTGTGCTATGCGTTTGGTGGCTGCTGTGACTGTTGGTGTTTCGGCAGGTAACTCATGGTGGCTGTTGTCAGGCCTTGGCAGGGGTGCGAGGTGGACGTTGGGGAAAGGCCCGGAAAGGCTGGCAAATGTATGGGCGCGTCACTTAAGATGATGCGGTATCACAATTAGCTTTCGTGTACCTGTTTTGTGTGCGAAAGTTACAGTCAGGAGGAACGAATGACCGCTGTGGCGCCAAGGCTGGAGACAAAAGTCCAGTCGACACGTCCGGAGCCAACTGGCAATGGCCGGATTGGCTCTCAGATTTATAAGCAGCTCACCACGACAGACCACAAAGAGCTGGGCATCATGTACATCATCATGTCCTTCATCTGGTTCTTCGTTGGTGGCTTGATGGCTCTGCTGATCCGTGCTGAGTTGTTCAGCCCGGGCCTGCAGTTCCTGTCCAACGAGCAGTTCAACCAGCTGTTTACCATGCACGGCACCGTGATGCTGCTTGCGTTCGGTACGCCAGTTGTGTGGGGCTTCGCTAACTATGTCCTGCCGCTGCAGATCGGCGCGCCGGATGTGGCGTTCCCACGTCTGAACGCATTCGGATTCTGGATTACCTCCGTTGGCGTGTTCGCGATGCTGGCTGGGTTCTTGACCCCGGGTGGTGCGGCTGACTTCGGCTGGACCATGTACATGCCGCTTGCTGACGCAACGCACACCCCATCCGTATCCGCGAACCTGTGGATCGTCGGTGTGGGCGCAACCGGTATCGGTACCGTCGCATCCGCGATCAACATGCTGACCACCGTGCTCACCATGCGTGCGCCAGGCATGACGATGTTCCGTATGCCAGCGTTCACCTGGACCGTGTTCGTCACCTCGATCATCGCGCTGATGATCTTCCCGCTGCTGCTCGCTGCTGCACTGGGCGTGCTGTACGACCGCCTGCTGGGTGGCCACATTTACGACACCGCAAACGGCGGCGCAATCCTGTGGCAGCACCTGTTCTGGTTCTTCGGACACCCTGAGGTGTACGTCCTGGCGTTGCCGTTCTTCGGCATCATCTCTGAGATCATCCCGGTCTTCTCCCGTAAGCCAATGTTCGGCTACATCGGCCTGATCTTTGCAACGCTCGCGATTGCTGGCCTGTCGATGGCTGTGTGGGCGCACCACATGTTCGCAACCGGTGCAGTTCTGCTTCCGTTCTTCTCCTTCATGACCTTCCTGATTTCCGTCCCAACCGGCGTGAAGTTCTTCAACTGGGTGGGCACGATGTGGAACGGACACATCACCTTTGAGACTCCGATGCTGTGGGCGATGGGCTTCCTGTTCACGTTCCTCTTCGGTGGCCTGACCGGTATTATGCTGGCTTCGCCACCGCTGGACTTCCAGCTGCATGACTCCTACTTCGTGGTTGCGCACTTCCACTACACCCTGTTCGGTACCGTGGTGTTCTCCGCAATCGCTGGTGTCTACTTCTGGTTCCCGAAGATGACCGGCCGCATGCTGGACGAGCGCCTGGGCAAGATCCACTTCTGGTTCACGTTCATCGGTTTCAACATGACCTTCCTGGTCCAGCACTGGCTGGGCAACATGGGTATGCCACGCCGCTACGCTGACTACCTGGATACCGACGGCTTCACGCTGCTGAACCAGATCTCCACGGTCGGCTCTTTCATCCTGGGCATCGGTATGCTGCCGTTCATCTGGAACGTCATCAAGTCCTGGCGTTACGGCGAGATTGTTACCGTGGATGACCCATGGGGCTACGGCAACTCGCTCGAGTGGGCAACCTCCTGCCCGCCACCGCGCCACAACTTCACCGCGCTGCCACGTATCCGCTCCGAGCGTCCTGCGTTCGAGCTGCACTACCCGCACATGGTCGAGCAGCTGCGCCGCGAGGCTCACAGCAACCACAAGGCTGATACGCCAGCAACGTGGAAGGGCACGAACTCCGGGAAGTAGCCAAATGGTGAATCCCTCATCCTGACAGATCACACCCCTCATCGGTTTTCCGATGAGGGGTTTTGTGTTGCTCAAAAGTGCTACTCTCATCACAGTCAGCCAGTAACACGAAGGAGCACACCACCAATGACGGCGTTTGAGGTAGAGCTGCAAGCAGGTCTCAAGCCTGCGGTTATCACCGCGTCGGGCCCAGACCGCCCGGGCGTTTCGGGTTCGTTTTTCACAACCCTGTCGCGCCACAATGTCCAGTTGCTCGACGTGGAGCAGACGGACTTCCGAGGGCGCCTGATGCTGGCAGCGTTCGTGGGCATGGACCCAAACGACTTGGTGGATATCGAGCGTGAGCTGCGCGTCGCCCTGTGGGACTATGGTCAGCGCGTCACCATCGAAACGGATGTCTCCGCCCGCGCGGACCAGCGCCCGCGTTCCACGCACGTGGTGGTGGTCCTTGGCAACCCGGTTACGGCTGAGGCGGTGTCACGGCTGGGGACGGAGTTGGCGTCGGTAGGCGCAAACATTGACACGATTCGCGGGATCGCGCAGTACCCGGTGACAGGTTTGGAGCTGTGCATTACGATCCCGAATTACTCGCCGGGTGACGGGCAGGAGATCCGCAAGAAGCTCGCGGAGATCTCAGCAGAGCTGGGGATTGATCTCGCGATGGAACACGCGGGCTTGCACCGCAGGATGAAGCGCCTGGTGTGCTTCGACTGTGACTCGACCTTGATCACTGGCGAGGTCATCGAGATGCTGGCTGCGCACGCGGGACGTGAGGCTGAGGTCGCTGCTGTGACTGAGCGCGCGATGCGCGGCGAATTGGACTTTGAGGAGTCGCTGCGCGAGCGAGTGAAGGCACTGGCGGGGCTCGACGCGTCGGTGATTGAGCAGGTGGCGAAGGACATTGTGCTCACGCCTGGAGCGAGGACCACGATCCGCACATTGAACTCGATGGGGTACCGCACCGCAGTGGTGTCCGGTGGGTTCATTCAGGTGCTGGAGGGCCTGGCGGAGGAGCTGGAGCTCGACTACGTGCGCGCGAACACCCTCGAAATTGAGGATGGCAAGCTGACCGGTCGGGTGATCGGCAAGGTGGTGGACCGCCAGGCGAAGGCGGAGTTCCTGCGCGAGTTTGCTGAGGACAGCGGCCTGCGCATGGACCAGACGATCGCGGTGGGCGATGGCGCGAACGACATCGATATGCTCTCTGTCGCTGGTCTGGGCATTGCGTTTAATGCGAAGCCGGCGTTGAAGGAGATCGCGGACGCGTCGGTGAACCACCCGTTCCTGGACGAGGTGCTCTACATGATCGGCATCCCGCGTGACGAGATCGACGACTCGAATGAACGCCAGGGCATCGATGGTCGCGTCGCTCTGACAAACCGCGAAGCATGAGCAGACAGTTAGCTTGGCAGCTCCTGCACGAGCGCACCAGCGCTGACTACCGGCAGCGCACCGAGGACCCGCGCGACCCCGAGACGGTGCAGGCGATGCAGCTGGTGATCAACCTGCCGAAGCAGGACCCGCCACCACGCAACGCGGTGCTAGTCGACGCCGCCCGCGCCACCGTCGCCGTCTGCCTCGCGGAACAAGCGGGCGAGCCCGGGCCGTGGCGGGAGCACCTGCAGCGCTGGTACGACCACCGCATCCGCAAGGTGACTCGCCGTGCGCGAAACAAGGCTTGGTTGGACGTGCAGGAGGTGCCCGGAGTGACGGTCGGGTCGGTGCGGGCGTTTGTGCCATCCGCGGTGTGCGACGTGCCGCACGAGGTATCGAAGCTGCAGATCAAGGGGACGGACCTGCCGATGGAGCCGGTGGAGGGGCAGGTGGGGGCGTCGACACCTGTGATTGTGGTGGATGCTGGGCTCGAGATGTCTGCGGGGAAGGCGGCCGCACAGGTGGGGCATGCCTCAATGCTGCTTGCTGCGCAGCGCCCGCTCGAGTGGGTGCAGGAGTGGGCCGAGGACGGCTTCCCGCTGAGTGTCCGCGAGGCGGACAGCGGCGTGTTTGCGGAGTGCTTGGCGTACGCGCGCGAACACGACGGCGTGGTGGTCGCCGACGCAGGGTTCACGGAGGTCGCGCCAGGCTCGGTGACGGCGCTGGCGTTTAGCGAGCCGCCACTAAGCGTTGCAGCGCGCCTCTGACGGTATCGGGGTTGGTGGTCTCCCAGAAGGCTGGGAGGCTGCGGCGTAGGAATGAGCCGTAGCGCTTCGTGACTAAGCGGTTATCGAGCACAGCGACGACGCCGCGGTCACTGACCGAGCGCAGCAGGCGGCCCGCTCCCTGCGCCATGAGGAGGGCGGCGTGGGTCGCGGAGACCTCCATGAACCCGGAGCGCCCGGCAGCATCCGCGGCGTTGGCACGTGCCTGCAACAGCGGATCGTCGGGGCGGGGGAACGGGATGCGGTCGATGATGACGAGGGACAGCGAGCGGCCGGGGACGTCGACACCCTGCCAGAGGGTCAGCGTGCCGAACAGGCAGCTGTTCTCGTTGCGGGCGAACTTGTCCACGAGCGCGCCGGTGGAGTCTTCGCCCTGCAACATGATGTCGAAGGGGAGGCGTGTGCGCATCGCTTCCGCGGCCTGCTGGGCGGCGCGGCGCGAAGAGAACAAACCGAGCGTCCGGCCGCCAGCGGCGGTGATGAGCTCGGCGATCTCGTCGAGCGTCGCGTCCGACAGGCCGTCGCGTCCAGGTGCAGGCAGGTGCTTGGCGGTGTAGAGGATGCCGGACTTCGCCGGGTCGAAGGGGGTGCCGGCGTCGAGGCTGTCCCATGTCTTGTCCGGAAGACCCCAGGAGGCCGCCATGGCGTTGAAGTTCCCGCCGACCGTCAACGTGGCGGAGGTGAGCACCACGGTGTGTTCGCCGAAGAGCTTCTCCCGCAGCAGGGCGGCGACGGAGAGTGGCGCGACGGCCACGGAGTCGTCGTACTTGTCGGAGCGTGTCAGCCACACCACGTCGTAGTGCTTGGCTGGGTCGTCCTCGTCGAAAACTTCGAGGATGCGGACGGTGGCGTCGTGCAAGTCCTCGAGGTGGTTCTTGAGGTTGCCGCGCTCGGCGGCGGTTTCCGGGTCGTTCGCGGCCTCGCCCTCGGGGGCGTCCGCGATGGCGTTGCGCGTGCGCCACAGTGCATCGCGGACACCGGTGAAGGCGCCGCGCGCGGGATCGGAGATGCGTTCCCAGCGGCCGGGCTCCTCCAGAGCGAGCGCCGCGCTGAAGTCGTCGGCGACGTCTTCGAGGATCGCCTTATCCGCACCGAGCTTGCCCGCACGCCGGGCAGCGAGCGTCAGCGCGCGGGCGGAGAGCTCGTTGGTTGCTACGGAGGTGATGCGCCCGTCGAGCTCGTGGGCCTCGTCGATGATGACGACGTCGTGCTCCGGCAGTACGTCAACGTCTGCGAGGGCGTCGATAGCTAGCAGCGCATGGTTAGTTACCACCACGTCGACGGAGCGGGTTTTCTCGCGTGCGAGCTCGGCGAAGCATTCGTCGCCGTGCGGGCAGCGGCTCGCTCCCAGGCACTCGTTGGAAGTAACGGACACCTGGCGCCACGCCAAATCGGGTACGCCGGGTTCGAGGTCGTCGCGGTCGCCGGTCTCGGTGTCCTGTGCCCACTCGGCGACGCGCTTGACGTGTTTGCCCAGCCAGGAAATGTCGTCTTCCTCGATGAGCGCCTCCGGCGTCTCCTCGTCTAGCCCGATTTTGTGCAGGCAAACGTAGTTGTTGCGGCCCTTCTGGATGGCGAACGTCGGGCGGCGCTCCAAAAGCGGCTCGAGGGCGTCGGCGAGCCGGGGCAGGTCGCGCTCGACGAGCTGGCGTTGCAGCGCGATGGTGGCCGTCGATACGACGACGGTGCTGTCCGACTGCTGCGCGTGCCGAATCGCGGGGATGAGGTAGGCGAGCGACTTGCCGGTGCCAGTGCCAGCCTGCACGGCGAGATGGCGTCCGGCATCGATCGCTTTGGTGACGGCCTTCGCCATCGCGACCTGCCCGGGGCGCTCTGCGCCACCGAGGGCGGCGACGGCGGCCGCGAGCAGGTCTTCGGTCGTTTGGGCGAAAGGCTGGTCACTCACATCGGGAAAGTCTACCTACTCGGTGGGCTCAGGGAAGCCGACGAAGCGCGTCGGGATCGCCGCATCGCCCTTCGCCAGCGCCAGGCCCTCCCACGGCAGGGTGGTGCGAGCGGTATTGTGCAGCTCGCGGGCAGCCTCGAGCTCGTCATGCTTGTCGACGACCTCTCCGTCCCGAATCAGCGGTACCACCAGGTCACGGTACTCAAGGGCTGGCTTCGTATCGATTTCCGCGCGCAGCGGGTAGATGAGCTCCGCCACCGCGACACCGGAGGCGCGGTAGGCGCGCTTGGCCAGTTTGGCGCCGCCGTAGGTGCGCTTCCCGGAGGAACGCTTGGCCACGGGGTGGCCGTCGACCTCTACAAGCTTGTACACCAGCGTGGCCGTCGGTGCGCCGGAGCCGGTGACCACCGAGGTGCCGACGCCGAAGCCGTCGACAGGGTCGCCGCGCAGGCCCGCGATGGCGAATTCGTCGAGGTCGGAGGAGACGATGATCTTGGTGTTGAACGCGCCGGCCTCGTCGAGTTGGGCGCGCACGCGACGCGACACGATGCCCAGGTCGCCGGAGTCGATGCGGATCGCGCCGAGCTCAGTGCCCGCGACCTCGAGTGCGTGCTCGATGCCTTTGGTGATGTCGTACGTATCGACGAGCAAGGTGGTGTCCTTGCCCAGACTTTCGACCTGTGCCTTAAACGCGGAGACTTCGTCGGGGCGACCTTCCTCGTCGACGTGCAGCAGCGTCCACGCGTGGGCGGCGGTGCCGGAGGCCGGGATGCCGTATCGGTAGGAGGCTTCCATGTTGGAGGTGCCGACGAACCCCGCGATGTAGGAGGCACGCGCAGCAGAGACCGCTGCCTGCTCGTTGGTGCGTCGCGAGCCCATCTCTATGATCGGGCGGCCATCAGCGGCCGTGACCATACGGGACGCGGCGGAGGCCACCGCGGAGTCGCCGTTGAGGATCGACAGGATGACTGTCTCCAGGATCACGCACTCGGCGAAGGTGCCGCGCACCGTCATGATGGGGGAGTATGGGAAGTAAATGTCGCCCTCGCGGTAGCCATCGACCTGGCCGGAGAACGAGTAGTCCCGCAGATATTCCTTGGCCTCGTCAGAGAGGAAGTCGAGCGCCTCGATTTGCGCGTCGGTGAAACGGAAGTTCTGGATGGCATCGACAACTCGGGCGGTGCCTGCGACGACGCCGTAGCGGCGGTCATTCGGCAGGCGGCGGGTAAAGACCTCGAAGGCGCACTGCCTGTGTGCGGTGCCGTCTTGAATGGCGGCGTCGAGCATGGTCAGCTCGTACATGTCCGTCAGGAATGCCGTCGAGTAGTTGGGGTGGGCCTGGTTTTCAGTCATGTTCGATGAGTGTAGTGCGTAGACGGGACTGCTGGGTGCATTAGCACACAATGCTTGCGGACGTCGTGTTTCTGAAGCAGGTAAGGTGGTGCACATGAAAAAGACAGGAATTGTAGCGATGAGTTCGCCAATGGCGTCTCCTGAGCTCGACGAAGCCATCGACGTCGAGGTTGCGACGAGCGAAAACCTGCCGTGGATGTGCATAGTGTGGGACGACCCCGTCAACCTGATGAGCTATGTCACCTACGTTTTCCAAACCGTCTTGGGCTACGACCGCAAGCGCGCCCAGGAGCTCATGATGCAGGTGCACACCGAGGGGAAAGCGGTGGTGTCCTCTGGTGAAAAAGACAAGGTCGAAGGCGACGTGAAGAAGCTGCACACCGCTGGCCTCTGGGCAACAATGCAGCAGGCCGGCTAGGCCAGGGCAAGGAGAAAGTAGCGAATGCAAGCTTGGCGGAAGAAGAAGGGCCTGTTGCGCTCAGGCATCAAATTTACGACGCTGTTTGACCCCCTCGAGCGCGAGATCATCGGGGACTTGACGGCGACGGTGTCCGAGGCGCTGATCGCCCGAGCGCAGTCCGCGCCGCGCGACGAGTTCTCGGAGATGATGGGACTCTCAGTGGGGCATTCGGAGGCGCCGACGGACCCGAAGCTCCTGCGCCTGCTGCCTGACTTTGAACGGGAGCAGGACGAGGAGTTCGAAGGCGACAACGGTTTGCTTCGCAGCTTGCACGAAAACGACATTATTAAGGCAAAGCTGACGAACCTGCAGGTGGTCAACGAGGCGTTGGGTCCGACAGGCGGCGTTGAGGTGACCATCGAGGAAGAGGAAGCACACCAGTTCCTTGCGGCGCTCAACGATATGCGCCTCTACGTCTCGGCCGACGACCGTGGCGGCGAAGCCGCCGAGCAGCAGCGCGCGCAGCTCATCGAGTGGTTGGCGTTCTGCCAGGAGTCGCTGCTGCAGGCGATGATGGGCGAGTAAGCATATGACGCAACCTCCACACGCACCAAGGCCAGGCTGGGGCTACGGCCAGACTGGGCAGCCGGGTTACGGCAAGCCCTTCGACCGCCCGTTCTCGCACCCGGACCAGCAGCTTGCCGCGTTTGGCGTCGACCCTGCGATGGACCCCGCCGCGCAGCGCAAGAGCAAGTTCAAGCAGCAGCGCAGAACCGGGCTGCTGTTCGCCCTCGGCTACATCGCGATTATCTGGGCCGTGCACATCCTGAACATGGCAGTGTTCGGCGGGGCGCTCAACGACTTTGGCGTGCACCCGCTGGATCTGACAAGTATTTGGCACATTCTCACTTCGCCGCTGCTGCACGCTGACCTGGACCACCTGATCGGCAACACCGGATTGGGGGCGCTCTTCGCGTTCTTGGTGGGGTACTCCGGTAAGCGGGTGTTCTGGGAGGTCACGGCCTTTGTGGTGCTGATTGGCGGCATCGGAACCTGGTTGTTTGGCGGTATCGGCACGAACCACATTGGCGCCTCGGGCCTGGTCTACGGGTGGCTGGCGTACCTGCTGGTGCGCGGCTTCTTTAATAGGTCGGCGCGCCAGGTGTTGCTTGGTGTCATCCTCGGGTTTACGTACTCGGGTCTGATGTGGGGCGTGCTGCCGCTCGTCGAGGGCGTTAGCTGGCAGGCGCACCTCTTTGGAGCGATTGGCGGCATGGCGGCGGGCATGATTATCACCTCGGACGACCCGCCGGAGCTCGCGATGAAGAAAGCGCAGAAGAAACAGCGCAAGAATCCGAATCAGCCCTATGGGCTAGGATGATGTGACGTGAAAACGCTCGAGAACAATGCTCCTATCGGTCTTTTCGACTCTGGCGTGGGCGGCCTGACGGTAGCCCGCGCCGTCATCGACCAGCTGCCCAACGAGTCGATGGTCTACATCGGTGACACCGCGAACAGCCCGTATGGTCCACAGCCGATTGCGCAGGTGCGCAAACATGCGATGCGTATCGCAGACGAACTCGTTGCCCGCGGCTGCAAGATGCTGGTCATCGCCTGCAACACGGCCACCTCAGCGTTCTTGCACGACGCCCGCGAGCGCTACGACATCCCCGTCGTCGAGGTCATCCAGCCGGCAGTGCGGCGCGCAATCGCGACCACGCGAAATAACAAGATTGGTGTGATCGGCACCCAGGGCACCATCACCTCCAGGGCCTACCAGGACCTGTTCGCGCTCAACTCAAGTTTGGAGGTGACGGCCACTGCCTGCCCGCGGTTTGTCGAGTTCGTGGAACGTGGCGTGACGTCGGGCCCGGAGATCCTCAGCATTGCCAAGGAGTACTTGGCGCCGCAGCGCGAAGCGGGCGTCGATACGCTGGTGCTGGGCTGCACCCACTATCCGCTTCTCTCTGGCATCGTGCAGCTGGCCGTGGGGGACGACGTCACGCTCGTGTCCTCAGCGGAGGAGACTGCGAAGGACGTGCTCCGCATCCTCACTGAGCGCGACTTGCTGGCGGATCCCGAGGTGGAACCAACGCGAACCTTTGAATCCACCGGCGACCCGGCAGTGTTTGACTCCCTCGCGACGCGCTTCCTTGGGCCGATGGTGCACGCCGTAAACCACCCCATGAGCTAGGCCACAGCTGCCAGATTTTACTGACATGGCTACAAAACTGAGCGTTTTTAGTGGAAACGTTAGAAATTACGTAGTTTTCATGGCACAGTAATTCCATGAAGTTGACCATTCTCGGGTGTTCAGGGAGTTTAGGCGCCCCCGGTAATCCCGGCTCGTCCTATGTGATCAGTACTCCGGGCAATCCGGACATACTGATGGACTTTGGGCCAGGCGCATTGGCTGCGATGCAGACGCGCGAGGAAATGGATCCTTCCAACGCGCACCTGATTTTTTCGCACCTGCACGCGGATCACTGCTCTGACGTGCCCTCGCTGCTGGTATGGCGGCGCTACCACCCGGAGAAGCCCGCGGAGTGCGCGCATAAGCTGTACGGCCCAGGCCACGCCGCGACACACTTTGGCCGAATGGCTGCGAACACTGCCGACGAGGTCGACGACATCAGTGACACCTTTGACGTACACACGTGGAGCCCTCGCACCCCGGTTGAGATAGATGGCGTGCAGGTCACCCCGTTCCCGGTGGATCACCCGGCGCAGGAATCGCACGCGCTGCGGGTTACGTGCAAGAAGACCGGCGCGACGCTGGTCTACTCGGGCGATAGCGGGGTCACGCCTAACCTAGTCGAGGCGGCCCGCGACGCGGATCTCTTCCTCTGCGAGGCCGCCTGGGGTCCGACATCCGAGGGGATGGCGCCCGGCATGCACCTTTCTGGTGAAGAGGCGGGGCGGATTGCGCGCGAAGCGGGCGTCAAAAAGCTCGTGGTTGTGCACATCCAGCCGTGGGCGGACCAGCAGGCCACCCTTGAGGCCGCTGCGCGCGAGTTCGGCGGGCCGACGGTGCTCGGCGAGCCCGGCGCCTGCTTCGAGCTGTAGCGCAGTGCGTTACCCTGGAGTGCATGACAACTTCTGATTTTCTGCGCGCAGACGGGCGCGCTCTCGACGAAATGCGACCGGTGCGTATCACCCGCTCGTTTACCTCGAACCCGGCAGGTAGCGTCCTTGTAGAGTTCGGCAACACCCGCGTCATGTGCACCGCCTCCATCGAGGAAGGCGTGCCGCGCTTCAAGAAGGATTCCGGCGAAGGCTGGCTGACCGCCGAATACTCCATGCTCCCGGCCGCAACCCACGAGCGCATGCCACGCGAATCGATGCGCGGCAAGGTGAAGGGCCGCACCCACGAGATCTCCCGCCTGGTCGGGCGTTCGCTGCGCGCTGCGGTGGACCTGCGCCAGCTGGGGGAGAACACAATCCAGCTCGACTGCGACGTCCTCCAAGCCGACGGCGGCACCCGCACCGCCTCCATCACCGGCGCGTACGTCGCGCTTGCGGACGCCATCTCCGTCCTCAAGGAACGCGGCGTCGTACCGGGTGAGCCGCTGCTCGCGCCAGTCGCCGCAGTCTCCGTAGGGATTATCGACGGCCGCGTTTGCCTCGACCTGCCGTACGAAGAAGACTCCCGCGCTGAAGTTGACCTCAACGTAGTGATGCAGGAGGGCGACAACTTCGTCGAAATCCAGGGCACCGGCGAGCACGGCCTGTTCGGCCGCGAGGAGCTCAACCAGATGCTCGACGTGGCACAAAAGGGCTTGAACGAGCTCATCCAGGCGCAGAAAGCCGCGCTGGCATGACGGTAAGGGTGCTGGTTGCGTCCAATAACGCAAAGAAGCTCAAAGAACTTCAGCAGGTACTCGACGACTGCGGCATCGACGGCGTGGAACTCGTCGCCCTCGGTGAGGTGGAGCCGTACCCGGAGCCGAAAGAAGACGGGCTGACGTTTGAGGAGAACGCGCTGATCAAGGCGCGCGCCGGGGTAGCAGCCACCGGGCTGCCATGTGTGGCGGACGATTCCGGCCTGGCTGTCGCCGCGCTCAACGGGATGCCCGGCGTGCTCTCCGCCCGCTGGTCCGGGCATACCGGGCCGCACGGCGCCGTAGACACCGACACCGCGAACAACAACTTGTTGCTCGCACAGATGGCGGACATCGCTCAGCGTGACGCGGCGTTCGTGTCCTGCTGTGCGCTCGTGACCCCGCAAGGCGAGGAGTTCACCGCCGAAGGCCGCTGGGAGGGCAGCCTGCTCGAAGCGCCGAAGGGCGAGCACGGCTTCGGCTACGACCCCATCTTCCAACCAGCCGACACCCCCGGCCGCTCATCAGCGCAGCTCACACCGGAAGAGAAAAACGCCCGCTCTCACCGCGGGACGGCGTTGCGGGCGCTGGTACCGCACATCGCGGCGCTGCGCAGCTAGCGTGGGCGGCTAGCGCAGCTGGAACGTGCGAGTGACCTCCTTGCGGCGCTTCGCCTCCACCCAGAAAGACAAGAAGGGGACGACGCCAGAAATCGCGGTCACCGCCCACGTCTGCGCAGCCCAACGGGCCTTCAGTCCCAGGTTCAGCGATGTGACCAGGAACAGGATGTACGCCAGCCCGTGCACGCGCGCCACCCACTCCAGCATGGACACGTCCATATGTAGGAGGTACTGCATGATCATGCGCGCGCATAGGAGCAGCAGCAGGATGCCCGTTGTCCACGCTGCGACAGAGAACGCCGTGAGCGCTTGCTTTACTCGGCGCTGACGCTCCGGGTGAATCTTGGGTGCTGCTGCGTTTGGCTGCGGCTGGGTCATGCTTTCAGGCCTCTCACTTTCTGTTCGGTTCGCTCTTCGGCTCGCTGTTTGGTTCCGTCGAACCACGACGGCGTGGTGCGAGCATCGAGTTGTATTCTTCCACATCGAGAGTAGGGCGCTCCGGCAGGAAATCCTCATCAATCTCCACCGGATCACGGCTGCCGTCCGCACCGTAGCGTGCAAGGTCCGCCTCGTAGAGCTCATCCATCGACCCCGATGCGTTCAGCGCATCAATCTTTTCGTTCTCCATCTTTAACCCCGCCTTGTAGGCGTAGACGAAAAACGCACCGAAGAACGGCCACTGCAACGCATACCCCAGGTTCTGGAACGTCCCCGTCCCGGACTGGTAGCGAGTCCACTGCCAGTACGCCAGCAGACAGCACGTAATCACCGCGGCGATGAGCAACACGACGTGCCATGCGCGAACCCGAACGTGCCGACGCTTCGGCGCGCCCTCTTCACCTGGGAAACTGTTTTGCTCGCTCACAGTGCTTCAGTCTAGCAACAACACTTATCGACGCCCCCTCCGACAAGTTTTGCGGCCCCGATACTTGTTCTGTGGTTGCGTGTGTCCGCGCGGCGGACACATTTGGCGTCTTGCCGCTGACAGGTGGAGCAGATCGCGTGTCCGCGCGGCGGACAACGGGGGAGTGGATCCTGTGTCCGCGGGGTGGAAGATGAAAAGGGGGTTGTGTGTCCGCGCGGCGGACACCCCTGATGCGATGCTGGAAGGTTGGTGCTGGTAAGCGTGTCGCCGCGGACAGATGCAGGGGATCGAGAGTCCGCGCGGCGGACAGTGACAGTGAGGTAGAAGAGTCCGCGGGGCGGAAGATGAAATGGGGTTGTGTATCCGCGCGGCGGAAACATTTGATGTCTTGCCGCTGACCGGTGGAGTGGATCGCGTGTCCGCGCGGCGGACACCTCCCCCAACCTGGTAGCAGCAACCCCGGTCCTTCCTGCTAGTTTGTGCCCACTTGTGCAGTGTGTAGGATGAAAGGCGCTTTATGCGCCCGTGGCGGAATTGGCAGACGCGCTGGATTTAGGTTCCAGTGTCTTTGACGTGTGAGTTCAAGTCTCACCGGGCGCACAAGAGGAAAGAGCCTCCGGGATTGCAAATGACGCAGTGTCGGAGGTTCTTTTGTGCGCGCCGCAAAAGCCAAAAGCTGAGTAGCGGAAGCCGCAAAACTACGGCGCGTCGATCGGGAACTGGACAGAGCCGTCTGTCGACTGGGTGGGTGCTTCGTCCTGCTCCGGCCCGTAGATGAGCCAGCCGCCGAGAGCGACCAAGGCCGCGATCGCGATGGTCGCGATTATTGCGCGCTGCTTCTTGGGCTCGGCAGGGCGGTCGGGGTTGTACTCGTCTTTGAGGTAGGGGTCTTGGTTTGGCGTCGTATTCTTATCCACGGCGCCAAAGATATCATCTTATGCGCCGGTGGTTGCATTCAGGTCCCAGTCACGCAGGATGCGTTCGACGTGGCCGGTTGCGCGAACATTGTACTGCGCCTGCTCAACCTTGCCGTCGGCGCCAACGAGAATGGTGGAGCGGATGACGCCCTGCACGATACGGCCGTAGTTGTTCTTCTCACCGAATGCGCCGTAGGCGGTCATGGTTTCCTTGGACGGATCGGAAAGCAGGGTGATCTTCAGGTCGTGGTCTTCGCGGAACTTCGCCAACTTCTCCGGCTTGTCGGGGCTGATGCCGACGACAGCGATGTTGGCGTCGTTAAACACTTCGAGGTGCTCGGTGAAGTCGCAAGCTTCCTTGGTGCAGCCCGGGGTGTTGGCGCGTGGGTAGAAGTAGACAATAACGCGCTTGCCGGCGAAGTCTGCAAGCGAAACGGTTTCGCCTTTGTCGCTGGTCAGGGTGAATGCGGGGGCGGTGTCGCCTTGTTCGAGTCGAATGTTGTCAGTCATAATTCCCCGTTTTACACTAGATTGGTTGGAAGTTCTGTAAATAGTTAACACATCTAGGAGTATGTAGATCGTGGCACGAGATATTCATGACATTGAGCGCAGCCTTGCAGAGACCCGCTCGAAGCTCGCTAGCACCCTCGATGAGCTCGCAGACCGCGCTCAGCCATCCAACCTTGCAGACAGCGCGAAGAGCGAAGCTGCCAACTGGCTGCAGGATGAGACCGTCCAGAAGGTCCTGATCGGCATCGGCGTTGGCGTGGCAGCACTTGTCGGCATCAAGGTGTTTAATAGCCGCAAGCGCAAGAGCGAGCTGAAGAAGCTGCAGGAGCTGCTCTCTCAGCGCTAGTTCACAATCAAACCCCGCCCTCCACGCTGGAGGAGCGGGGTTTTCTGTTATTTCACGACGATCGTCGCACCTGCCGCTTCCATCTCACGCAGCGCGGCTTGCCCACGCTCTTCATCGACGGGGGAGCACAGGTCGGCGAGGACGCGGACGTCGAAACCCTCCTTGCGAGCGTCAAGCACCGTGGCGCGCACGCAGTGGTCCGTCGCGATGCCGCACACATCGACGGCGGTGACGCCGTTCTCGCGCAGCCAGTCGCCGAGCAGCACATCGCCGTCAGTGACGCCCTCAAACCCGGAATAAGCAGCGGTGTAGTGCCCCTTCCGGAAGTACTTGTCAATACTTATCGACGCCAGCGGTGCGCGGAGCTGTGCGCCATCGGTGTCAGCAACGCAGTGGACTGGCCACGTATCCACAAAATCCGGGTCCTGCGAGAAGTGGGTGCCCGGGTCGATGTGCCAGTCCTGCGTGGCGAGCACGAAGTCGTAGTCGTCTCTGTGTTCTTCGAGCAGTGTGCGCACGCCTTCGGCGACGAGATCACCCTTCGCGGTGCCGAGGGAGCCGCCGGGGCAGAAGTCATTTTGGATATCAACAAGGATGCAAGCGACAGTCATGCCGATAGCCTAGCCGGTGGCGCGCCTGCTCGGGGCGTTTCAAAGTATGGGGGAATTTATGGGGGATTTGGGTTAAGATACGAAAAATCCCCTGGCCTGCGGTACTGTTCCCGCTGGTCAGGGGGGTTAAGGTGGTGCGCCATCAGGGAATCGAACCCCGAACCCACTGATTAAGAGTCAGTTGCTCTGCCAATTGAGCTAATGGCGCTTGTTGTCTTGGAGGCTGTCCTCGTTGGCAACGTTGAATACAGTAACACTAAGGTTTGCAGGGTGTAAAATCGCCTGGTCAAGGTGGTTATTTTCGATCGTTATGTAACGGTTATCGTTTCGGGTCGTTGTAAAGTAGCGTTTCGTTGTGCTGGGGCGATAGTGTTGTTGGTTGCTAAAACTTCGGGTGTTGTGAGGAAGCGAGAAACGTGACAAGCATGCGGCGGTCTCTCATTGGTGTTGGCCTTGTCGCCGTGTTGGCGGCGGGTGTAGTTGGGTGCTCGTCGGAGGCGGGCAAAGGCATCAACCAGGTGGCGGAAACCACTGGTCAGACGACCGTCAAACCAGAGCCCCCGGCGTTTTCGGTGAAGGACGAGGCGACAGACGTCGAACCCCTCGACCCGATTACGGTGAAGTCCGAAGCCGGGCTCGAAGAAGTCGAGATGACCAACGAGGCAGGCAAGGTTATCGAATCGTCCTTCAATGATGACCGCACCGAGTGGGAGGTCACCGAACCGCTTGGGTACGGCCGCTACTACACCATCGTGGCGAAGGATAAGGCTGGCCAGAAGAAGACCGTGAGCTTTTCCACGGTCGTCCCAGCGGCAACTACGAACGTGTACATGGGCCCGCTTGAGGGATCGACTGTTGGTGTCGCGCAGGCGATCACGTTCCGTTTCGACGTCCCCATCCAGGATACGAAGGCACTTGAGGAGCTCATCGACGTCGAGACCTCGAACGACACCGAGGGCGGCTTCTTCTGGCTGGACCCATACGAGCTGCGCTGGCGCCCGAAGGAGTTCTGGGAGCCAGGCACCACGGTGAAGGTGACGGCCGACCTCTACGGCAAGGACCTCGGCGGCGGCGTCTACGGCGCGCAGGACAACGAGACCACCTTCGAAATTGGGGACGAGGTGAAGACAGTCATCGACAACAACGAAAAGGTGCTGCGCGTCTACCAAAATGGCGAGCAGATCCGTTCGTTCCCGGTATCGCTGGGTACCGACTTCCAGTACGACACCCCGAACGGCACCTACGTCGTTGGCGATGAGCACACCTCGCTCGTGATGGACTCCCGTACGTTCGGGCTTGGGCTGGGGCAGGGCGGCTACGTCACCCCCGTGGACTACGCCACCCAGCTGTCCTACTCGGGCATCTACGTGCACTCCGCGCCGTGGGCGGTGTGGGCGATGGGCTCTACGAACCAGTCGCACGGCTGTGTCAACGCGACGTACTCGGACGCGCAGTGGTTCCAGCAGACCGTAAAGCGGGGCGATCCGGTCATCATCAAGAATACGAATGGCGGCACGCTCAACGGCTACGACGGCCTGGGCTACTGGAACCTGGACTGGGAGCAGCGCTCCGGCGGTTCAAAGGACCCGAACGCTTAAGTCGGTCTGTTAGAAAAAGTTCCCGAGCAGGACTCGAACAAGATGCACCTACCCTACAAGGTAGCGGAATCGCTGGAGGTAATGACTATACTGATGATGTGGTGCTGTCTACTCGGGACAGGTGCGGGACCCCTGTGGTACTACGACGCGGTTGGTACACCCCGGATGCTAAAAGGGGAAAATGGGGCCCTTGGGGCTATGACAAGATCAGGCATAAGCACGGAATTTGGAACCTATATACGATAAACAAGTACTTTAAAGGGCTCTGCGAAGCGAGGATGGAAGGTACCGACCGTATCTATGAAACTCCTATCTATGAGGCTCTCCGTACAAATGACGGAAAGAAGATTGGACCTGGCAGATCGTTCGAACTTCGAGCAGTAATAGAAACTACAGTGTGGGTCCCTGGCGGACTAGAGCCACGTGGGGTGAAGACAATGTTCCCGCTACGTGAGTCCAATGATGGCAGCGACGTGGTTCCCCAGTGGTTCAATATTGAGAAAAACATAGATTAAAACAGGCGCGGTGAGGCAGGGGGTAAATGATTAACCGTGGCCGGTTCGTGGAATATAAAGCTCTGTGCCCATCTTTTTGTCTGCCTTCGCTCTCCTCAATTCTATAAAGCGTTGAGGCGTGTTGTCGTTAACGGTTCCGAGCCATTTTATTTTATCTCCGCAACCGTAGTCTAAATCCCCGGCGAATGGATCACCGGCAAGCTGATCTGCCCAGGCCTTGACAGCAGTATCTTCTTCCGATGAGACTCCCCCAGTACTCGGTATTGGGGGCATTTCCATGCCAACATACGCAAGTCCTTTCGTGGACATTACTGAGAATACGCAGTAGACGTACTGAGCCGTTCTCCAAGCTGCCCGTAGCTCGACAGCTCCGGAAGAAATGAGGTTTTCTTGAGCAAAATACCGCTTTAAAAGCGAATTCATGTAATAGGCAAAAGACGTTATGTTCCAATTGTCTACCATGTTTTACTCCTCGTATTCGCGCTACTGACAGTCAATGCAGCTTCCGCAGTCCATACCAACTGCATAGTACCTCTGAGTACTTTAGTGCCCAGAGGCTTATCTACATGGTACGTTCGCTACAGGTTCGTCGTTCTAACAGCCAGTCAGACAAGAAGGAACCGTGGCGTAGTTTCGGGATAGCCACATCGACGGTGCTGACCCGTGTATCCAGTAGTCGGTGGCGGTAGCCGTTGCGGTGGTTGACGCGGTTGTCGCTGGTGGTGCCGTAGTCAGCGCTGCCGACAGTATCGTCTTGGGAAGATAGAATTTGGTTGATGAAATCACCGAGCATCTGACGCGACAGATCGGGTGATGCTTGAGTGAGTAGCTCTTCGAGGTATGCTTTTGGTTGCCAGTTGTGTCGGCACCGGGGGCTTAACTGTGAGAAGCGGGTCGAATAGCGGAGTTCTCCGCTAGGAGGTGTAAAAATTCCTCTGGGTCTTTAACCGTCAAGCGAATGGGTCTTCCGATATTGCGGTGTAGGAGGATATTTGCAGAACCGGCATGGAATGAAATAGTGCCATCCAGGAAGTGAACCCCAAACGTTTGGGATTCGAGTATGGGGCCCGAGGGAAGGATCTCCGCCCCCTTCAGAGATTCCAAACGAACGTTGCTAACTGGAATGCCAAGAACTGAAATCCGAAGGATTTCATCATTCAGCAACACCCCGACATTAAAGAAAATTGCCAGAGACACTAAAAGACCGCATGTGATAAAGGCGGTTTGATCTCTTCTGGTCAAGAAGTAGACACACAATAAGAGTACTGCGAAGATAAGTACGATCCGACTAAAATTATATCCAAATACTCTTGATCGATAACTTGAACCAGTCATGAATATCACTCAACTTCCTTCCAACTATCTTCATGGGTAGTAAGGCGAAAATCACCACTGAGCCCGGGAACTTTTTTGGGTTTCAGGCCCATTTCGGTCGACTAGCACATGTGTTTTCCCAGGTCTCGACGCCTGTCCATGAAGAACGTTCCCCGCTCATCGAAAGCTCCGGGAACAATTCTTGGCTTAACGTACCTGCCGTCGAAAGCAATGTGCCCCGCAACCTGTTTATACAGGCCACGGGGCACTCTCGGGGTGGCTGACGGGGCTCGAACCCGCGACACCCAGGATCACAACCTGGTGCTCTACCAGCTGAACTACAGCCACCATCGCTGTTTTTCAACAGCGGGAACTACTTTACAACGAAAGCCTAAGATTGCAAAAACCGCTGGTAGTGAGCGTGTGCGGCGGCTGCGGCGTCAGCAGCTTGCTCGGAATCTGGGCCTGGGTCCGGCGTGAATACGGAACGGCGGTAGTAGTCGAGCTCCTGGATGGATTCCACGATGTCGGCGAGCGCGCGGTGCGCCAGACCCTTCTCGGGCTGGTTGTAGTAGGCGCGCGGGAACCAGCGACGGGACAGCTCCTTGATGGTGGAGACGTCGATCATGCGGTAGTGCAGGGCGGCGTCGAGACGCGGCATCTGCTCCCGGATGAAGGAACGGTCGGTGGCGATGGAGTTGCCCGCAAGCGGCGCCGGGTGCTCCGGGTCGCAGTGCTTTGCAATCAGCGCGAGGACGGCGTCCTCGGCCTCCTTGATGGACACTGAGGAGGAGCGGATCTCGTCGAGAAGCCCGTTCTCGGTGTGCATGTTCAGTACGAAGTCGTCCATTTCGGCGAGCTCATCCTCGGTGGCGTGGACGACCAGGTCCAGGCCTTCGTCGAGAATCTCAAGCTGGGCATCGGTGACGAGCGCTGCGACCTCAACGATGACGTGGCGGGACGTATCCAGGCCCGTCATCTCCAGGTCGACCCACACGATGCGGTCGTTTTTTGCAGGGACATCCATCTATTCTTCTCCCATCTTTGCGTAGAACCGCCCCATGATCGGGGCGAGGGCGCCGCGCGGAGCGTACGTCGATACGAAATCCATCACCTTGGAAAGCGGGCCCGGCACCACGCGGCGCTTGTTGCTGCGCATCGCGCTGATGGTGTCCTTCGCGCAGGACTCGTACGTGGTCCAGAGGAAGTCAGGCACGACCTTGTCCACGATCGACTGCTCCTCCTCAGGAACTTCTGCCTCTCGCACCGGGCCCGGCGCGAGCAGAGTGCAGTGTACGCCGCTGTCCTTGAGCTCGTAGTGCAGGGCCTCCGTAAACGTATTGACGCCCGCCTTTGTAAACACGTACGTTGCGTTGTTCGGGATCGGCGTGTTGCCTGCTGCCGAGCCGACGTTGCACAGTGCACCTTCGCCGCGCGGCACCATTTGGTCCAGTACCGCCTTCGTGATGCGGAACACCGCCGTCGCGTTGAGGTTGAACTGGTCCGTCTCGTAGTTCCAGTCCTGCTTCATAAACGGACCAAAGGAGGCGATACCGGCGGAGTTCACGCAGATGGTGATCTTCTTCTGCCCGATGTAGTCCAGCAGCGCGGTCACGTCGCGCTCCTTGGACAGGTCGGCCGCGAAGACTTCGGCGTTGATGCCATGCGCTTGTGCCAGCTCCTTGGCAAGCTGCATCAGCACCGCTTCTCGACGCGCCACCAGCAGCACGTTATAGCCAGCAGCAGCAAGTTGGCGGGCAACCGCCTCACCGATGCCCTGCGAAGCGCCAGTAATTAGCGCGAAAGAATCAGTAGTTGGGGAGGGAAACGTCATGCACCTCAGGGTACCCGACTGCCCGACTCCGCAATCGAGCGCAACTCCTCGATACAGTCCTGGTATGCGCGGGCTCCAGTCGCGGTCAGGGTGACCCAGTCCACGTTTTTGTCTGGGTTCGCCTTGCGGTCCGTAAACAGGGACACGTAGCCGGCCTCTTTGAGTGCGTCGATGGCCGTGAGGTAGGCGTCGCTATCTAGCTGGGTGAGGGTGCGCAGCCGCTTGGGGTGCATCTCCTTGTTCTCCGCGGCGCCGACGTCGCTGGTGGTGGCCTCGGCGGCAAAGAGTGCGGCGCAGATGCTCAAGCACGAGGGTTGCAACAAAATATCAGGCATTGTTCCTCCAGCTCCTCGCGTACGTAACGACGAAAACGACGGTCGCGAACGCGCCGAGCAGACTCGAGAACACCTTGTTCTGAAGCGGGGCGACCTGCAAGAGCGATATGCAGAGGAAGTACACGCCGAAGGGAAGAAACGACATTTTTGGGTCCTCTTTGACCGGCTGTCGGATGCTTGAGCGCACGCCGTTTGACCTGCGTCGCTCGATGACAACGATGCACCCGATACATGGCACAAACAGGAGGAACGGCCAAAACTGGTCGAGAACAAAGATCAGCGGTAGGCTCGCCCCGAAGCAGACCGCCGCGCACAAGATCCACCCCCAAGGAACGGCCGGTTTCTCCCTGGTGCGCTCCTCGGTTTCATGCGCTGCGGCCAGCAACTTGCGGGCCTGAACGGAAGAAATAGAGACGGACATGGCGCCATGGTACATCGGGGGCGATGCTATTTTTGTCGGTAGCGCCGCGCTAGACCATCAATATCGGCCCAGCGTTGAAATGCGCGGCTGGTGTGTGCGATGACCGAATCCAAATCCGCGGCATGTGTAACGATGTACTCCATCAGTCGGGCGCCTTCTTCGCCTGCGGCTAAATCAGGTCCCTTGCCCTCTGGCTCTCGGACATGAACCGAAAACAAGCGCAGATAAGTGAGCCCAACGATAAGTGCGGTGCGCTTGTTGCCATCGGCAAACGGATGGTTATTGGCTATATGGACGGTGAGCGCGGCTCCTCTATCAAACACCGAGGCGTACCGGGGCTGGCCACTGAATAACTGGAACGGGGCGTAAACTGCACTTTCCAAAGAAGCCCGGTCCACAGTAAATCCAAGATAACTCTCCGGTTCTCCGTTCGCGTTTACACGATCCCCGCAGCCTTGATTCACTGCGCACGCCAACTCCACGAGCATTTGAGCTAAAAGCTGCTCTCTGGAAGCTTCACTGTGGTCAGACAATTGCGTTGATTACCGGTCCGCGAGGAGTGAAAGGGTGTTGTGCCATTCCGCTTCGACTTCATGTGCAGTGGCAAGCAGATGATCGAAGCTAGGAAGGTGATCCACGTCTGGCAGGGAAGGCGAGTCTGGGACAGAATGTCCTGACTGGAGCAACTCCGTGAACTCTTCGCGCATCGTGGTCATGCTCAAAGCGCTGCTACAATGCGTGCCCCCGACCGCGTTGCTGCGTGCTTCCTGCCAAGCTCGACCGTGGCTCATGTCTGACAACTCCGCGGATGTCAGCGAACCGTAGAAATTCACAACGCTTTCAATCGTTGCTCGGGCAAATGGCGAAAGTGCCGAAGAATTCCCACCAGGAACGTGTGGGACCTCCCATCCACGCGCGACGTTTTCTGTACTGCGGCGGAGGTCATAGGGGACGGGTCCTTTTGCCCAAGCTTGCAGCTCTTCTTCAAATAATGGCATTCCGGTCCAGGCAAGGTGCCAGCCTTGGGAAAAGAAGCAGATTTTATAAAGCTTCATCTTGTCGACGCCGGGGATGAGTTCGGTCACATACTGGCCGGCGTCAAGAATATTGGACATAGTGATCACCAACTTTAGAGAGGCTTCAGGAACCCAACGGTACTCGAACCTAATGGACCGCTATCCTACCAGCACATACGAGTGTGCTACGAGTGAAGTTGTTTTGCTTGAGGGCTGTTCTTTACGGGGCTGCCTGGGCGGCTGGCGCGCCACGTGACAGGGGAGACGCCACAGTGCTCGGCACATTCCGGAACGCGCCATAGGCGCGGCCGGTCTACTCATCGATAATGATGGGCTGCACGGCTATGCCTTCTTTTTGTTCTTGTCGATGCCGTAACCGACGGCAAGGAAGGCGAGACCGAAAAGAGGGTTGGCGCCTGCGAGGGTGGTGATGATGCCGGTTCCGGCTCCAAGGAGTGTGAATCTCATTGTGGGTCCTTTCTTCAAACCCACCATACCAACAAAAACACCCCCACCACCAGGCAAAACGCCAGGCAGCGGGGGTAAACGAAAAGCGCCCCCAGCAGGATTCGAACCCGCGACACACCGGGTAGAAGCCGGTTGCTCTAATCCACTGAGCTATGGAGGCTGAGCTGGGCGTCGACAAATCGGCGCCCAAGCCTTCGATAGTATAGCGCAGTTAGATTCCGCACAGCGCGCGGGTGGCGTCGCTGATGGTGGCCAGGCGGGCATCGGCGGCGGCCCAGTCAGGCGCCTCTCCCGTTTCGACTGGCAGGACCACCTCGAGGTAGCACTTCAGCTTCGGCTCGGTGCCGCTCGGGCGGATGACTACGCGGTCGTTGTCCGCGGTGCGGATCAGGATGCCGTTGGTGCCTGGGGTGGCGCCGTAGCCGTTGTTGAGGTCGACGTACTCGACAACCTCAGAGCCAGCGAGCTCCGTCGGGGTGTGTGCGCGGAGGCGCTGCATGGCGTCGCTGATGAGGGAGAGGTCTTCGACGCGGAAGGTCAGCGGCTGGGTACGGTACAGGCCGTACTTGCTGGCCAGGGCGTCGAACTGCTCGAGCACACTCATGTTGCGGGCCTTGAGCTGCGCTACAATCGAGCCGACAATCACCGCAGCGGACATGCCGTCCTTGTCGCGGGCGTGCGCCGGGTCGACGCAGTAGCCGATCGCCTCTTCGTAGCCGAACACAAGCTGCGGGGTGCGTCCGATCCACTTGAACCCGGTGAGCGTCGTTGCGTGCTCGAGCCCGTGCGCTGCCGCGATTTTGCCGAGCAGCCTGCCCGAAACAATCGAGCACGCCGTCGAACCGCCCTGCGCGCGCGACGCCATGTACTCGCCGATCAGTGCTCCGGTCTCGTCGCCGGAGAGTTTCACCCAGCCGTTGCCCAGCGGGGTGCCCGCGCTTGGGGTGGTGCGCGCCGGGACGGCGACTGCGCAGCGGTCGGCGTCGGGGTCGAGGGCGATGATGACGTCCGCGTTGACCTCGTTCGCCTTCTCGACTGCGAGGTCGAGGGCACCGTCCTCCTCCGGGTTGGGGAAGGCAACGGTGGGGAAGTCAGGATCAGGCTTCCACTGCTTCTCGACGCCCACTACGTCCCCAAAGCCCGCAGCCTCCAGGGTGGTGCGTGCGAGTTCGCCACCGACGCCGTGCATTGGTGTGAGCACGATCGTGATCGGTGGGGTGCCGTCGAGGTCGCTAAGCGCGCTGGTGGCGGCGACGTAGCCCTCGCGGGTGTCCACCTGCTCGATGTTTGTGTCGAGGGGGAGCTCCGTCGCGCCGGGTGCGGCGGCGATGCAGGCGGCGATCTCGGCGTCGGCAGGTGAGATGATCTGGCAGCCGGCAGCGTTGTCTGCGTCGACGATGCGCCCGCCGAGGTAGACCTTGTAGCCGTTGTCCCACTTCGGGTTGTGGGACGCGGTGACCATGATGCCGGCGTCGGCGTTGAGTGCGCGCACGCTGAAGGAGGTCAGCGGGGTCGGCTGGGCCAGCGGCAGCAGCATGGCGTGGCCGCCAGCACCGGCGACGACCTCAGCTGCGGCCTGCGCGAACTTGGAGGAGCCGTGGCGGGCGTCGCACCCGATGACCACACGAGGGGTGTCTACCTGCTGCTTGAGCCAATCCATGAGACCGGCGGTGGCGCGCATAACCACGGCCTGGTTCATGCGGGACTCGCCGAAGCCGATCTCGCCGCGCAGCCCGGCGGTGCCGAACTGCAGGGGGCCTGCGAAGGCCTTCGCGAGCTCAGCCTCGTCGTCGAGGACGGCGGTTAATGCCTCTCGGGTGGCGGGGTCGGGATCTTGCGCGATCCACGCCTCGGCCTGTGCACGAAGATCAGTAGCCATTGTTACTTCCACCCTTCCAGCACGGCAGCGGAGCTGGACAGGCCCAGGCGGGACGCGCCAGCCTCAATCATTTCCTTCGCGGTGGCGGCGTCGCGGATGCCGCCGGAAGCCTTCACACCGAGCTTGTCGCCGACGGTCTCACGCATCAGCTTCACGGCGTGCGCGGAGGCACCACCGGCGGGGTGGAAGCCTGTCGAGGTCTTCACGTAGTCGGCACCGGCCTCCATGGAAGCCTTGCACGCTGCGACGATCTCGTCGTCCGTGAGGACGGCGGACTCGATGATGACCTTGAGCAGCTTGTCGCCGCACGCCTTCTTTACCGCGGCGATGTCGTCGCGTACGACGTCCCACTTGCCTTCCTTGGCGGCACCCAGGTCGATGACCATGTCAACCTCGTCCGCGCCATTTGCGACGCTGTGCGCGGCATCGGCTGCCTTTGCCTCAGTTGGGACCGCGCCGGACGGGAAGCCACACACCACTGCGACCTTCAGGTCAGCTGGGGTCTCGATTGGCAGCATGGATGGGGAGACGCAGACGGAGAACGTGCCGAGGTGCGAAGCTTCGTCGATAAGCTTGGCGACGTCCTCGTGGGTGGCCTCCGGCTTGAGCAGCGTGTGGTCGATCATCTGGGCGACATTGTGGCGAGTAAGCATGTTGAAAAACTCCTTGATGTGTAGAAAGTGTGCAGGTTAAGCCGGTTGCTTCATGCGAGCGGTGAGCGCTGCGTAGAGCGCGGTGCCGGCGACTGCGATGATGGCCAGGATGAGCATGACGGTGGGGTAGCTGCCCGAGTTTTGTGGCAGGAAGCCTGGCACCCCAAGGCCGAGATCCACCAGCTTCGCGCTGTACGCGATGCCGAGCGGGACGGCGACGTTGATTGTGAGGTTGTAGAAACCGATTGCGATACCCGACTTCGCAGCGGGGATGTTGCCGATTGCCGTCGCGACCAGTGGCGCGTACAGCAGGGCGAAACCGCAGGCGAAGAGCAGGGAGGAAAGCATGAACACCCACGGGCTGGCTTCCATCCCGACTGCGAGGATCAGCAACGCGATGGTGATGGAGGCGAGTGCGGTGAAGATCGCGGGGCGCGTCGGCAAGAACTTGCCGATCTTGCCTGAGAGCGCGCCGACGATGACGGCGCCGGTGTAGCCCGGGATGAGCAGCAGGGAGGCGTCGTCAGCGCTGAGCCCGTGGACGGCCTTCGCCATTGCGGGGAAGAGCACCAGGTAGCCGAGCTGCACCGAGTAGACAATCGCGACCAGCACGATGGCGGTGACGTAAGCGCGGTTCTGGAAGAACTCCGGGTTGACCAGCGGGCGCTTGCCCTTCTTCACGTGCGCGATGAACGCGATGAGCGCGAGTGCGAGCGGAATGAGCCACAGGAACTGGAAGGCCTGCATGAACATGATGGCGCTCGTGGCCAGCACAGCGATGAGGAAGAGCCCGAGCCAGTCGACGTGGCCCGACTCCAGGGAGGCCTCCTCCGGGACCGTCTTCATGATGACCGGGACGGCGAAGACCAGGATGAGCGGGATCAAGAACATCGCGGTCCACGAGATATGTGTGGCGATGTACCCGGACGTCAGTGCACCGAAGAGCGTTGCGCCCTGGAACGCGGAGGTAGAAAAGCCAAGGTAGGTCTTCTGATCCTTCTCGCTGAGGTGCTTGGTCACGTAGATGACGTAGAGCGTCTCCGCCGCAGCGAGGCCGGTGGTCTGCACCACGCGGCCGACCAGCACCAGCCCCCACACGTTTTGGCCGAGGTAGCCGATGACCGAACCGACCAGTGTCAGCGTGATGCCGACCATCAGCAGCTTGCGGATGCTCACCACGTCAGCCAGCGCCGCGTACACCACCGCGCCGATGCCGATGATCACGCCAGCAAGCGAGGCCTGCAAGCTGACCTCGTTGAGGGACAGATTCAGTGCCTCACCCATCGAGTCGGTCATGAACTTGAAACCGTTATCGATGATCAGTGAGAACACGAAGGTAAACAGGATGATCGGCACGGCCCGCTTCGGGTTGAGCGCCTTTTGAACTGTTTGAGATGTCATGGTGAGTTCCTTCAAACGTGTGGGATGGGTTGCGGGTTAGACGGCGGCCAGCGGAAGCGCCAGCTCCATCATCTGGGTAAACGCGCTCTGACGCTCCTCAGCGGAAGCCTTCTCGCCGGAGCCGATGACGTCGGACACGGTGAAGATGCCCATCGCGTCAACGCCTGCCTCGGCGGCGACGGCGTAGAGGCCGGCGGATTCCATCTCGACGCCGAGTACGCCCATCTTCGCCCAGCGGTCGTTGACGTCGTCCTTGAAGTTGTAGAAGACGTCGGAGGACAAGATGTTGCCCACATGGATGTCGACGCCCTGCTTCTGCGACTCCTTGTAGGTCGCCTCAAGTAGCTTCCAGGACGCGGTCGGGGCGTAGGTGCCCGGCAGGTCGTACTGCTCGATGAAGTGCGAGTCCGTGGATGCGGAGGAGGCGACGATGATGTCGAAGAGCTTCATGTCAGGCTGGAAGCATGCGCAGGAGCCGACGCGGATGAGCTTCTTTACGCCGAAGAAGTGAATGAGCTCGTAGGCGTAGAGGCTGATGGACGGAATGCCCATGCCGGAGCCCATCACGGAAACTTCGTGGCCTTGGTAGGTGCCGGTGTAGCCGAGCATGTTGCGCACGGCGTTGAACTGGACTGGGTTTTCCAGGTAGGTCTCTGCGATGAACTTCGCGCGCAGTGGGTCGCCCGGCATGAGGACGGTTTCAGCGATAGGTCCGGTTGGGACGATGTGCGGGGTGGAGACGGTCGGGGTGGACATGTGCAACTCCTTTTGCAGTATCTGGTTGACCTTTCGGTGTCCACTCTAAGACCGCTAGGAACATATGGCAATATTAAAGTTTGCAAATGTTCTGATTGGGGGTGCGATACACCCCAGATGGGGGAGAAGGGGCGTCAATTAGCGAGTTTTCGCAATCTCCAGCACCCGAACCGCCGTCGGCTGATCAATCACCAAATCACTGGCCAGCCCCATCCACAGCGCCGTCTCAATCGCCTCAGCTTTATACAAACCCCCAGCTACCAGCACTCGACGTGGTCTCGCCCGCAGCTCGTCAAGCTCAATGCCCACCGTCAGATCATCAATTCTTTTCGACGCCACATCCCCCTCCCGCGTGTAGAACCGCGAACAAGCATCCCCCACCGCAACCCCGAGCAGCTCCCGCGACATCTCCTCAGACAGGTACCCCAGATTCATCAGCAAGCTCTGCTTTCGCACAGAACCCACCGTGAACACCGCCACGTCGGTCTCCCGCCCCTGCTGCAGTACGTCCGCAATATGGGAATCCTGCTCCACGATCTCCTTAGTTTCCACTCGCTCAAAAATGACAGGCAGTGGGAGCGTTAACGCGGGCGCGTTGAACGCGGTGCAGAAACCGGTGATCGTCTCAAAGTCATTCGTTGCCAGGTTGGAACGCGACGACCCACCTTTCAATTGCACAATCTGGCGCGCCCGCATGTTCGTCGATCGTAGATTCCGCGCAATGTTGAGCAGCGTTTTTCCCCAGGACACCCCCACCGAAAGGCCATCCAACGGCATCGACTCCAGGTAGCGCGCGCCCGCTACCCCAAGATCCTCCATGATCGCTGCAGATGGGTTCGCCGGGTGAACAATCCGCACACCCTCCAGCGTGTACCGGGAGGTGAGATCCTCGATCAGGATCTCGTCCGCCTCCTGCGGGTCGTGTACCTCAATAGTGACGTAGCCACGGTCCTTCGCGTGCTGCAGAAGCTTCGCCACCGTAGGACGGGAGCAGCCCATCTCCGCAGCAACCTCCGCCTGACTCAGCTCCGAGCGGTAATACAACTTGGCAGCCGTCAGCGCATCCCGATCACGTGTGTCCATGCACTACAGCGTAGCGCCTGGGGGTTTGCCCTTAACTGTGTGGCAATATCTTGGCTAGGCCCTAAGCGAAAGGAAAACCATGAGCAACGACGAAGTAACGATGCCACGCAAAGAATACGAGGCGCTGAAACGAGAAAATGCTCGACTGCGCAAAGAAGCCAAGCTGTGGAAGGACACTAGCGATGTCCTGGGAAAAGCTATGGGGTCTCTGCCAAAGCAACATGGCGGGACCTCCGACGCGGCGGAAAAATTCTAAGCCCCGAAGAAACGAAGCGGTACGAGGAAGGAGTACGTCAAGAAAACGAGTTCCTGGATCTACTCATGGGCGTCGGGCATTCTATGAGTCGCGCCTGCAAAATTTTGAAGATCTCACGCTCGAGGCGCTATTACCAGACCAACCCGAGGCCCAAAAAGGAAAATCCGATCCCTCACCGCGAACGAAACATCCCACGTATTCCGGATTCAGATGTACAACAGATTCTCGATCTTTTCGACGCCCACCCCGACCTGAGCGCGGACGCCATCTATCAGAAGGCGCAAGACAGCGGGTTGCAGCTCGCGAGCTTGCGGACTTTCTACCGCATCGCCCGTGCACACGGGAAGCTACAGCGTCAGCGCCGCGCTGCTGAATCAGACTCGTAAATCCACCGTGGCGTTTTTCGCGACGGACCCTCTGCGTTGGGTGTCCGCGCGGCGGACACTTATTGGTGGTGGGTTTTCTGGAGCTGCTGGTGAGAGGGCTGCCGCGGACAGAGTGCGGTCAGGGTGTCCGCGGGGCGGACAGTTTTTCCGGGTTGAGGCATCATCGGGTGCGTGTCCGCGGGGCGGACAGGGCAAGTGGTTGGTTCTGCTCAATCCGCAAGGTGGGAGGGGTGCCGCGGACAGGGTGTGGCATGCGGGTTGTCCGCGTGGCGGACAGTTTTTCCGGGTTGAGGCATCATCGGGTGCGTGTCCGCGGGGCGGACAGGGTAAGTGGTTGGTTCTGCTCAATCCGCAAGGTGGGAGGGGTGCCGCGGACAGGGTGTGGCATGCGGGTTGTCCGCGGGGCGGACAGTTTTTCCGGGTTGAGGCATCATCGGTTGCGTGTCCGTGGGGCGGACAGATTAAGCGGTTGGTTTTCTCAAACGGCTGGTGAACGTGCTGCCGCGGACAGGGTGTGGCAAGCCGAGTGTCCGCGGCGCGGAATCAGCGAATGGTGGATGGCAGCGTTCTTTTAAGTGAACTGTCCCCGACAGGTCTGAGTCCTGGTGGGGCTGAGCAAGAAGCTATTGTTCACACTTGTGACGTAGAGGGGGAGAAGTGGGCGTCGAAAAACTTGGGAACATGCAGATTGCAAACGTAGGGTAGTGAGCATGTCAAATGCGCAGGTTGCCTCAAAGTCGGCGGTGAAAGCGGCGTTTCCGTTGTATCTTGCGGCGGGGCTCGTCGCGGCGCTCATCGCCGGGGTGATTTCGGAGATGTTCGCGGGCGCCTCGCTCGCGGCGTTGGGCATCCCGGATCCGGGGGCGTTGACGACGTTCGGACTGCCGGCGCTGCGGGGCGCAGCGTGGGTACTGGCCGCGCTGGCAGCTGGGTCCTTTCTCTTCTCGGCGTGGTTGTTGCCGCCGAAGCAGACGGGCGCTGACCTCAACGGCGCGCACTTGACCGTCGACGGGGTGATTGCTTCCCGGACGGGGGCGGCATCATCCGCGGGGTTGGCGCTGATCGGAGTGGTGATGGTGCCGCTGGTGCTTTCCGACGTCTCAGGCCAGCCGCTGAGCACCGTGATGTTTGAGGTCGACGCCTGGACCTTGGCGCTGGACAAGGTTGCTGACGCCCGCGTCTGGCTGATTGTCGCGGCAATCGCGGCGTGTGTGGCCGTGGCGGGGTACCGGGTGTCGTGCTGGTGGTCGCAAGTGGCTTTGTTCATCGGCTCGTTGTTGGCGATTATGCCGCTGGCGCTGACTGGTCACTCCGCGACCGGTGGCGATCACGACTTCGGCACGAACTCCTTCATCTGGCACCTGGTGTTCCTGCTGGTGTGGGTTGGTGCCCTGATGGCGCTGGTGGCGCACGGTTTCAGGTTGGGGCCGGACTTGGCACCGGCGGTGCGCAGATATTCGCGCATCGCGCTGTTCGCGTTCGTAGCGATGGCGGTGTCGGGCGTGATTAATGGCGCGATCCGCGTGCACCTGGACGACATCACCCGCTACGCCTACGGCTGGGTGCTGGTGGGCAAGCTGGTTGGCATACTGCTGCTTGGTTTGATGGGGTATGCGCACCGCGAGCGCACGATTCCGGCGCTTGAGGCGGAGGGGCCGTCGCAACGCAGAGCGTTCGTACGGCTCGGCGCGGTGGAAGTGCTGGTGATGGCCGCCGTGACTGGCCTCGCTGTCACGCTCGGACGCACTCCGCCGCCACCGCCACGAGACCCGAACCTCACCCCGATGCAGATCCAGATGGGCTACAACCTCGAGGACCCACTGACCTGGGCGAACTGGGTCGGGCTGTGGCGATTCGAGCTGCTCTACAGCGTGATCGCGATCCTGCTGGCCGTCTACTACCTGCACCTGACGCGCCGGGTGAGCGGGTGGTCGAAGGGGCGCACGGCGTGGTGGCTGCTGGGCTGCGCGACCGTCGTAGTCACGATGTGCTCCGGCATCGGGCTGCACATGCCGGCCTCTTACTCGGCGCACATGACCGTCCACATGATCCTGTCGATGGGGGTGCCGGTGTTCCTCGTGCTGGGCGCGCCACTGTCGCTCATTATCGACGCCTACCCGTCCGGGGAGTTCAACCCCCGGCTGTGGGCGCAGTCCTTCCAGCGCAGTAAGTTCCTGCGCATCGTGACGTACCCGCCGGTGTCCGCGGTGCAGTTCCTGGTGTTCTTCTATGTCATGTACGTGTTCACTGACCTGTACGAGCTGATGATTTCGGAGCACGCGGGCCACGTCATCATGAACGCGGTGTTCCTGGTGTCGGGCTACTTTTACTTCTGGGAGCTCATCGGCCCGGACTACATCGAGGGGCGCGTGACGGCGAAGACGCGCCTGCTGTGGCTGTGGATCTCCATGCCGGTGCACCTCTTTATGGGTGTGTACCTCATGCAGCTCAACACCGTGATGGGCGAGGAGTTCTACCGTTCGCTGCTCCTGCCGTGGGACCCGGATCTGCTGGCGGACCAGAAGGTGGGCGGCGGTATCGCCTGGGCGTCGGGCTCGTTCCCGCTGGTTATCGTGTTCGGTGTGCTGTTCATCCTGTGGTGGCGCGAGGACCGCGCAGAAACCGCAGAGGTCGACCGCATCGCGGACGAGACTGACGACGCCGAGTGGCGCGCCTACAACGAAATGCTCGCACAGTACACGTCGGATACCCCGCAGCACAAGGGCTAATCGACGATTCCCTGGGATCTGTGGAATTCCAAAAATCAATCCACAGGCTGCAAGGCCGCATCCTTTCTTTTCTGTTTCTGCACTGGAAAGCTCCGAGTTGTACCAGTTCAGCAAACAATTGAAAGGACACAACAATGAGCCAGATGAACGTCACCGTATGCGGAAACTTGACGGCAGCACCGTACTTTAAGTGGTTCCCGGCGTCGGGAAACTCGGTGTGCAAGATGCGCATCGCGTCCTCCCGCAGGCGGCGCACGGGCGAGCAGGACAACCAAGGCCGCGACATTTGGGAGGACACGGACCAGCTCTACATCGACGTCGAGTGTTGGAACCAGCTCGCCATCAACGCGCGCACCTCACTGTTCCGTGGCGCGCCGGTGATGGTCTCCGGACGGTTGGTCACGGAGACCTGGGTGGAAACTAACGACGCCGGTGAGAAGCTCAACCGGTACCGCACCGTGCTGAAAGCGGACAAGGTCGCGTTCGAGCTCGGCATGCACCAGATCTCCTCCTGGAAGATCACCGAGAACGGCCACACACTCGAGGGCCAGCCTGCGGTGAAGATCAAGACGGCGGTCGACTTCATGACGGAAGAGGAGCGCGAGTTCTACTTCGAGCAAATGAAGATGCAGGCGTCGGACTCGGCGGCGGCTACGGAACCACAACCGCAGTCGCCTGAACTCGAGCCGGTAGCTGTGGGTGCTGGCAGCGGCGAAAGTGACGACGGCCCCGCGCCGTTCTGACGCCCGCGGTTGCGCTCTCGCTCGGCGCTGGGGAAGCGCACGTTCACCTTTCGCTGATGTACCCTGTGAAACGATGTATGTCCGCTTCAGTTAAAGGGGTTTTTACGTGGCTGAGTTCATCTACACGATGAAAAACGTTCGCAGGGCCATCGGTGACAAGGTCATTTTGGACAATGTCACCATGGCCTTTTATCCCGGCGCCAAGATTGGTGTCGTTGGGCCAAACGGCGCAGGTAAGTCCTCGCTACTCAAGATCATGGCGGGGATTGACCAGCCAAACAACGGCGAAGCATTCCTGGATCCCGGCGCAACGGTCGGCATCCTCCTGCAGGAGCCACCGCTGAACGAGGAGAAGACCGTTCGAGAGAACGTCGAAGAGGGCCTCGGCGACATCTTCGAGAAGAAGCAGCGCTTCGAAGAAATCGCTGAAGAGATGGCGACGAACTACACCGACGAGCTCATGGAAGAAATGGGCAAACTCCAGGAGGAGCTCGACGCCGCTGACGCCTGGGAGGTCGATTCCAAGATTGAGCAGGCGATGGAAGCACTGCGCTGCCCGCCGTCCGATAGCCCGGTGACCAAGCTTTCCGGTGGTGAGCGCCGCCGCGTCGCGCTGGCGAAGCTGCTGCTGTCCGAACCGGACCTGCTGCTGCTCGACGAGCCAACGAACCACCTGGACGCCGAGTCCGTCCTGTGGCTGGAGAAGCACCTGCAGTCCTACCCGGGCGCAGTTCTGGCGATTACCCACGACCGCTACTTCCTGGACAACGTGGCCGAGTGGATCTGTGAGGTCGACCGCGGCAAGCTCTACCCATACGAGGGCAACTACTCCACCTACCTGGAGAAGAAGGCCGAGCGCCTCGAGGTTGCTGGCAAGAAGGACCAGAAACTGCAGAAGCGTCTGAAGAACGAGCTCGAGTGGGTACGATCCTCGCCGAAGGCGCGCCAGGCGAAGAACAAAGCGCGTCTGGAACGCTACGAGGAAATGGCTGCCGAGGCAGAGCAGTACAAGAAGCTGGACTTCGAAGAAATCCAGATCCCGACGCCTCCACGCCTGGGCAACAAGGTCGTCGAGGTCGAGCACCTGGACAAGGGCTTCGACGGCCGCGTCCTGATCAAGGACCTGTCCTTCACGCTGCCGCGCAACGGCATCGTGGGCGTGATCGGCCCGAACGGTGTGGGTAAGTCCACCCTGTTCAAGACCATCGTTGGGCTGGAAGAGCCAGACGCAGGCACCGTCGTGGTCGGTGAGACCGTGAAGCTGTCCTACGTCGACCAGAACCGCGAAAACATCGACCCGGAAAAGACGGTGTGGGAAGTAGTCTCGGACGGCCTCGACTACATCGTGGTCGGCCAGAACGAAATGCCGTCGCGGGCCTACCTCTCGGCGTTCGGTTTCAAGGGCGCTGACCAGCAGAAGCCGTCCAAGGTGCTCTCCGGTGGTGAGCGTAACCGCCTGAACCTGGCGCTGACGCTGAAGCAGGGCGGCAACCTGATCCTGCTCGACGAGCCGACCAACGACTTGGACGTCGAAACCCTTGGCTCGCTTGAGAATGCGCTGCAAAAGTTCCCAGGTTGCGCTGTCGTGATTTCGCACGACCGCTGGTTCCTGGACCGCACCTGTACCCACATCCTCGCCTGGGAAGGCAACGTTGAGGAAGGCAAGTGGTACTGGTTCGAGGGCAACTTCGGCGACTACGAGAAGAACAAGGTTGAGCGCCTCGGTGAGGAAGCGGCGAAGCCGTCGCGCGTCACCCACCGCAAGCTCAGCCGCTAACAGCGGAAAAGGTAGGAAATGGCTATGTCGGAACAGAATATGCGCGGCAGGATTCACACGCACTCCATCTCGCTGAGGTGGAACGATTTTGACCGGTACGGCCATGTGACAAACTCGGCTTACATCGAGATCGCGCAGCAGGCGCGACTCGCGTTTGCCCAGGAGTTCTTCGAGTCTCAGGGGTACGAGTTTGTGGTGTTCGTTCGGCGCATCGAAGCGGACTACGTTCGCCCAGTGCTGCCGAACACGCAGGCAGTGACCGTTGATACGCAGGTGATCCACCTCGGCAACACGTCCTTTACGACGCGTCAGGAGATCAAGGACGCACAAGGCAGCGTCTGTTGCGTGATTGATTGCGTACAGGTCACCGTGGATAAACGGACGGCGAGCCCGCGAGCAATCACCTCGCAGGAGCTCGGCATCCTTGCCCGCGCCTACACAACGCTCGACGGTGACGACGAGCTGGGGCAGGCATAGGTGGCTACCACCGAAACGCTTGTTGTTGAGCAGGGGGAGCGCGGACTGCGCGCCCTGCTGCAGCGCGCCCTCGCACTCCAGGATGACGCCTACGCGCGGTTCCAGCGAGTCGGGGAACACGACGTCGATGTCTTTGTCACCACCCCGTTCGACTGCGTCGCCTCGCGCCGGGTCCGCGGAACTATCTCCCGCGACGGTGCGGTGGTGCCTGCGCGCCGGGTTCTCGAGGCACTCGAAACTGCGACGGGAACACTTGGCGCGGCGCAGGATCAGAACTGGCCTGGGGCACTGCCACCGGCGCAAGGGTTCGTGCTGCGCGAAGAGGTGCCTATTTCTACAGCGCGTCAGCTCGCCGACGAAGGCCGAAACCTTGCGCGCCAGTTCGCGGGCCCGCTCGGCCCGCCGGTTTCACTTCTCGACGCCGTGGTCATCACCGTCGACGCGGACGACCGCGGCCCGAAACTTGAAATACCCATGCGTGCGGTGTTTACCTGCACCTCGCTTGGGCTCATTCCGGGGTTCGAAGCCCCGGTCGAAGTGCCTCGCTACCTGCGGGTTTCGAGCGCAGGCAGGTGGGTGCGTATCGACGCCCCCTTCGGCACCGTCTACCACAGCAAGTCGCTGAGCCTATTCGTATGACCGCGGGCCCTGGTTGATCATCATGTACGCGACTCGCTGCATGTGATTCCACATGGCGGCGCGGTAGGGCTGGGGCAGGGTGGCGTCGTCAAACTCGGCCATTGCCTTGCCCATCAGCTCGAGCCAGCGGTCCGCCTCAGCCTCCCCGATTGCAAACGGGAAGTGGCGGCGGCGCAGCATTGGGTTGCCACGGCGCTCCTGGTAGGTGCGTGGCCCGCCCCAGTATTGGGTGAGGAACCAACGCAAGCGGGATTCGGCGCCTTCCCAGTCCTCGTCGGGGTACATGGGGCCGATGAGGTCATCTTCTTTGACCTGGGCGTAGAAGCGGTGCACGAGCGTGTGGAAGAACTCCTCGCCGCCGACGGCTTCGTAGAGCGTTTGCTGTGCCTCGTTGCTATTGCTGATCTGCATCGTTGTTCTCGCCTCCAGGGGTGCGGTCCAGGTGTCGGATGTAGGTCGGCTCCGTGCCAGGCAGCGGCACGCCGTGCGTGTGAAGCGCCTCGAGGATGACCGCGGTCATGAAACGGGAGACGCCCCACTGCTCGCCAGGCAGCGTATTGACCATCACGCGCAGGGTTGCGCACTCCGGGTCGAACTTGGAAATGCCCAGCATGGTGGCCTCACCGACGAGTTTGTCCTTGATCTCGGGGCGCGTCACTGCGTCCTGCATTGCGGCCTCGACGACGCTGGCTGCCTGCTCCGGATCAGCCTGGATGGAAACAGGGATCTCGAGGCGGGCAACGGAGAAGACGTCGCTCTGGTTGCCAAGCAGATCGATGTTACCGTTTCGGACGTACCAGAGGGTGCCGTCAATATCGCGGACGGTGGTGATGCGCATCGTGACGTGCTCTACAGTGCCCTCAATGTCGTTGACCGCGATGACGTCACCGACACCGTACTGGTTTTCCAGCAACATGAAGATGCCGCTGAGGAAGTCTTTCACAAGGGACTGCGCGCCGAAGCCGAGGGCGACGCCGACGACGCCCGCAGAGGCCACGAGCGGGGCGACGTTGACCCCGAGTTGGTCGAGCACCGCGAGGACCGCCCACACCCAAATCACAATTGCTGCCGCGGAGCGTCCTACGTTCGCCAGCGTGAGGATGCGCTGCTGGCGGCGCTGCTCCCGCGAGCGCGAATGCGCAGTGTCGGGTTTCACGGCGCCAGCGCGGCGGCGGAAGGGGAGAGCCGCGCTGGAGGAGTTGATGGCGTTGTTCGCGGCCTTCGTAATGATTCTGCGCACCACGATGTGCAACACAAGGGCAATGGCCAGGATGACCAGGATCCACAGGGGGCGGGTCACAAAGATGTCTCGCGTGGCGGGGTCATTCCACCACGAGGTGACGGAGTCGACGGCTTCGTCGACATCTGGAACGCTCACGGATTTGGCTAAGACTGATGGAGAAAACTGCGTAAGAGAAAACATTGTGCTCTAGTTTACGCGCTACGTCTCGAGCAGCCGTCGAGCACCCGGGTTACCGCAAATGGGGGTATTGGCCGTGGCTTGGGCGATGTTGTAATTGGCGTTGGAGATTCCTGAATTTGGCACGTCGATAGGGTTCAACTGAAAGTATGACTTTGCAATTTATGGACGTGTCAAGTGTCGCGCACTTTGTTCAAATTTATTGTTAGGTACTTTTATGGTCCAATGAACTATATTAGAAACAACTGAGATTTTGGTGTTGTACCTTTTGGCGTCACACCTGGAGTTATGGGCGGGCGGCAGTGAACCTAAACGCAGCCGCAAAAATAGGAGGAATTTATGGCGAAAAAGCCAGCGTATGTAGCGATTGCTGATGCTCTGCGGAGCCAGATCGAATCGCGCGAGCTCGAACCCGGCGACAAGCTACCGCCAGAACGCGAACTTGTAGACATGTACGGGGTGGCACGCATGACCGTGCGCCATGCACTGGACCTATTGCAGCTCGAAGGAATTATTGAGCGTAAGCGTGGCCGCACCGGTGGCACATTCGTTCGCGCGCTGCCTCCGATCATCGACTTGACGGGCAAGGTATCGCTGACGGAGCAGCTTATCGCGCATGGTCTGGACGTCTCTTCCGAACTGATTTCGGAGACCGCTGCGCCCGCACCGCAGATCGTCGTCTCTGCATTCGGCGTAGACTCCCGCGATAAGTTGCTCACCAGCGAGCTCGTTCACTTTGCCAACGGTAACCCGGTGTTCGCTGAAACCACGTACGTTCGCCCCGGTTATGAGTCCAAGTACAGCCGTAGCTCCGTCGACTACGCACGTGGCCAGCGTACCGACCTGGGTGGCGTGACTCCTCACCTGCGCCGCGAGGACATCCTGTTCCCGGCCAACCCGACCGATAAGGAGCGCGAGAGCCTCTCCTTGGCGGCGAACACCCCGGTGCACCGCATCACGCGCAAGCTCTTTGAGGGTGACACGCTGGTCATGTTCGCCTCTATCGTGGCTCGCACGGATGCGGCGCAGATCCGCATCGTCGAGGAGCTCTAGCCTCTAGCGCAGCGTTTTCGCTGCGCCTTCCGCGCCTGCGTCACCAACACGGTTGCGCAGCGCGCGCTCCACGCGGGCCTTACCCTCCGAAACGATGCGGCGCAGGCCCGCCGGAATGTCCTCCCGCGCAAGGAGCGCCTCGGCGCGCTCGACTGTAGCAATCGAAATATCCCACAGCGGGAACAGGCCCTCGAGCGTGTTCTGAGCCATCTCGTTGGTCAGTTTGTCCCACAGCTCTGGCGCGATCTCGAAGTAGCGCTCGGCCAAGCCGTCCATGCCTTCGGAGGTGAAGGTGAGGCCGTCGATAAGGAAGCGCACCTCAAGGTTTGTGCGTGTACCGCTGACGATCTCATCCCACGCCCACTGTTTGTTCGTGACGGCGTCGATGCGCAGGCGCGACAGCGCACCCTCGGAGGACGGATCCTCCTCGTTCTTGGCGGTCTTGGCCAGCATGGCGCCGCCTGCGACAAGGTTCGTGAGCACGAGCCAGCGAATCTCCTGGTTATCCAGCGACTGTAGGAGTTCGTGGAAGTACGTCGTGTTCTGCTTCGAAGGCTGCAGGCGGGCGAGCGCGCGCTGGTAGATACCTGCAGGCTCCTGGCCGCGGAATGCCTCGCTGAGCATGTAGAAGCCGGTGCGCTGCCAGGACCATGCCACGTACTGCTTGACCGCCAGCGTCGCCTGCGCGAGGAGGCGCTCCTGCACACTCGGTTGGTCTTCGAGGCGGCTGAAGTTGGCCACGGCCATCACAAACTTGCGCGCTGGCAGCAGCGTGTCGCGGACGGCCTCCCACAGGGATGACCAGCACAGGGTGCGCGCAAGTGGGTCCTCGATCTGCCCGATGTGCTCCAGCACGAACTCAGTGTGTTCCGGCGTGAGGCGCATCTTGCAGTACGTGAGGTCTTCGTCGTTGACCAGCGCGAGGTCGTGGTCGATGCCGACGAGCTCGGGAACCTCAGTGCGAGCCCCCTCGATGTCCACCTTTACGTGGTGGGTGCGCACGACCTTGTCGCCGTCAAGCTTGTACAGCCCGATGCCGACCCGGTGGGTGCGCAGCACATCGGATTCCTGCACGACTGCGAAGGAATCCTCAGTGATTTCGGGGCGAAGGGTGGACACACCGGTGGTGCGCAGCCACTGCTGGGACCACTCGCTCAAATCGCGGCCCGACGACTTCTCCAACGCGCCCAGAAGATCGTCGAAGGAAGCGTTGCTGAACTTGTGGTTGTTGAAGTGATCGCGCACGCCCGCGAAGAACTCGTCGCGGCCAACGTATGCCTGCAGCTGCTTCAGCACGGACGCGCCCTTGGCGTAGGTGATCCCGTCGAAGTTCTGCTCGGCGGTCTCGATGTCCGGGGCGTCAGCGGCGATTGGGTGGGTCGTCGGCAGCTGATCTTGCTGGTAGGCCCATGCCTTCTCGACGGCCGCGAACGTCGTCCACGCATTCGGGTACTCGCCGATCTCGGTCTGGGCAATGGCTGCGGACCAGGTCGCGAAGGACTCGTTGAGCCACAAGTCGTCCCACCACTGCATCGTGACGAGGTCGCCGAACCACATGTGCGCCATCTCGTGCAGGATCGTGTCGTTGCGGCGCTCGAGGCGATACGGGGTTGGCTCGGAAGTAAAGACGTACTCATCGCGGAACGTCACCGCGCCGGCGTTCTCCATTGCGCCCATGTTGTACTCGGGGCAGAAAATCTGGTCGTACTTGCCGAACGGGTACGCAATCGCAAAATTCTTGTGGTAGTACGCGAAGCCGTCTTTCGTCTGGCGGAACAAGCGTTCTGCGTCGAGGTGCTCCATGAGTGAGGCGCGGGCAAAGATGCGAAGCGGGATACGCTTCAGATCGTCGACGTACTCGTCTTCGACGAACTCGTACTCGCCGGCGCAGATTGCCACCAGGTACGTCGACAGTGGGTAATCAATGGTGCAGGACCACACGTTGCCCTCACGGGTCGCCTCCTCGTTGAGTACGACCGTGTAGGCCTCTGGCGCGTCGACGGCAATCTTATACGTGGCCTTGATGTCCGGCTGGTCGAAGCAAGCAAACACCTTCATCGCCATCGCGGGTTCGAACTGGGTGTAGAGGTAATCTTTGTTGTCCATCGGGTCGACGAACTTGTGCAGGCCTTCACCAGTGTGGTTGTAGGTAATGGTGGCGTCGACAACTAAGGTGTGCTCGCCCTCGGTGAGCGTGAGGGTGCGGCCGTCGACGGGGCGGCCGTCGAGCGTTGCGGAGAACTCGTCGGCGACCAGATCGAAGAACGTCTCGCCTGCGCCCGAGCGGAACGTGACCGTGGTGGTCGACGTGAACTGCTCTGCTCCGTTGACATCGAGCGCAATATCGTAATGGACATCTGAGATAAGTTGTGCGCGAAGTTGTGCGTCGCTGCGCTTGAGGTTTGTCTTCATGTCCTCCAACATACTCGCCGTACCTGTGTGTTTTTCGCTATGGTGGCTGCATAATTTCCGGAACGAATGGAGGAATGATTCTGTGACTGCACCAGTTACCTTTTGGTTCGACGTAAGCTGCCCATTTTGCTGGCTCACTTCGCGTTGGATGAAGGAAGTAGAAAAGGTCCGCGACATCACGGTCGAGTGGGTGCCGATGTCACTGTCCATTCTTAACGACGGCCGCGACATCCCCGCCGACTACGCCAAGATGATGGAGGCCAACTGGGGTCCCGCGCGCGTGTTCGCAGCGGTGAAGCGCGACCACCCAGAGAAGATCGACGCGCTCTACACCGCGATGGGCACCGCCATTCACGCCGGGGAGCAGGGCGGCAAGAAGGGCTACGGCGCCTACGACGAGATCATCGCGGCAGCACTCGAAGAGGTAGGTCTCGACGCCAGCTACGCCGACCTTGCCAACACCAACGAGATGGACGAGCTGCTCGGCACCTACCACCAGGGTGCGATGGACGCCGTCGGTGACGAGGTGGGCACCCCGGTGGTCAAGCTAGGAGACACCGCATTCTTTGGGCCGGTCATCACCCGCGTCCCAACGGGTGAGGAGGCAGGCAAGCTTTTCGACGCCTCCCTGGCACTGAGCGAATACCCCTACTTCTTCGAACTGAAGCGTTCCCGCACGGAACCGCCGCAGGTGAGCTAGCAGGAAGGTAGGGTAGAGCGCATGCGAATTTACCTTGGGGCAGATCATGCCGGTTTCGAACGAAAGAATCAGATTAAGGCCCACCTGGAAAAGCAGGGCCACGAAGTCATCGACTGTGGTGCGCACGAGTATGACGCCCTCGACGACTACCCAGCGTTCTGCATCGCCGCAGCTGAGCGGACGGTAGCGGACGAAGGCTCCCTCGGCATCGTGCTGGGCGGCTCTGGCAATGGTGAGCAGATCGCCGCGAACAAGGTGAAGGGCGCTCGCTGCGCCTTGGCGTGGTCTGAGGAGACCGCGCGCCTGGCACGCGAGCACAACAACGCGCAGCTCATCGGTATCGGTGGGCGCATGCACACCGAGGAAGAAGCACTGAAGATCGTCGACGCGTTCATTGGTCAGGAGTGGAGCAACGAGGAGCGCCACCAGCGCCGCATCGACATCCTGTCCAAGTACGAGGAGACGGGCGAAGCCCCGGCTATCTAGCCCAGTTCTTCGTAGTCCGTGGGGTGCGGGCCGTGGCGCCCAAACTCCTCCTCGTCGAGCGCGACGATGGCGGACATTTCTTCGGGGCTGAGCGTGAAGTCGAAAATGTCCATGTTTTCACGCATCCGCTCCGCGGACGTGGTCTTGGGGAACACGATCACGTCGTTTTGTAGATGCCAGCGCAGCACCACCTGCGCTGGCGTTTTGCCGTGTGCCTCGGCGGCGTCGGTAATTTCCGGGAAGTCCGTCAGGTCGTAGGCGCCGCCGCCGAGCGGAGCCCAGCCCTCGATGGCGATATTGTGCACACGCATCGCGTCGAGCTCTTTCCAGTTTTGGAACAGCGGGTGCAGCTCAACCTGGTTAACCACGGGGGTGACGTCGGTGTGCATCTCAATCTGCTCAATGTGCTCTGGCAGGAAGTTTGAGACGCCGATGGAGGTGGTGAGTTTAGCCTCGCGGAGTCCAATGAGGGATTTCCACGCATCCACGTATGCGCCCT